>JAOPWH010000005.1 GCA_025965795.1 Blastococcus sp.
TGCGTTGAGCCGACTTTGCCCCTCCTCGGGGACCCTTCGGGCCCCGCTCGTCGCGACACCGCGGCCACGAGCCGTCCCCCAGCGGCGCTGAGCGCCCCTGCCCCTCCTCGGGGACCCTTCGGGCCCCCTCCTCACGGCACGTCGCACGCGACCTCATTTCTGATGCCGCGGCTCTGGCGCTCACCTCTTCTGAGCCGCGCGTCTTCGCCCCTCCTCGGGGACCCTTCGGGCCCCGCTCGTCGGGACAACCCTCCGACCTGTGGTTTCTTCGCTGAAGCCTTGCGGATTCCTTGCGGAACGCTGGCGGGTGGCCTGCGGTTGGGGCCGCAGAGTTCTCCCTGTCGCCGGAACACCGGTGACCGCACCGGACACAGGGAGACACGGACATGAGCACCAACTTCCGCAAGATCACCGGCAGCGCCAACGCCCGCAAGGTCGTCGGCTCGCTCGCCATCGTCGGCACCGCTGCTGCGGTCGCCGGCATGGGGACCTTCGGTACCTTCACCGACAGCACCACGCCCGTCGACACGACCATCCAGTCGGGCACCCTCTCCATCGACGTCGCCCAGACCGGCTACACCGTTCCGGTCACCACGGCCGGCTTCGTGCCCGGCGACTCGATCACCCGCGCCCTGACCCTGGTCAACGACGGCAGCGCCGCGCTCAGCTCGGTCAACTTCTCCTCGACCGCGACCGTCGGCAGCGTCCTCACCACGGACACCGTCAACGGCCTGCAGCTGTCGCTGAAGTCCTGCTCGGTGGCCTGGACCCAGGGCGGCACCGCCTCGGCGCCCACCTACACCTGTGGCGGCACGACCACGACGCTCGTCAACGGCCCTGCGGTCAACAGCGGCGGCCTCGTCAACCCGGCCTCCCTCAACGCCGGCGGCAAGGACTTCCTCGTCTTCTCGGTCTCGCTGCCCGTGAGCGCCGACAACACCTTCCAGGGCAAGTCCTCCACGCTGAGCCTGAGCTTCACGGGTGTCCAGCGCGCCGGCACCGCCCGCTGATCCGGCCTGACGACCACACCGGAGAATCAGTCATGACCGCAGTCCTCCCTGTCCGTCGCCCGGGGGCAGCAGCTTCGCTGCCCCCGGCCGAGGACACCCGCTCCGCAGCCGCCCGCTGGGCAGGCCTGACCCGCCGCATCGTGGGTCGCCTGACCCCGTGGCTGGTCCGTGGAGTACTGGGGCTCGCGCTCGTGGCCTTCGCCGTCCTGGCCGTCGGACCGCACGTCTTCGGATACCGCACGATGACCATGCTGACCGGAAGCATGGCGCCGGAGATCGAGCCGGGTGACATCACCATCGTCACGCCGATCTCGGTCGATGACGTCACCGAGGGCATGGTGATCACGTACCACATCCCGATCGACGACCACCGCGTCGTCACCCACCGGGTCGTCTCGGTGGAGCGGAACCCGGCCGGCGCCCTCACGGTGCAGACCAAGGGCGACGCGAACGAGGCGAACGACCCCTGGGTCGCCATGCTGCAGGGCGACACCGCCTACCAGGTACGCGCCGTCGTCCCCGAGGTCGGCAACGTGATCCAGGCCCTGCGCACCCCGATGATCGCTCCTGTGCTGCTCTACGGCGCCCCGACGCTGCTCGTCGGCTGGCTCCTGCTCAGCATCTGGCGCCCCACCCGTGAGGAGGACCAGGCATGACCCGCACCCGACGCACCCTGCTCCTGCTGGGCCTCACCGTCGCCGCCGTCTTCGGCGGCCTCGGCCCCGCTCACCCGGCCCAGGCGTCCTTCAGCGAAAAGGTCAGCGTGCCCTCCATGCAGGTCACCACGGCCACCGTCGCCGCACCGGCCTCGGTCACCGCCACCATGACCTGCACCAAGACCAGCGGAACCCTGTCGGCCTCCTGGCCGGCCAGCACGACGGCCCGCGTCGACGGCTACCTGCTCACCGTCGTCTACAGCGACGGCTACGAGCAGGCAGTGCCCCTGCAGGCCGCCACCACGTGGTCCACCACGATGTCGCTCTACAACGCCTCCGCCTACTCGATGCACGTCATCGTCGCGGCGCACACCGACTACGGCTGGACCTCGATCACCCGGGCCTCGATCGGCGAGCTGTCGTGCTGACCGCCCTGGTCGTCGACGACGAGGCCGACGCCCGTCGCCGGGTCGCTGGACTCCTCCGCCTCGGCGGGTGGCAGGTCAGCGAGGCCGTCAGCGCTGAGGACGCCATGCGCCAGTCCGTCACCGCCGACTTCGATCTCGTCGTCACCGACGTCTCGATGCCGGGCGAGAACGGTCCGGCCATGCTCCGCCGGATGCGGCGGAACGGCTCCAGGGCCCGGTTCCTGGTCGTCACGTCCGATCCGACGGACAGCGTCCGTGCGGCGTCGGCGGCTGCCGGAGCCATGGCCTGCCTGGCCAAGCCGGTGGACGCCGGCATCCTCCTCGACTTCCTGCGCAGCCGGACCACGGGGCCGGCTGCGCAGGGCTCACCCACCGAGGTCCACGACGCCGAGGACCTGCACGGCGAGGACCTCGACGCCGAGCTGATGGACCGGCTCCAGGAGATGTACGTCAATGCCCTGCCGGCCCGCCTCTCGGCGATCGCCAGCGGCACCAGATCCGGTGACAGCACGGCAGTCGTCTCGGCCGCGCACACGTTGGCCGGCACCAGCGGTCAGCTCGGCCATCCGGAGGTGGCCTCGGTCTGCCGGGCGATCGCCGCCGACGCCCGACGTGGCGTCATGGCCCACGCCCGCGTTGTCCAGCTCCAGGCACTGGCTCTCGCCGGCGCCTGACACCGGCCCGAACGACGGAGGAGCCCCCCGCATCCGCGGGGGGCTCCTCCGTCCGTGCGTCTCGTCGTGGGGAAGCGCGGCGGCTCAGGCCACCAGCCGGTAACCCACCCCGCGCACGGTCCGGATCTCCGGCGAGCTGAGCCCGGCCGCGAGCAGCTTGCGGCGCAGGTTGGACATGTGCGCCTCGACGAGCCGGAGGTTGCCCTCCCAGTCGGTCTGCCAGACCTCGCGGAGCAGGGTCTCCCGCTGCAGCACCCGCCCGGGCCGGGAGGCCAGGGCGGCGAGGAGGTCGAACTCGGTGCGGGTGAGGTCGACGACGGAGCCGTCGACGCGGACCTCGCGGGTCTCCTCGTCGACCTCCAGCTCGGCGAGCCGGCGGACCGTCTCCTCCGCCGGGGCCGGCGCCGCAGCCGGAGCCGGGACCTGCCGCGGGAAGCGCAGCATCGCCTGGACGCGGGCCACGAGCTCCCGGGGCGAGAACGGCTTGGCCATGTATCCGTCGGCGCCGACGGCGAGCCCGATGAGCAGGTCCACCTCTTCGGCCCGCGCGGTGAGCATCAGGACGTAGCACTGCGTCTCGGCCCGGATCTGGCGGCAGACCTCGGTGCCGTCGGCGTCGGGCAGACCCAGGTCAAGCACGATGAGGTCCGGAGCGTCACGGCGGACCTCTTCCAGGCACGCGGCGCCGGAGCTGGCCTCCCGGACGTCGAATCCGGCCCGGCGCAGCACCGTGGTGACGAGCTCGCGGATCTCGTCGGTGTCCTCGACGACGAGCACGGACTGATCGCTCACGACCCGTCCTCCTCACACATGCGGTCGGGGTGCGGAGGCTGAGCCCTCCGTTCACCTGACCGGGTGATCGGCAGGAGGCCCGCCAGGCTTGAGTCGAGGGAACGTCCTCACCCGATGTGGGCAGCAGTGCTTCCTTCGCCGAGGCTGTTGTGCAGCCCCCACGGCGCTCGGCAGAGCAGGTCGGCCGCTGGGTGAGCCCGCCGTCCTACCCGTCCGGCGCCGCTCCCGAGCCTGGCCGGCTCAGTTCAGGGCGCGGGCGCCGGCCGGCAGCGTTCCGCCGGCGACGAGTTCCGTCGTCGCGTCCTGCAGTGCCGTGAGGGCGACCCGCTGGGTGAACGGCCCGGTCGACACCCGCGCCACCCCGAGCTCCTCCAGCTCGCGGACGGCGAGGGAACGCCCGGGCGCACTGATGACGCCCAGCCTGCGCGGGCCCCACGCGTCGACCAGTGCGGCGATCTCCTCCCGCGCCGCGACCCCGGGTACGAACACGACCGGTGCGCCGGCTTCCAGATAGGCACGGCCGCGGCGGATCGCCTCCTCGAGGAGGTCGGCGCGATCGGCGCCCGGGGCGGCCCGGACGAAAGCGTCGGTGCGGGCATTGAGGACGAAGTCGATGCCGGCATCCCTACCGGCCGCGAGGACGGCCTCGACCGCGCCGACGGCCTCGTCGAGCGGCTTCATCTGGTCCTCCAGGTTCCCGCCGACCGCGCCCACGCCGATGGCCCGACGCGCGGTGCCCCCTGCGTCGCCGTACCCGGCCTCGAAATCCATCGTCACCGGCAGGTCGACGGCCGCGGCGATCCGCCCGACCATCTCCAGGTGCAGGTCGAGCGGGATGTTCTCGCCGTCCTCGTAGCCGAAGGTCGCCGCGATCGAGTGGCTCGCGGTGGCGAGCGCACGGACGCCCTCGGTGCCGGCGACCACCCGGGCGGACACGACGTCCCAGACGTTGGCGAGGACGAGGATCTCCGGGGCGGTGTGCAGGTCGAGCAGGGTGCGCGCCCGGGTCGCGAGATCGGTCATGCGCCGAACCTAGGACGTCGCGATGACCAGCGCACTTGACGAGGATGAGTTAGGTCAGGCTAACCTCTGTATCCAGTGCCCGGGGCCGGATCTCCGGGATGTGGACCCTGTTCCCGTTCGGCGGTAAGGCGGCTGTCATGTACGTGTGTCACTGCAACGTGGTGACCGACCGGGACATCATGGAGTCCATCGCCAACGGCGCCCGCTGCGTCGCCGACGTGGCGCGGGACACCGGCGCCGGCCGCACCTGCGGAAACTGCATCAGCTCGCTGCGCGACCTGGTGTGCCAGCATTGCCCCGTCCGGGCCGAGCGGAACACCTCGGGAGCCGTCGAGCGAGAACTGGGAGTGGCCGGTGCAGCCCGTTAGCCCCCGCGTGGTGGAGCTCCTCAACGACGCACTCACCTTCGAGCTCACCGTCACCAACGGGTACTTCCTCAACGCACGCATGCTCGACGCCTGGGGGCTCGCCAAGCTCGGCAAGGTCTTCTACGACCTGTCGATCGACGAGATGCGCGACGCCGACGCGCTCATCCAGCGCGTCCTGCTGTTCGACGGCCACCCCAACGTGCAGCGCCTCGGGGCCATCCGCGTCGGCGAGACCGCCGAGGAGATGCTGGTGCTCGCCCTCGACAGCGAGAAGGCCGCCGTCGCCCAGTTCAACGCCTCGGCCCAGGAGTGCCACGACCTCGGCGACCATGGAACCGCCGCCGTCTTCGAGGAGATGGTCCGGGACGAGGAGAAGCACGCCGACTGGTTCGAGGCCCAGCTGGCCGCGATCGAGCGGGTCGGCCTCCCCCAGTACCTGGCCGCCCAGCTGACGACCGAGACGCCCTGACCGAACGGCCTCACTGGCCGTAGGACAACCGGAGATCTGCCCAGAGCAGGTGGTTCAGCCGGTATCGCAGGTGGCCGGTCGCGCTGTCGTCCGGCGGCTCGGCGTCCGTCGTCATCGTCCAGCGGACCGCCGTTCCGCCGGACAGCGGTCGTAGCTCGAACCGGACGACGTCGTCCGGACGACGTGGCCACAGCGAGGACCACACGACCAGGTCCGGCTCCTCGGCGACCAGGACGCGCGGCGCCACCTCGTCGTCGAGCAGGTGGAGCCAGGTGCGGGCGGCGGCGTCGAGTGGATCGGTGAGCGACCGCCACACGACCTGCGGCGGAACTGGGGCGGGGCGGTCATGTCGACCCCGATGGGCGCCGTGCCGGTGGGTGTGGGCGCCACCCTCCTCAACGGGATCGACGTGGGCCTGGTCGGCGCGCTCCCGATCGGCGCCGCCGTGCTGCTCGGTGGAACGCCGTCGTGGCGCCTGGTGGAACTGCAGCTCGCCTGGAGCACCGCGCTGGCCACGGGCGCGCTGGCACTCGTCGTCCGGAGCAGGTCGTCGGCCGCCGACTGATCACTGCGTTTGACACCTCGTCAGCGAACGGTGTCACATGGCCTCATGCCGAGCTCCCTGGACGTGCTGGCGACCGACGGGCTGAAGGTGCTCGGCACGCTGGGCTTCTTCGTCCCCGCCGCCATCCTGGTGGGCCTGGTGGTGTTCGCCGTGGTGCGGGACCGCCGACTGAGCGCGCAGGAGGAGGCCGAGGACGCCCGTCGCGCGGGGATGGAGCGCGAGGAGCTGCCTACTCCCCCACCTCGAGCCGACTGAGCACCGTCTCGACGGCGTCGGCCACTGCGGCGGCCATCTCGGTACGGAAGGCGGCCAGCAGCGCCTGGGCCGCTGCCGGTTGCAACCGCCCGACCATGTCCCGGGCCCGCTCCAAGCGCTCCGGCGGGGTGCCGGCGTCCACGAACGCCTGCCAGCCGGACGCCAGGAACATCTGCACGTAGGTCTGCGCGATCTCGCGCACGTGCTCGTTGACCCGCGTCTGTGCGTCGATCAGGTCGTCCGGCGGCACCCCGAGGCTCACCACCTGCAGTCCCGCCGCGAGCAGGGCCGGATCCAGCACCCGCAGCCGGCCCTCTTCCAGCCGCTCGACCAGCCCCAGCTCCGCGAGCCGATCCACCAGCGCCTCGTTCTCGGGCACACCGGCTCGCGCCGCGAGCTCCGCACCGGTCAGCGTCTCTGCTTCCGGCGGCAGCCACGGGGCCAGCAGCGCGCGGTGGAGGGCGAGCGTCGTGGAACTGGCGGTCCGCGGCGCCGCGGCGAGCGTCCGCTCGATCATCGCCAGCGAGTAGCCCTCGGCAAGCATCTCGCGCACCAGCAGCAGCCGGGCCACGTGCTCGCGGCCGTAGTAACCGGTACGCCCCACCATCCGCGGCGCCGGCAGCAGGCCGCGGGCGGAGTAGGCCCGCAGGTTGCGCACGGTGACGCCCACGCGGGCGGCCAGTTCGTCGACCGTCAACTCGCGGTCGTCGTCCTCGCCGGAGGGCCCGGCCCGCGCGTCGGTGACCACGGACACCTCCTTCTCGACAGAACCCCACGGTAAACCGCTCGTTCTATGTATCAGTTGTCGATGTCACCGTGATGGGTGTTCCATACCCCATGGCCTCAGGAGGTTCCGTGCTGCTTGCCGCTGACACACGTCCGGCCGGGGGTGCCGCGATCGGCGAGGTGATCCTGGCGACCGGGATCGGCCTCGGCCTGACCGCTGTGCTGCTGGGCCTCGTCTTCCTGCACCGGACGCGACGGTCCGCCGTCCTCACGAGGATCGGCACCCGCCTCGGCAAGGCGACCGGCGTGCCGCCGTGGGTCGCGCTCCCGACGGTCCTGACCACGCTGTCGCTGCTGGTGGCGCTGCTGGGCATGCTCTGGGACATCTCGCTGCACATCGGTGTGGGCCGCGACGAGGGGCCCCTGGCCAACCCCGCCCATTACCTGATCCTCTTCGGGCTCTTCGGTGTCTTCGCCGGCGGCATCTTCGCCTGCGCCATGCCGCTGGACGAGAAGCCCGGGCCGGCCGCCGTCCGGTTCATCCGCGGCTGGGACGTGCCGGTGGGCGGCATCCTGCTCACCGGCGCCGGCTTCTACGCGCTGCTCGGGTTCCCGCTCGACGACGTCTGGCACCGGCTCTTCGGCCAGGACGTGACGCTCTGGGGCCCCACGCACCTGATGCTCATCACGGGCGCGGGTCTGTCGATCATCGGCCTGCTGGTCCTCGAGCAGGAGGGGCACGGCGGTCTGTCCACCGACGACGGCGACCGCAAGGTCGGCAGCATCACCCGGTTCGTCCGCCAGGCCTCGGCCATGGGCGGGCTGCTGCTCGGGCTGTCGGTGTTCCAGGGCGAGTACGACTTCGACGTCCCCCAGTTCCGGCTGGTCCTCGAGCCGTTCATGATCGCCGGAGCGGCCGGAATGGCCCTGGTGGCCGCCCGGCTGTTCATCGGTCGGGGTGGCGCGCTTGCCGCGACCGCGTTCTTCCTCGTCATCCGCGGCGGCATCGCGATCATCGTCGGGCCGGTCTTCGGCGAGATCGTGCCCATGTTCCCGCTGTACCTGGGCTCGGCGATCGCGGTGGAGCTCCTCGCGCTGGCGGTGCCACTGGTCCGGCGCCCCGTCGTCTTCGGCGCCGTCGCGGGGGTCGCCGTCGGCACCGTCGGGCAGGCCACCGAATGGGGCTGGACGCACCTCACCCAGACCCTCTCCTGGGGCAGCGACATCCTCGTCGAGGGCACCCTCATGGCCATCGCCGGCGGCGTGGCCGGTGGCCTCCTCGGCGGGCTGCTGGCCTCCGGGCTGCGCCGTCGGATGCCCCGCCCGGCGGTGACCCGCAGCGTCCTCGTGGGCTCCCTCGTCGTCCTCGCCGCGTGCGTGACCAACGGCCTGCTGGCCACCGTGCCGGACGACCTCGAGGCGACGTTCGGCATCGAGGAGGCCGCCGAACCGGGCACGGCGAACATCACCGTCGCGCTGAACCCGGCCGACGCCCTCGACGACCCGTCGTGGGTGCAGATCACCTCGTGGCAGGGCCAGGGACTGGTGGTCGACGCCCTGGAGAAGACCGGCGAGGGCCAGTACCGGACCACCCAGCCGATCCCCGTCCACGACGACTGGAAGGCGCTGCTCCGGGTGCACGACGGCCGGATGCTGAGCGCCGTCCCCATCTACCTCCCCGAGGATGCGGCCATCCCCGCGGCCGAGCTGAAGGCCGAGGACGGCATGACCCGCGGCGCCATCCCGGAGATCGAGATCCTGCAGCGGGAGCTGAAGTCCTCCGGTGGCGGCCTGTGGGCCATGGCGAACCTCGTGGTCCTGGCCTGCACCCTGGCGCTCATCGCCGCGATCGCCTGGGGGGTCGGCCGCTACGCCCGGCTGGCGAGCGTCCGCGAGCCCTTCCCCGACAGCCCCGCCGACGAGTCCGCCGTGACGCGGAGCACGCTCGGCACCCGCTGACGCCCGCCGACCCGGGAGCCCTCATGTCCGTTCCTCCCGCCCGGTCCTGCGCTGCCCTGCTGGTGCTGCCGGCGGTCCTCGCCCTGACCGGCTGCGCCGGAACCGCCCCCTCCCCCGCGGCGGGTACGGGAACGAGCACGGCGAGCGCGCCGCCGTCCGACAGCGCCCCCCGCGCCGCGCAGGGTCAGCGGATCGAGGTCTCCATCGCCGGCGGGCAGGTGCGCGGGGACACCGGGCGGGTACCCCTCGACGTCGGTACGGCGGTGACGCTGGTCGTCACCAGCGACGTCGCCGACGTGGTGCACGTGCACGGCTACGACGTCGAGGCCGAGCTGACCCCGGGAACCCCCGCAGAGCTCTCCTTCGACGCAGGCGTGCCGGGGGTCTTCGAGGTGGAACTGCACGAGGCCGGAACGGTGCTGCTGACGCTGCAGGTGTCGTGAAGGTCCTTGCACACGGGGTGGGTTCGCGCACCGACCTGCCCATCCCGATCGGTTTCGCGCTCTACGGGGCGGGCGCGGCGATCCTGATCAGCTTCGCCGTCCTGCTGCTGTTCTGGCGAACGCCGCGGCTCGGCGGGGCCGCCTCGGGACGGCCGCTGCCGCAGACGGTCCAGCGGGTGGTCGACGCGGAAGGTCTCCGCTCCGGGTTGCAGGCGATCACCCTGGCCGGCGCCGTCCTCGTCCTCGCCGTCGCCGTCGCCGGTCCCGAGGACACCCGGCGCAACCTCGCCCCATGGGTGCTCTACGTGACCTTCTGGGTGGGCCTGGTGCCCGCGAGCCTGCTGCTCGGGCCGATCTGGCGGATCGCCAATCCGCTCCGCCTCCTCTACCGCGCCCTGCGCGGGCTCCTGCCCCCACCGCCCGGCGCCGGACGCTTGCCGGCGCTCGGGCTGTGGCCGGCCGCCGTCTCACTGGTGGCCTTCCTGTGGCTGGAACTGGTGCACCCGAACCGCTCGGCGCCCGCCATCGTGGCCACCTTCCTCATCGGCTACGCGGCCGTGCACCTCGCGCTGGCGGCATGGTTCGGCGAGGGCTGGTTCGCCGCCGGCGACGGCTTCGAGGTCTACTCCACGGTTCTCGCCCGGCTCTCCCCGTGGGGACGGCGGGACGACGGCCGCCTCGTCGTGCGCGATCCCCTGGCCAACGCGCTCGCCACCCCGGCGACGCGCGGACTGGCCGCCGTGGTCGTGGTGCTGCTGGGCTCGACCGCCTTCGACGGACTGTCCCGGACCGTGTTCTGGCAGACCGGCCCCGGGCGGGGGAACGACATCGCCTCCGGCACGGCCGGCCTGGCGGTCATGATCGCGCTGGTCGCCGGCCTCTACGTCCTGGGCACCCGGGTCTCGGGCCGGCTGGCCGGCCAACCCCCCGAGGTCCAGCCGCGCCGGTACGCCGCGACCGTCGTCCCCATCGCGCTCGGCTACACCGTCGCCCACTACTTCAGCCTGCTGGTGCTCGACGGTCAGACGACGTGGATCCTGGCCAGCAATCCGTTCGGGCTGGCCGGCGTCGACCTCTTCGGCACCTACCGCAACGTCGTCGACCTGACCGCCGTGAGCTCCGAGCTGATCGCCCTCGTCCAGGTGGGCGCGGTCATCGCCGGACACGTCGTGGGCGTGACGCTGGCGCACGAGCGGGCGCTGCTGTCGGCCCGGCGGGCCCGCGCGTCCGATCAGCTGCCGCTGGTGCTGGTGATGGTGGCGTTCACCATCGGCGGGCTCGGGCTGCTGTTCGGGTTCTGACCGCCCGACCAGGCGATTCGCCGTCACCCGAAAAGGGCGGCCCGTCCTCGTTCGACTACAGGAGATGCGGCGCGCGGCCGATGGGGAGAGAGCCCTGACAGGCGCCGCCGGGGTCCGCTACCCCGCCTGAGCGGAAGGACCGCTCCGTGATCGCTGTCACCTGCCGTAACGGCGAGCATTTCTCGGTCGACCCCGAGGCCATCGAACGCATCGAGACCAACCCCGACACGGTCGTGCACCTCGTCGACGGCACCAAGTACGTGGTCTCCGAGCCCTTCGACCAGCTGCTCCGCAGCATCCAGGACCACCGCGCGGTTCTCCTGGTCGCCCAGCAGCGGCTGTACGGCGGGATCGCCGAGGTCGCCGAGCACCGGACGAAGCTGCGGGTGGAGCGACGGGCGCGCAGCCGCGACGGCGACGGTGCCGACGCAAGCCTCCGGTCCCCGGACACCGACGAGGACTGACCCGATGGACCCGGCCACGCTTCTCGGGATGGTGATGGCCCTCGGCGCGCTGCTGGCGATGATGCTGCTGGAGGGTGCGAACCCGCTGGCGGTCGTCCTGCTGCCACCGCTGATCCTGGTCTTCGGCGGCACGTTCGGGGCCGCGATCGCGGGCTCGACGATGGCCGACGTCCGCCGGATCGGTTCGTGGTTCCGGCTGGCCTTCGCCGCCGACCGGACGCCCCAGACCGGCCGGCTGATCGCCCTGCTGGTCGATCTCGCCACGACGGCGCGCAAGGAGGGGATGCTGCCGTTGGAGAACCGGATCCCCGCCCTGCAGGACCCGTTCCTGCGCCACGGACTGCAGATGGCGGTCGACGGGGTGCCCCTGGAGCAGTTGCGCTCGGTGCTCGAGGGCGAGGTCGCGGCGCACCGGACGGAGGACCGGGTGGCCGCCCGCTTCTTCGCCAAGATGGGCGGCTACGCGCCGACGATCGGCATCATCGGCACGGTCATCGGGCTGGTGCAGGTGCTGCAGAGCCTGCAGGACCCCGATGTCCTGGGCCCCCTCGTCGCGACGGCGTTCGTCGCCACGCTCTGGGGCGTGCTGTCGGCGAACTTCATCTGGCTGCCGATGAGCGTGAAGATCATCCGGAACAGCGACCTGCGGATCGCCCAGATGAACCTGCTCCTCGAGGGCGTGACCGAGATCTTCGAGG
Organism: Blastococcus sp.; assembly: GCA_025965795.1. GTDB lineage: Bacteria > Actinomycetota > Actinomycetes > Mycobacteriales > Geodermatophilaceae > Blastococcus_B. Next base: position 11,832 of record JAOPWH010000005.1, read on the forward strand.
GCACCAACCCGCGCGCCATCCGGGTGCGCCTGCAGTCGATGCTCCCGCCGAGCGAGGCCCGGCACAGCGCCGCCTGAGGTCAGTCGTCCTTCTTCCCGTCCCCGTCCCCGTTCCCGTCCCCGTTCCCGTTCCCGTTCCCGTTGCCGTGCCCGTTGCCGTTCCCTTTTCCGTTCCCTGGCGCGGGCGGAACGGCCCCGGTGTCGGCGGGCGGCGGCGTCGTGGGGACGACGACCGGCGGCACGGCGTAGGCGACCTCCACGGAGGCTCCCCGTGTCAGGTCGCCGACCGGGGTCACCGCGGTCACCTGCCCGGCCGGGACGTCGGAGGACGGGACCGGCGTCACCGTGACCTTGAGACCCTTCGCGACCAGCGCGGCCTGGACGTCGGCGATCGACTTGCCCAGGTAGTCCGCTGCCACCACGCTGACGGCCGGTGCGGTGGTCGGGGTGGTCGCCGGGTCGTCCGCCGCCCGCTGGGGATCGCCCTGCAGCAGGGCGACGGCGAGACCCAGCACGGCCAGCACGGCCAGGGCGCCGACGAACATCCGGACCAGGGCCCGGCGGCCGGCGGGGCGGGCAGCCGGGCTCGGGACACCGCCGACGGCGGCACCCAGCGATGGCAGGGCCATCACGGCGGTGCCGGTCGAACCGGTCGGCGTGCCGATCGGGACCGTGCCCGAGGAGCGGGGCAGCCGGGCCGCCACCTCGTCCACCGCACGCAACAGCGCGGCGCCGTCGGCGAAGCGCACGGCCGGGTCCTTGACCATCGCGCGCTCGACCAGCCCCCGGACGGCTACCGGGACGTCGGCCGGCAACGGATCAGGCTCCTCGCGGATCTGCTTGACCGCGATCTGCACCGAGTTCTCGCCCTCGAAGGCCCGTCGCCCGGCAAGGCATTCGTACGCGACCGCACCCAGGGCATAGACGTCGCTGGCCGGGGAGGCCTTGCCTCCGGAGGCCTGCTCCGGCGACAGGTAGTGGGCCGTGCCGACGACCTGGCCGGTGCGGGTGAGCGGCACGCTCGAGGCCGACCAGGCGATACCGAAGTCGGCGATCTTGACGACGCCGTCGGGGGCCACCAGCACGTTGCCCGGCTTGACGTCGCGGTGCACCACCCCGGCGGCGTGCGCCACGGCGAGCGCGGTGGCCGTCTGACGCAGGATGCTCAGCGTCTGTGGCACGTCGAGGGTGCGCTCGCGGGCCAGCAGGGAGGCGAGCGACTCCCCCTCCACCAGCTCCATGACCAGGTAGGCCAGGTGCTCCCCGTGCTCCTCGAGCTCGCCGTAGTCGAAGACCGCGGCGATGTTCGGATGGTGCAGGAGAGCGGCGTGCTGGGCCTCGGCGCGGAACCGGGTGACGAAGGAGGGATCGCCGGTGAACTCGCTGCGCAGGATCTTGACCGCGACCGGGCGGTTGAGCACCACGTCGCGGGCACGCCACACCTGGCCCATGCCGCCGCTGGCGAGGACGGCGAGCAGTTCGTAGCGGTTGCCGAGGACGCGGTGCGTCGTCTCCACCCTGCCTCCTCCGCCGGTCGGTCGTCGTCCTGGTGGGCCAAGTGTCGTTCATTGCCACGCGCCCGCGCGGCCAACCCCTTTCCCGGGCGCGGCACCCGATGCGGTGACAAGGCGGCACCGGGGGTGGCAGCGCGACACGACCGCTGTCGGACCGGCGCCTGCTTTGAGACGATGCGGACGGTCTCCCGATCGGAGCACGGACCATGGCCCGCCAGGCACCCCGAGCACGGAGGGCTTTCCGGCGCGCCTGCCTCCTCGTCGTGCTGCTCGGCATCGCGGCGCTGCCGATGGCCGCCGCCCCACCGCCCCCGGCGGCGGGTGCCCGGCTCGTGGTGACGTCCGCCGATCCCGGACCCGACGTCGCGACGGCCCCCGGGCTCGGCGTCACCGGCAACCTGCTGATGCGGGACGGCGAGCCCTTCCTCCCGGCCGGGTTCAATCTGATCGGCCTACTCACCCCGTCGTGGTGCGACATGCCCGAGACGGAGGCGGGCACCGCAGCCTTCGGACCGGCCGAGTTCGACGCCGCGAAGACGTGGCACGCCGACACACTGCGCTTCCAGGTGAGCCAGCGCGGACTGGCCGATCCGGAGGTGTCCCAGGAGGATCGCGACGCCTATCTGACGCGGGTGCTCAGCGGGGTCGAACTGGCGCGTGCCGCCGGCTTCGTCGTCGTCGTGTCGATGCAGGATCAGCGCTTCGGCTGCGGCGACGTCCACCCGCTGCCTACGGCGCAGACGGTCGACGCCTGGAGCGTGCTCGCGCCGCCGCTCATGGCCGATCCGTACATCATGTTCGAGCTGTTCAACGAGCCCCAGAACCTCGCGGACGCCGCCGGCTGGGCCCAGTGGAAGGACGGCGGGACGACGCCGGACGCCAACCTCGGCGAGCCGGCCGTGGGCCACCAGGAACTGGTCGACCACCTGCGCGCGCTCGGCAGCACCAACGTGCTCATCGCAGACGCGGCCCGCCTCGGCGAGCGCACGGTGGGCATGCCCCGGCTCTCCGACCCCGCGGGAAGCCTCGTCTACGGCATCCACCCCTACTACTTCACCAAGGGTCTCTCCTGGTGGGAGGCGCAGTACGGGGACGCCGCCGCAGAGGTGCCCCTGCTCGCGACGGAGTGGAACTACCGTGCCGACGGCTGCCGCACCTCGGAGGAGAAGCTCGCCCCCGCACTCCTCGACTACCTCCGGCGCCACCACATCGGCGTCCTGGGCCACGCCTTCGACGCACCGGGCACGACCGTGGCCGACCTGAGCTGGGAGCCGACGGAGTGCGGCACCGCCGTAGGCGGGTCCGGGCGACTGCTGCAGACGTTCTTCGCCGGCCTGGGCACGCTCGACCTCCGCCCGCCGGAGCCACCGCGGGACCTGCGGGTGCAGGACCTGGACGCCGCGCACGTGCAGCTGGGCTGGACCGCGGCGACCGACGACGTCGGGCTCGCCTCCTACCTCGTCGTCCGGAACGGCGCCGTGGTCGGCCGCCCGACCGATCCCGGCTGGACCGATCCCACCGTGCGACCGGCGACCACCTACACGTACACGGTGCGCTCGGTGGACACCGCCGGGAACGTGAGCGGCAACGCCGTTGCGGTCGCGGTCCTGACGCCCGGACCCGAACCCGACACGACGCCCCCGACGGCGCCCGGGACGGTCACGGTCCGGGTCCTGAGCCCGACCCAGGTGGCGCTGCGGTGGTCCGCCGCCACCGACGCGGCAGGCGTGACCGGTTACCGGGTCCGCCGCGACAGCGCGGCGGCGGGCACGGTTACCGGCCTGTCGTTCACCGACACCGGGATGACGGCGGGACCCCACACCTACGGCGTCGAGGCGGTCGACAGGGCGGGAAACGTGTCCCCTGCGAGCTCTGCCCTCGCGCTCGTTCCGGCCCCGGCGCCGCGCGGCCTGACCGGGACCTACTTCGACAACGACAACTTCACGGCCCAGCGGCTCGTGCGGACCGACGCGACGGTTGCGTTCTCCTGGGGCACCGGTCGGCCGGCGAGCGCCGTGGGTCCCGAGGCGTTCAGCGTGCGGTGGACCGGACGGTTGCTGCCGGTGGTCGACGGGACGTACACGATCTCCGCCGCCAGCGACGAAGGTGTTCGGGTGTGGATCGACGGCAGACCGGTCGTCGACGACTGGACCGCCCACCCGCTCCGCGAGGCCCGCGGCACGGTCGCGCTGAGCGCCGACCGGTCCTACGACCTGCGGGTCGAGTACTTCGACCGGAAGGGCACGGCGGCGGTCACGCTGTCGTGGAGCGCTCCGGGTCTCCCCCGGCAGGTCGTGCCGGCCGCCCAGCTCCTGGCCAGGTGACCTCCGGGCTCACTCGCAGCCGATGCCGTCGCCGTCGCGGTCGAGATGGCTGCCGTAGCCGGGGTCGCCGCGGTGCACCGGGGCGGCACCGGCAGCCCGGGCGGCATCACAGTTCTCGTAAGAGGTGGCGGTCGGAGCGGTCACCGGCGGGAGCGGAGCGGTCACCGGCGGGAGCGGAGCGGGGACCGGCGCGGGCGGCGGAGCGGGCTTCGGTGCCGGTACGGGCTTCGGAGCCGGCACTCCGGCCACCACCCCTCCGGGCAGGGGCTCGCCCGGGCACGCACTGAGCACGGTCGCGATGGCGTTCTTCTCCGCCTGCGTCATCCAGAGGCCGTAGCTCACCTTCACCGCCACCTGTCGCGCCACGTACGCGCAGCGGTAGCCCCGGTTGGGCGGCAGCCAGGTTGCCGCGTCGCCGTCGCCCTTGCCCATGTTCAGTCCGCCGTCGACGGCCAGCAGATTGAGCGGGTCGTTGGCGAAGGCCGCACGCTTGCCGGCATTCCAGCCCTGGGCGCCCTTCTGCCAGGCATCGGAGAGCGCGACGACGTGGTCGATCTGGATGTCGCCGCTGGTCGCCTGCCCCCGCAGGAACGGCATCGTGGTGCCGGAGTACGGATCGGCGAGCGACCCGGTGAGGACCACGCAGTCGCGGGTGCCCGGCTTGAACGTCTCGCCGCGGAGATCGCGTGCGAGGACGTCGTTGCGGGTGTCGCAGCCGTTGCGGTCGGTGTCCTGCCAGCCGGAGCCGAACAGATCGCGGTCGTAGCCGGTACGCGGTGCGCGGCCCTTGACCTCGACCGCGGCGAGCGCGGCCAGCGCGGTCGTCCGGCCGGCCCTCGCGACGGCATCGGCGGAGGCGCCGTCGCCCAGGAGCCCGGTCGTCGCGTCGACCAGTGCGTCGACGGGCTGCGCACGCTCGCGGGTCTCCTGCTCGGCGAGGGCCGCTTCCGCCGCCGCGAGGGCCGCTTCGTCGGTCGTCGGCGTCGCGGCGGCCCTCGTGGTCGGTGTCGGGAGCGGTTGCTCCGAGGACGCCGACGACGGTGCGGGAGGCGGGGCGGCGACCGTTCCGGCCACCAGGCCGATCAGGCCCACCGCCGCGACGACGCCACCGACCTTGCGGCTGGCGATGAAGGCCCACCGTGCGCGCCCGGCGATCGCGGCGCCGATGCCGACGAGGAAGAGCGTCAGGCCGAGCATGAGGAGCCCACCGGGCAGGCCGAGGGAGACCAGACCGGCCACCTGGAAGACCAGCGCGACGCCGGCGACGATCCCGAAGATCATCCAGCGGCTGGCCGGGCGCGGCTGGTCGGCCAAGAAGTTCCTCCGAAGGCTGGGAAGCGGAGGAACCGTAGCCCCGGAAGCGCGGAACCGAGCCCCATCAGGCCCGGTACGGCGAGTCGATCACGGCTCGCCCATCACCAGGCCTTCGATGGTGTGCTTCTGCACGATCGGCTCGAGTTCGTCGACGACCCGGCCGAGCAGGTGGTTGCGGACGTCCTCGGGGATGGCGTCGAAGTAGTCCTGCGTCATCGCCATGTCGTGGAATGCGTCGTGCCCGGCGCCCGGGGCGTCGACCCCGATCACGAGAACGGGACGGGACAGCTCGGAGTGGTTGGCCGTGCCGCGGTGCAGCGTGAGTGCCGACCGCACGGAGATGTCGCCCCGCTTGGGGAGCTTCCGCTCCGCGATGGCATCCAGCCGTGGGTACTCGCTGCGCGGCGGGAACATCTGGTGGTCGAAGTCCTCGCCCTGTTCGAACTGCGTGCCGGGCGCGATCTCGAACGGACCCATCTCGGGGATGGTGTCGACCGCCGTGAGGTTGAAGGCCAGCGAGGTCAGCCGGTGGCCCTCGTAGGTCTCCGGCGGCGACGGGAAGTCGCGGTGCCACGGCTGGTTCTTCGCGCCGGCGAACGGGATGTCGAACCCGAGCTCCAGCACCTTGTAGTCGGGGCCGAGCACCGTCTCGCACACCGTCCGGAACCAGGGGTGGGACACGATGTCGAGAAAGCCGCGCAGCTGCTGCGGATGGATCTCCACGTAGTAGCGGTTCGGACCGCGGCCGACCGCACCCCCCTCACGGGAGATCGCCTCCTCGAACGCGGCCTCGATGTCCTCGCGCATCCGGTCGGCCCACTCGGGCGGAAACGCGCCTCGGAGCGCGGTGATCCCGGCGGTCATGAGCGCGTGCTCGATGGCCTCGCGGTCGTAGTCCTGCTCGGGAGGAGTGGAAATTGTCGTCATGGCCCCGGCCCTTCGTCGACGTCCCTCGACATTTACGACGTTGTAACCACCCGGTGTCAAGCGCAGGCGCGAAGCGGGCGCCGACGGGGTCCGGTCGGCGGTGTCAGCTCCGCCGGCCGGCCGGTGTCAGCTCCGCCGGCCGGCGGTGCTCTCCCTTATGGCCAGGGTGTACGGAGCGGTCACCTCGTGCGGCGGATCGGACGCCGCGCCGAGCCGGGCGGCCAGGAAGTCGACGGCCGTGGCGGCGATCTGGTGCTTGTCCGGGCTCACCGTCGTCAGGGTCGGGATGCTGTAGCGGCCGTCCTCGATGTCGTCCCAGCCCACCACGGCCAGGTCCTCCGGCACCCGGACGTCCCGGTCGTGTGCCTGGCGCAGGGCACCCAGTGCCAGCAGGTCGTTGAAGCACAGGACGGCGTCCGGCGGCTCGGGCAGGTCGAGGAGCCGCCGCATCGCCGCTGCTCCGTCGGCCCGGTGGTACTGGTCGACCTCCACCACCCACTCCGGTCTGGTCGGCAGGCCCGCCTCGGCCAGCGCCTCCTCGTACCCCCGCCGCCGCAGGTGCGCCGTCTGGGACGTCGGCCGCGGCTGGTCACCGATGGCGGCGATCCGCCGTCGGCCGAGTTCGACCAGGTGCGCAGTGGCCTCGCGGGCGGCCGCGACATTGTCGATCGCCACGTGGTCGGCCGGCCCGTCGTAGACCCGCTCCCCCAGCAGGACGAGGGGGGTGGTGTCGCGACGACGCTGCAGGTCGTCGGCGCCGAGCGCGATCGGGCTGAAGATCAGCCCGTCGATCAGCTGACCGCCGATCCCGTCCAGGACGAACTGCTCGCGCTCCACCAGTCCGTCGGTCTGGTCGATGAGGACGGTCCAGCCCTTCTCCTCCGCACACTTGATGACCGAGCGGGCCAACTCGGCGAAGTAGGGCAGGTCGAGCGCGGGCACGGCGAGGGCGATCACGTCCGAACGTCCCTGGCGCAGCTGCCGGGCGGCCAGGTTCGGCCGGTAGTTGAGCTGGTCGATCGCCCACTGGACGCGGGCGCGGGTGCCTTCGGTGACGTGGGCGTATCCGTTCACCACGTTGGAGACCGTCTTCACCGACACGCCGGCCAGGGCCGCCACGTGCTTGAGGCTCGCCCGGTCACCCGAGGCGCTGGTACCCATCCGATCGAGGCTAGCGAGGACGTGCCGGTCAGGCACGCATCCCGGCGAAGGTCACCGATCGGTAACTCATGTGGCGCGGCCCACACGACCTCTGTACAACGATGTAGAACTCGTCTCGCCTGCGATCCAAGGACGGCCGACTGCGTATGAACCACGCTGCACTGGTTCTCGACCCCCGGTTCACGCTGGCCGATCTCGACCGCCGGCTGTTCGGGTCCTTCGTCGAGCACATGGGGCGCTGCGTCTACACCGGCATCTTCGAACCCGACCACCCCACGGCCGACGAGTCGGGGTTCCGGGGCGACGTGCTGGAGCTCGTGCAGGAGCTGGGCCCGACCCTCATCCGCTATCCCGGTGGGAACTTCGTGTCCAGCTACCGCTGGGAGGACGGCGTCGGCCCGGTCGAGGACCGTCCCACCCGCCTCGACCTGGCGTGGCGGTCGCTGGAGCCGAACACGGTCGGGCTCAACGAGTTCATGCAATGGGCGCGCAGGGCCGCCGTCGAGCCGATGATGGCCGTCAACCTCGGCACCCGTGGCGTGCAGGAGGCCTGCGACCTGCTCGAGTACACCAACCACCCGAGCGGCACCTACTTCTCCGACCTGCGCCGCTCGCACGGGGTCAAGGACCCACACGACGTCAAGCTGTGGTGCCTGGGCAACGAGCTCGACGGCCCGTGGCAGATCGGCCAGAAGACCGCACACGAGTACGGTCGGCTGGCCGCGGAGGCCGGCAAGGCGATGCGGCTGGTCGACCCCTCGATCGAGCTGGTGGCGGTGGGCAGCTCGAACAGCGGGATGCCGACGTTCGCCGCGTGGGAGGCGACGGTCCTCGAGCACACCTACGACGTCGTCGACTACATCTCCCTGCACGCCTACTACGAGCAGCACGGCGACGACGTCGACAGCTTCCTGGCCACCGCCGTCGACATGGACAAGTTCATCGACGCCGTGATCGCGACGGCCGACCACGTCGGTGCGAAGCTCCGGAATCCCAAGAAGCTGCGGCTCGCGTTCGACGAGTGGAACGTCTGGTACCAGGACCGTTTCGTCGGCCAGAGCAATCTCGACTGGCAGTACGCGCGGCGGCTGATCGAGGACAGCTACACCGTCGTCGACGCCGTCGTGGTCGGCAGCTACCTCATCTCGCTGCTCAACCACGCCGACCGCGTCGCCGTCGCCTGCCAGGCCCAGCTGGTCAACATCATCGCGCCGATCCTCACCGAGCCCGGTGGGCCGGCCTGGCGGCAGACGATCTTCCACCCCATGGCGCAGGCGGCCCGCCTGGCCCGGGGCCGGGTGCTGCGGCCCCTGATCGACTCGCCGCTCTACCCGACCGAGCGCTTCGGCGAGGTGCCGGTGCTGCACGCGACGGCGACCTTCGACGACGCCACCGGCGAGCTCTGCCTCTTCGCCGTCAACCGCAGCACCACCGAGACGTTGCCGCTCACCGCGGATGTGCGCGGGTTCGGCGCGATGCAGGTGGCCGAGCACTCGGTGCTCGCCGACGACGACCTGCAGGCCCGCAACACCGCCGAGCAGCCCGACCGCGTCGCACCGCGCCGCGGGGAGGGTGCCCGGCTCGACGACGGACAGCTCACCGTCGGCCTTCCCCCGGCGTCCTGGAACGTCCTCCGGCTCACCCCCCGACCGACCGGCTGAGCCGGTTTCCCCGACAGTCCCACACCGTTCTCAACGACGAGGAGCAGGCAGATGAGACGAATTTCCTGGACCGGCGCCCTGGCCGCCGGTGTGACGAGCGCCCTGGTGCTCACCGGTTGCGGAGGTGGTCAGGGCCCGGGTGGCACCACCAACACCGACACCGGGTCCTTCAACGGGAAGTACGACGGACCGAACGTCGAGCTGGCGTACTGGAACGGCTTCACCGGTGGTGACGGTCCGTTCATGCAGAAGCTCGTCGACCAGTTCAACTCCGAACACGACAACATCGTCGTCAAGCCGAACACGATCCAGTGGGCGGACTTCTACCAGCGGGTGCCCGCCGCCGTGCAGGCCGGCCAGGGCCCCGACGTCGGCGTCATGCACCTCGACCAGCTCGCCACCCACGCGGCGCGCAACATCATCATCCCGCTCGACGACCTGGCGAAGGAGATCGGCCTGACCGCCGACGACTTCACCCAGGACATCTGGGACGCCGGCATCTACAAGGACAAGCGGTACGGCATCCCGCTCGACGTCCACTCGCTGGCGATGTACTACAACAAGGACCACTTCCAGAAGGCCGGCATCACCGATCCGCCGACCGACGAGAAGTCGTTCAAGGACGCGCTCGACAAGCTCCAGGCGGCCGGTTTCAAGACCCCGTTCTGGATGCCGTCCCTGTGGCCCAGCCACCTGATGTTCCTGTCGCTGATGTGGCAGAACGGTCAGCCGCCGTACGGCCAGGACGGCAAGGAGGCCGCCTACGACTCCGACGCCGGGGTGAAGGCCCTGGAATGGCAGCGCTCGATGGTCGACAACGGGTACAGCCCGCCGAACGTCGCGATCGACTCGCAGTACCAGGCGTTCAAGAACGGCCAGAACTCGATCACCTGGGACGGCATCTGGCAGATCAACGACCTCGAGGCGAGCGGGCTGAACTACGGCATCGCGCCGGTGCCCACGATCGGTGACGAGCCGGCCTTCTGGGCCAACTCCCACCACTTCTTCATCAGCACGCAGGCGGCGAAGGACAAGAACAAGCTGCAGGCCAGCAAGGTGTTCATCGCCTGGATGAGCGAGCACTCCGCGGACTGGGCCGGATCGGGCATGATCCCGGCGCGCAAGTCGGTCCGTGCGGACGCCGTGAAGGGCATGCCGCAGGAGATCATCGCCGCGCAGATCGAGAACATGCGCTTCCTGCCCCCGGTGCCCGGTCTGGGCGGCGTCCAGGCCGAGGCGCTCGAGCCGCAGGTCGCCAACGGCGTCCTCGGCAAGGGCGACCCGGCCGAAGCTCTCAAGTCGGCGGCCAGCAAGGCCAACCAGCTGATGCAGCGCAACCGAGAGTCGTTCGGGAACTGATCGACATGGCCTCCACCGTCACGGCGCCCCGCAGCGACACCGTCTCCGACGACCGCCGCGGCGGGGCGCCGCGGCGGCGGGACATCAACAGCGTCGGGTTCGCCCCCTGGTTGTTCCTGGCGCCCTACCTCGTGCTGTTCGTGGCCTTCGTTCTGGGCCCGATCGTGTACGGCCTCTACATCAGCCTGCACCGGTACGACTTCACCCTGCCCAACAAGCCCTTCGTGGGCCTGGAGAACTACACCGATCTGTTCACGCCGGGCTCGATCACGTACTCGAGCTTCTGGCAGGCGATGCGGGCCACCGGCATCTTCACGGTCTTCAGCGTGCCGCTGCTGCTGGTCGTGCCGCTGGTCATCGCCCTGACCATGAACAAGAAGTTCCCCGGGCGGAACCTGTTCCGAGCCGTGTTCTTCGCCCCGTACGTGCTGGGCGTCGCGGTGATCGCCATCCTGTGGCGCTATCTCCTCGACTCCAACATCGGGCTGGTCAACTACTACCTCGGCCTGCTGGGGCTGCCCGACAGCACCGCCTGGACGACGTCGACGCCGGCGGCCTGGTTCGCCCTCGTCGGCGTCACGGTGTGGTGGACGCTCGGCTTCAACGCCGTCATCTACCTCGCGGGGCTGCAGGACATCCCGAAGGAGCTGTACGAGGCGGCCGAGATGGACGGCGCCAGCCGCTGGCAGCAGTTCCGCCACGTCACGCTGCCCGGGCTGATGCCGGTGCTGTCGTTCGTCACGATGACGACGATCATCGCCTCGGCGAACATGTTCGGGCAGTCCTACCTGATCACCAAGGGCGCGCCCGGCACCGAGACCCGGACGGCGATCTACCAGATCGCCGAGACCGGGCTGCGCAACTACCAGATGGGCAGCGCGGCGGCGATGAGCTACGTGCTGACGCTGTTCCTGATCCTGCTCAGCCTCCTGGTCTTCTGGCTGTTCCGCGATCGCGACACACCCAAGAAGCAGAAGGCTGAGGCGCCGCTGCAGGCAGCGCCGATGATGCTCCGACAGGGAAGGGGTTGAGATGTCCGCGTCGACGACATCGTCCCTGCCGACCCGGTCCGGCCCCCCCGGACCGGACCGGCAGGCACACACGCCCGCGGCGGAGCCCACCAACCTGAAGGTGCGGCGGGTACTGCGCTACGTGGTGCTGATCGTCCTGGCGATCGTGTTCATCAGTCCGTTGCTGTTCATGATCGTGACGTCGTTCAAGACGCGGGCCGACGCCGCAGGGCTTCCCCCGTCGTGGTGGCCCAGCCCGATCAGCACCGACGCCTACGCCACCGTGCTGGGCGCCGGCACGGACACGCCGGTGCTCCGCTGGTTCGGGAACAGCATGATCGCGGCGACCTGCCACGCCGCCCTGGTGGTCACCACCTCGGCGCTGGCCGCCTACGCCCTGGCCCGGATGGACTTCCGGGGCAAGAAGATCGTCTTCGGGGCGATCGTCGCGACGCTGTTCGTGCCTCCGGTCATCCTGATCATCCCGAACTACCTGATCGTCGGGCAGCTCTACTGGCTCGACACCCTGGTCGCGATCATCATCCCCACGGCGGCGTCCGCGTTCGGCGTCTTCTTCCTCCGCCAGTTCTTCATCGGGCTGCCGGTGGAGCTCGAGGAGGCCGCCCGGCTCGACGGCGCCAACCGGTGGCAGGTCTTCTGGAAGGTCGTCCTGCCGCTCTCCCGGCCGGCACTCGTGACGTTGGGGATGCTGGCGTTCCTGAGCAACTACAACGACTTCCTGTGGCCGGTCTACGTGCTCTTCAGCCCGGAGAACCAGACCCTCCCCGCAGGTCTGTCCACGCTGCAGACCGCGAACGCCGTGCGCTACGACCTGCTCATGGCGGGGGCCGTGGTGGCGAGCGTGCCGGTGCTGGTGCTCTACATGGGCGCTCAGCGGTTCATCATCGAGGGCGTGTCCCGGTCCGGGCTGAAGGGGTGAGTGTGCGGCGCGAGCTCTTCGGCGCGCTGCCCGACGGACGGAAGGTCGAGCGGTTCCTGCTCGCCTCCGGTGCGGTGGAGGTCACCGTGCTCAGCTACGGGGCGGTGCTGCAGTCGGTGCGTGCCCCCGATGCGTCGGGGGCGGTCGCCGAGATCGCCCTGGGGTACGACGACCTCGACGGCTACCTCGCCGACGACACCTACGTCGGAGCGGTCGTCGGGCGGTACGCGAACCGGATCGCCGAGGGCCGGTTCTCCCTCGACGGTGTCGAGCACGTCCTCCCCCGCAACAACGGCACCGCCTGCCTGCACGGTGGGCCGGCCGGGTTCCACACCCAGGTGTGGGAGCCGCGGGAGGTGCCGGGCGGCGTCGAGCTGACGCTGACCAGCGCCGACGGCGACAGCGGCTTCCCCGGCGAGCTCTCCGCCTCGGTCACCTACGTGCTGGACGACGACGGCCTGACGGTCCGGTACACCGCCGAGACCGACCGGCCCACCGTGGTGAACCTGACCAACCACGCGTACTGGAATCTCGAGGGGGCGGGCACGGTCGAGGATCACGTTCTGGAGCTGCCGGCGTCCCGCTTCGTCGCCGTCGACGACGGACTCATCCCCACCGGGATCGAGCCGGTCGAGGGCACGCCGATGGACTTCCGCGAGCCGCGACGGATCGGCGACCGGCTCCGGGATGCCGACCCGCAACTGCTCCGTGCCCGCGGCTACGACCACGCCTGGGTGGTGGACGGCGACGGCCTCCGCCTCGCCGGCCGGGTCACCGCCCCGGGCTCGGGCCGCGTGCTCGACGTGCTGACCGACCAGCCGAGCGTGCAGTTCTACTCGGGCAACTTCCTCGACGGCAGCGCCGTGGGACGGGGCGGCCGGGCCTGGCGGCAGGGCGACGGGCTCTGCCTGGAGACCCAGCACCTGCCCGACTCCCCCAACCAGCCGGACTTCCCGTCGACGGTCCTCCGGCCGGGCGACCGCTATGCCACCACCACGGTGTTCCGCTTCGGCACGTCGGTGGGCGGCCGGTGAACGCCCGCGGGGTCGCCGCGGCGGCGGCGCTCGTGCTGCTCCTGGCGGGATGCGGAGCTTCCGACGGCGGGGGCGAGAAGTCCGCGGCGACGTCGTCCTCGGCGGCCCCCGAGGACGGCAACCCGGTGCTGGACCAGGACTTCCCCGATCCGGACGTCCTCGAGGTCGACGGCACGTACTACGCGTACGCGACCAACGGGAACTCCCAGAACGTGCAGGTCGCCACCTCGACCGACCTGACGTCGTGGGAGGTGCTGACCACCGATGCGCTGCCGCAGCTGCCCGCCTGGGTGATCCCCGGGAAGACATGGGCCCCCGAGGTGACCATGTTCGGGCCGGGCCGGTTCGTCATGTACGCGACGACGACCAACTTCGACCCGACGCTGCAGTGCATCGCGGCCGCGACCGCGGACTCCCCGGAGGGTCCGTTCACGATGGTCGGCGACGGCATGCTCGTCTGCCCGGAGGACGAGGGCGGCGCCATCGACGCCTCGACCTTCACCGACGACGACGGGAGCCGCTACCTGCTCTGGAAGAACGACGGGAACTGCTGCGGGCTCGACACGTGGCTGCACCTGGCGCCCCTGAGCGAGGACGGGCTGACCCTGGCCGGTGAGGCGACCAAACTGGTGAAGCAGGACCGGGAGTGGGAGGGCAACCTCGTGGAGGCCCCCACCTTGGTCAAGCGCGACGGCACGTACACGCTGCTGTACTCCTGCAACGACTACGGCGGAGACCAGTACAAGATCGGCTACGCGACTGCCGACTCGATCACCGGCCCGTACACCAAGGGCGAGGAGCCGCTGTACACCACCGACGCGAGCGACGGCCGCTACATCGGACCCGGCGGGCAGGACGTCGTCGTCGCTCCCGACGGGAGCGACCAACTGGTGTTCCACTCCTGGTACGGCGGGATCACCTACCGGGCGATGAACCTGGTCGACCTGACGTGGGAGGGCGGACGGCCGGTCGTCGGGGGCACCGGCTGACGGGCGCGGCCCTCGCGATCACTCGGTGCGCTGGTGTACCCGCGCGCGCACCCAGCCGATGAGGCAGTGCAGCGCGGCGTGCCCCTCGGCGGACGCGTAGCCCTGCTCGAGCTGGGCGGCCTCGATCAGCTCGTGGCTGTCGGCGCCCCCGTGACGGAAGAACCGCTCGAGCACCTGACCGGACGGCGTCGGGCTGCGGAACAGCCCGGCGATGCCGAGGGCCACCGGATCGGAGACGGCGAGGGACACCGGCGGGTGCTTGAGCGCACCTCGGCGGTCGAGCACCTGCGCCACCTCGGCGATCAACTGCTCATCCGACGCGGGTGCCCCCACCCTGGCCCTGACGTGCACGAAACACCCCCTAGAGACGACGACGACAAGCCTTCGATGCTGCATCGGCGCCCGCGACCAGAAGCTTGAGCTTTCCGCCCGATGTGCTGCCCGGCTCGACGGGCCGGATCATGGCGCCAGATGGCCTCGGCCGACGTCACTTGTCGGCACATCTGGGAGGCGGGGTGTGACCACCGAGCAGGAACCCGTCGATCGCCCTCCCAGGTGGCAGCGCTGGGCCACCGTCGCCTGGCCGGGACGGCCCGACCGCTGGCGCGACGTACCCGGCCGGCTCCGGCCGACGCTGGTGACCGTGACCCGGCTGACCGTCGCGGCCGTGGTGTCCTACCTGATCACCCTGCAGGTGACCGAGGGCGCCATCGATCTCACCGGCGCCCTGACCGCGCTGCTGGTCGTGCAGGCATCGGCGTTCTCCACCGTCAAGATGGGCGCGGTCCGGGTTGGTGCGGTGTTGTCCGGCGTGCTGGTCGCCTCCCTCCTGTCGAGCTGGGTGGGGCTGACCTGGTGGAGCCTGGGCGCGGCGATCGCCGCCTCGCTCGTGCTGGGCAAGGTGCTGCGGCTGGGCGACCAGGCCCTGGAGACACCGATCACCGCCATGCTCATCCTGGGCGTGACGAACCACGACATCGCGGCTGAGGTCAGGATCCTCAACACGCTGATCGGTGCCGGGGTCGGGGTGGCCATGAATCTGATCTACCCGCCGGCCATGCCGACGGCGTCAGCGGGGCGGTCCCTGCTGCGCGTCGTGGAGGCGGCCGCGACTCCACTCGACTCCGCCGCCGATGCGCTGGCGGCCGGCCCGGTCACCCGCGCCCAGGTGGCCTCCTGGCTGGACCGGCTCCGGTCGGCCACCCGCCGCGTCGCCTACGCGCGGGAGATCATCGACGCGCTCAAGGACAGTCGCCGGTTCAACCCGCGAGCACTCGGCACCATCGATGTCGAACCCGTCCTGGGCACCGGGCTGGACACCCTCGAGCACTGCCTGCTCGACATCCGCGGCCTGCTCACGGTGATCTCCGCCGAGATCCCCGCCGAGGAGCGACCCGACGACCCGTACGGCGAGGAACTGCGGGCGGCCTTCGCGGTGGTCCTGCACGATGCGGCCGACTGCCTGCGTGCCTTCGGCAGCCTGGTCGTCGCCGAGGCCGAGCAGCGGGAGCACGAGACGGAGGAGGCGCTGGCCGAGAGCCTGGAGATCCTGCGGGAGACCCAGGCGATCCTGACCGAACTGATCATGGTCAGGGTCCAGGACAACCCGTCGGCCTGGCTGCTCAGAGGCTCCATCCTGGCCGCCCTGAGGCAGGTGCTTGCGCGGCTGGACCTGGAGGACCGCGCCCGCCTGCACCGGGCGCTGAAGGAGGAACAACTACGTCGTCCGATGGCCCAGCTTCCACCGCTCATCCAGGGAGTGCTGCCGCACCCCGACCGCCCCTACCTCCGCGGCCTCCCGCCGCCGAAGGTCTGGCGCTCGCGTCGATGACACGAGTGAGGGGGGAGGCCGATGGCCTCCCCCCTCACTGTGGAACTACTCGCCTAGCTGCACCGCTGGTCCAAGGTCAGCGGAGCAGCGACAGGACACCCTGAGAGGACTGGTTGGCCTGCGCGAGCATCGCCGTGCCGGCCTGGGACAGGATCTGGTTCCGGGTGAACTGGACCATCTCCTGCGCCATGTCGGCATCGCGGATGCGGCTCTCGGACGCGGTCAGGTTCTCCACCGCGACGTTGAGGTTGGTGATCGTGTGGTCGAACCGGTTCTGGATGGCACCCAGGTCGGCCCGCTGCGTCGACACCGTCTTGATGGCGGTGTCGAGCAGGTCGATCGCGGAGGACGCGCCGCTGGCACCGCTGTACACCGGGCTGGCCTTGGCGGCCTGGGCCGCCGTCGAGCCGACCGCCGGGGTGTCACCGGTGAAGGTGAGGCTGACGGTGGTCTGCGTGGTGAACGGGGTGCCGCTGACCGTGCCGAGCGCCGTCTGCGCGGCGGCGTTGAGCTTGGTCAGGCGCTGTGCGGCGGTGTCGCCGGCGAGGTACTTGACCGACGACAGGTCGAAGGTCTTGCCGTTGGCGGCGATGGTGCCCTTCAGCGTGTCGAAGGTCGCCGCCTGCGTGAAGTCACCGGTGATGACGTTGGTACCGGCGGCCGGG
>JAOPWH010000079.1 GCA_025965795.1 Blastococcus sp.
GGAGGCGCCGGTCAGCGCCCACGTCAGGCAGACGGACGACGGGTCTCCGCGCGGGTGAAGTTCCGGTTGGACCGTGACGGCGTGGGCCCACGCTGGTCCTGGTAGCGGGAGCCGTAGACCGCCGACCCGTACGGGTGCTCGGCGGCGGAGCTGAGCTGGAACAGGCACAGCTGCCCGATCTTCATCCCCGGCCACAGGGTGATCGGCAGGTTCGCCACGTTGGACAGCTCCAGCGTGATGTGGCCGGAGAACCCCGGGTCGACGAACCCGGCCGTGGAGTGGGTGAGCAGCCCGAGCCGGCCCAGTGAGCTCTTGCCCTCGAGGCGGGCCGCGAGGTCGTCGGGGATGCTCACGACCTCCAGCGTCGAGCCGAGGACGAACTCCCCCGGGTGCAGGACGAACGGCTCGTCGGCGTCGGGTTCGACCAGCGTGGTGAGGTCGTCCTGCTGCTTCGCCGGGTCGATGTGCGTGTACCGGGAGTTGTTGAACACGCGGAAGAAGCGGTCCAGCCGGACGTCGATGCTCGAGGGCTGCACCAGCGCCTTGTCGTAGGGATCGATGCCGAGCCGCCCCTCGGCGATCGCGGCCGTGATGTCGCGGTCGGACAGCAGCATGGCGCGGAGTCTAGGGAGTGGGCGTCCGCGACTCTTCCCGGGAGCCGTCCCGGTGTTCATCATTCCGGGCGAATCGCAGGTGGGAGGCCCACCCGCGTCCTCGGACCGGCGGTTTCCGGATCCATGAGAGGTAAGCGGGTCCAGGCCGTCGTCCTGGCGACGGCCGTGGTGGCGGGATACGGAGGTGCTGCGGCGTAGTCGGCGTGGGCCCAGCCGCCGGTCGAGACCGCCACCGACTTCGGCCCCGACGACGGCCTCGCCCGCTACGTCCTCACCGCTTCCGCTGCCGGCGTCACCCCGGAGCTGTTGGCGGCACTGGAAGCCACCCCCGGCGTGCCCAGCGCGCAGGAGGTCGGCGACGGACGAGCCCTCGTGGCCACCCACCGCCTGGTGCCCGCCCAGCTGGAGGCCGTCCCCGGCGTCGTCGACGCGGAGCCGTCGGTGTCCGTGCCGGTGCTGGGCTCGCCCTCGGACCGGCTCGACCGCGCCGGGCACCACCCCGCCCGGTGACAGCACACCGGGGAACGGCGGGCCCGGTTCGGCCACCGAGCCGGCGCCGGTGGTCGTCACCGGCCCGGGCGGCGAGCGGCTGGTCCGTTCCGACCGGTTCCGCGTCCTGGGTGCGATGTGGTCGCTGAACTGCGCCACGTCCTGCAGCGGGTTCGCCGTCTGACCGCCCCTTCCCCGGCGGACGGACAGCGCCCCGTTCCGGCTACGGCCGGAGCGGGGCGCTGGTTCGCACGGTGAGCAGAAGCCCGGGTGGCTGCCGCACGCACAAGGCCGCCTAGTAGGCTGACGGGCGTTCGCGGGTGTAGTTCAATGGTAGAACATCAGCTTCCCAAGCTGACAGTGCGAGTTCGATTCTCGTCACCCGCTCTCCGGTAAATGCCCATGGCACGCACTGCCCCGCCCCATCGAGCACTTCCTGCGGCGAGTTCCCGCTCGACGAGCGCGGCCGGCGCCAGTTGTCGTCGGAGACGGCGTCGATTCGACGCGCTGCCGCGGACGGGCGTGCCCCTGCTGGTTCCAGAGGATTCGGGTCTGGGTGCTGAAGCACCGTGGGCTCGCATCGATCACCGCAGGTTGCTGCCGCGTCTCGGGACGCCGGACCGTCGGCGAGCTGCACGGCCACGCTCGGCGCCCGCCATTCCGGTCCATTCTGGACGAGAACGATGCTGGGTTTGATCGGTCCGAGACGGATGACACGGAATGGACTGTCCATTTGTTGCGCGCCCCCATGAATCGCTACGTATGAAGGATTGACCATGACGCTCTGTGCGGACACGCTCATTGCGTTGTTGCACACCGTCTTTTCTGGCTCGTCAAGCAGCTGACCGGGTCTTTGGTCCCTGTGTCAGGGGGATCCGGACCGAGACGATCCCATTCATGAGCGACTTCCGTTCCTCTCGGGAACCGGAGCCGGGGCCGGAGGCGGACCCGGCCCCGAGCGTTCCCGTGACCGGCGCCTGGGGCGCGACGCCGGCGGTGGAGCCGCTGCGCCTGCGCCCCTTGCTGCCGCGGCGGCAGAACCCATGGCTCATCGTCGAGGTCGACGCTTCTCCGGCCGCCCACGGGGCACTCGTCTGGGCCCTGCGGGAGGCCGCCCGGCGAGAGGCGACCGTCGTCGCGGTGAGCGTGCTCGACGAGCCCGACGGCGATCCGCTCGGTGGCTCCAGCCGGGTGCAGGTCCGCGCCCACCTGGCGGCGTACGACCAGCTCGAGGCCCGAGTCCTCCGCGCGATCGCCGAGACCGGCGTCCAGGGCCGATCGAGGACCGCCGTCCTGGACCGCGCGGTCTTCGAGGCCCTCACGGCCGCCACCCGCGGGGCCGACCTCGTCGTCGTCGGAGCGTGGGGCAAGACAGTTCTCCGCCAGGCGGTGCCGCGGCCGCCCACCCGTCGCCTCGCCCGTGGCGCGTGACGGCGGCACTGACGACCTCGCGACATCCATTCGCGCTCCGGGGCCACTTCCCGATCCGGGGCAGCACTCCTACCGTCGGGCCGTGACCCCGCCCGACGCACCGGAATCCGCCGCTGCGGCAGCGGTGGTCGACGACCACGACGGGCCGGCCGAGGCACGCCTGCGGTGGAGCGAGACGGCCAGGGAGCTGGCCACCCTCCTCCTGTCGGGTGCCGGGGTCGACGACGCGCTCCGGGCGGTGGTCACCCGTGTCTCGGAGCTCACGAACGCCGACATGGCGGGTGTCCTGATGCCCAGCGTGGACGACGACTGCTCCATGACGATCGTGACTGCGGTGGGGCGGGCGGCCGACGACTACGAGGGCGTTCGACTTCCCATGAACGGCACCTATCTCGGCGCAGTTCACGAAGCGGGTCAGCCGCGGCTCATAGAGGACATCAGCACCATGCCCGTGATCGGGCGGCGGGCGGCCGTGGTGGGCGAGCTGACCGCCGCGTTCGGGCCGGGCATGACCGCGCCGCTCGGCGACGCCCCCGGCGGCGGGCTGCTCGCGGTGCTGCGGTCGTCCGGCCGGGAACCCTTCTCCCGCCAGGACCTCGAGCTGCTGTCGGCCTTCGCGTCGCAGGCCGCCGTCGTACTCGCGCTGGCCCGTGCCCATGAGCGGGAACGAGACCTCCAGCTCCAGGCCGACCGTGAGCGCATCGCCCGCGACCTCCACGACCACGTCGTCCAGCGGGTCTTCGCCACCGCCCTGTCCCTCGACCGGCTCGGCCGGTCGGTCGAGGCCGATCACCCCGACATGGCCGCCCGCCTCTCCCGCAGCGTCGACGACCTACACGGCACGATCGTCCGGATCCGGACGTCGATCTTCGAGCTGCACGAGTCCGAGGGAACCTCGTCGGCGGCCGTCCGGGCACGTCTGGCCGACGTCGTCCGGTCCGTCGCCGAGGGCCACGAACTGCAGCCGGAGCTGCGCATCCACTGCGAGAACGACAACCTTCGGCCCGACCTCGTCCTCGACCTCGTGGCGGCGGTCCGCGAGCTGGTGACCAACGTGGTGCGGCACGCGGAAGCGCAGCAGGTCAGTGTCTCGGTCGCCGTCTCCGACGCGGTGTGCGTCACGGTCACCGACGACGGGCGCGGCCTCCCCCGGCATCCCGTGCGCAGCGGCCTGGCGAACCTGGCCGCACGCGCGGAGCGGCGCGGGGGCACGCTGGACTGCCGGTCGTCCGGCTCGGGCACCGAGATCCGGTGGACGGTCCCGCTGACCTGCTGAGGGCGCCTCGCGACCGGGCGCAGGTGGCCGGTGTGTCCTACCTCAGGACGGCGGCCGGTCGCGCAGCTCGGTGGCCAGGATGGCCGCCTGGGTGCGCCGCTCCATGCCCAGCTTGGCCAGCAGGTGACTGGTGTAGTTCTTGACGGTCTTCTCCGCCAGGCCCATGCGGCTGCCGATCTGCCGGTTGGTCAGACCTTCCCCGATCAGCCGCAACACCGTGCGCTCCTGCTCGGTGAGGAGTCCGACACGGTCATCTCCCGCGACGCCACGGAGGCGGGTCGAGGAGAGCGCCGGTGAGACGTCGTCGAAGGACGTCCCGCCGGCGGCGACAGTGCGCACCGCGGACACCAGCGCCGGCCCACGCACCTGCTTCAGGAGGAACCCCGACGCCCCGGCGGTCACCGCCGCCTCCAAGGCGTCCTGCTCGGAGAAACTGGTGAGCACCAGGCACCGCAGCCCTGGCACCCGGGCGCGTAGTTCCCGGCACAGCTCGGCCCCGTCGCCGTCGGGGAGTCGCATGTCGATGACGACCACGTCCGGCCGGACCGCCGGCACCCGGGCCAGGGCCTCGGCCGCCGAACCGGCCTCGCCGGCCACGGTGATCCCGGGATCGTCCTCGAGCACCTCGGCGACCCCGCGGCGCACGACCTCGTGGTCGTCGACCAGGAAGACGCGCACGGGACCGGCAGGCTGCACGGAAACCGGCCTCCTCCCGCCGCGCTGGGCCAGGCGCACCCGAGGGTAGGGCCTGGACGGCGGGCGCGGCAGTCAGTTGGGCAGGAGAAGGGCTGCGTAGAGGGTCAGGCCGGGACCGAACGCCATCGCGACGACCGGCCCGTCGACGTCGGCGAGCTCCTCGAGCACCAGCAGGACGGTGGCCGAGGAACAGTTGCCGTGCTCGGCGAGGACCCTGCGCGAGGCCCACAGCTGGGCCTCGGCCAGGCCCAGCTCGTCCCGGACGACGTCGAGGATGCGGGGACCGCCGGGGTGCACCGCCCAGCCGGCGACGTCCTCGACCCGCAGGCCGGCGCCGGCGAGCAGCTCGTCGACGACCTCGCCGACGTGCCGGGCGAGCACGTCCGGTACGCGGGCCGACAGCCCCATGCGGAAGCCGAGATCGGTGACGTCCCACGTCATGTGGTCCGCGGTGGAGGGATCGGTGCGGGCGACGATGCCGGCCAGCCGGCGGCCGCGGGAGGTGTCGGGCTCGACGACGACGGCGGCCGCGGCGTCCGAGAACAGCGCGTGGGCCACGACCTGCTCGAGATCGGCCTGGGCCGGCTGGACGTGCAGGCTGGTGAGTTCGCAGCAGAGCAGGACCGCCGGCCGCGACCGGGCCGCGACGAAGTCGCTGACCGCCGCCAGCCCGGGAATGGCCGCGTAGCAACCCATGTGCCCGACCAGGAGACGCTGCAGCCCCGCCGGCATGCCCAGGTCGCTGGCCAGCCGGATGTCGAGCCCGGGTGTGGCGTATCCGGTGCAGGTGGCGACGGCGAACAGCCCGACGTCGCCGGGCGCGAGGCCGGCAGCGTCCAGCGCGCCCGCCACGGCCTGCTTCCCGAGCGGGAGCGCCTCCTGCACGTAGCGCTCCATGCGGGCACCGGTGCCCCACTGGCTGAGGTCCTCGTCGAGCGGGTTGGCCACCGCGTGACGCCGCTGCACACCGGCGCCCACGAAGATCCGCCGAGCCGCCCGCACGCCCTCGTAGTGCTGGGCGAAGAAGCCTTCCCAGACCGCCATCTGATCCAGCGTGGCCGGCAGGGCGGAGCCCGCGCCGGTGAGCATCGCCGCGCTCAACGGGCCGCCTCGGGGGCGCGCGGGCTCGGCGTCATTCCCCGACGGTACGTCGCCGTTTTGTGCCGCGCCGCCTCAGCGTTTGCGGCCGTAGCCGGCGAAGACGACCGCCGTCGACCGGATCGGCTTCATCCGCACGCCCGCTCGCCGGCCCAGCCGCCAGGCGACCGCATCACGCAACGACGGGCGCAGGCCGACCAGATCGAGATCCAGGCCCAGGCCGTCCGCCGCCGCCAGGAGCCGGTCGCGGTCGACGAAGAGGGCCGGGTCGTGCAGCCCGCGCGGTGGACCGCCCGGGAGTCGCTCCAGCAGGTGGACGTTGATCACGACGGACAGCCACCCAGCGGCCAGGGCATCGAGCACGAGGGTCCCCCCGGGCCGCAGCAGCCGGGCGCACTCGGCGAGCACCCCGACGTCGTCCTCCACGTGCTCGAGGATCTCCCCGGCCAGCACGACGTCGGCGCAGCCGTCGGCGAGCGGCACCGCCAGGACCGAGCCGCGCAGTGGGAGCACCCCGTGGTCGCGGGCAAGCTCCAGGCCCGGCAGGCCGATGTCGAGGCCCACGTGCCGGTAGCCGAGCCGCGCTACGTGCGGCGCCATCAGGCCCCCACCGCAGGCGAGGTCGACCAGGACCGCGCCGGCGTGCTCGGCCGGCGGGATGTGCTCGGCGCGGGAGGCCGCCAGCCAGTGCAGCGCGGCGAACTCCCCCGAGGGACGCCACCATTCGCCGGCCAGCTCGTCGTACTGGGCGGGGTCGTTGCGCCGTCTCTTCCGCGAGTTCGCGGGTCCGGCACCGCTGTGGGGGACGATGTCGGTGGTCACGACGCCATGATCGCCGCGGAGGACGTCGGCGTCATCCGGTACTGCTGGTGTCCGTCCGGAGCGCCGGAGGTCCGATGTCAGCCACCGTCGTCGGCGGCCCGGACGAGGATGTCCTCGTGACCGTCCCCGCTCCGCCCGGCCGCGGCGGGACCGCAATCGGCAGCTCGCCGCGCTGGCGGAGGCGGGCGTGAACGTGACCTTGGTGCGCCGCACACCGGCAGCGCGACCATCCCGGTGGAGGAGGGCAGCGGGGAGAACCTGATCGTCGTCGTCCCTGGCGCGGCCGGCGGGGGTCCGGCCGGCGGGTACCGCCGCGAGCCCGTCGGCTGACCTGCGTTTCTCCCGCGACCGGCCGGGCACAGGGCCGGCAGGCACGAAGGACGCCGACGCATCGAGGAGGACTGCGACCATGACCGAGCGGACACCGCACACCACCGAGCGCGCCGAGGGCGACCCCGCCGGCGACGACGAGACCGGCGGCCGCACCCCGCATCCCGACGAGCCGGCCGAGGGTGGGGACGTCGGCGGCGACGGCGCGGACACTCCCGACGCCTGAACCCGTGCTCCTCGACGCCGCACTGCTCTCCACCGGGATCGACGACGTCGCCGGCACGGCCCGCGACCTGGAGTCGCGGGGATACGCGGGGGTCTGGGCCTCCGAGGCCGATCACGACCCCTTCCTGCCGCTGCTGTCGGCCGGACAGGCGACCACCCGCCTGCAGGTGGGGACGGCGATCGCGGTCGCCTTCGCCCGCTCGCCGATGACCCTCGCGATGACCGCGCACGACCTCCAGCGCTACACCCGTGGCCGTTTCGTCCTGGGCCTGGGCAGCCAGGTGAAGCCGCACGTCGAACGCCGGTTCTCCATGCCCTGGAGCGCGCCGGTGGACCGGATGCGCGAGTACGTGGCCGCGCTGCGCGCGATCTGGACGGCCTGGCAGGACGGCACGCCGCTCCGCTTCCGCGGCGAGCACTACCAGCACACGCTCATGACGCCGATGTTCTCGCCGCCGGCGCACGAGTGGGGCGCACCGCCGGTGTACCTCGCGGCGGTCGGACCACACATGACCCGGCTGGCCGGCGAGGTGGCCGACGGGCTGCTCGCGCACGGCTTCACGACCGCCCGGTACCTGCGCGAACGGACCCTCCCGGCCCTCGATGAGGGACTCGCCGGGGCCGGCCGCAGCCGCGAGCAGGTGACCGTGAGCCTGGCGGGCCTGGTGGTCTCCGGGACGACCGACGCCGAACGCGCCGAGGCGGCCGCCGCCGTCAAGGCGACCATCGCCTTCTACGGCAGCACCCCCGCCTACCGGCCGGTGCTGGAGCTGCACGGCTGGGAGTCCCTGGCCGACGACCTGCACCGGCTGTCGACCTCCCGGCGCGAGGACAAGTGGACGGCGATGCGCGACCTGGTCGACGAGGAGGTGCTGGGCACGTTCGCCGTCGTCGCCGATCCGGAGGACCTGGGCGCCGCTCTGCGGCAGCGCTACACGGGGCTGGTCGACCGGTTCAGCGTCTATGCCTCCTACCCGGCACCGCTCGAGCGCTGGGACCCGCTGGTGGCCGCCCTCCGCTGAGGCCCGCGCACGGACCGGACCCCTTCCGCCATACTGACGGTGAGAATCATTGTCAGTAACGAGGAGGAGGGCCGACCGTCGTGCTTCGAGACCGCCCGAGCGTCCGCCCGAGCCCGACCGGCATCCTGACCGGCATCCTGACCGGCATCCTGACCGGCATGGCCCTCCTGACCCTCCCCGCCTGCTCCGGGGGGCGCGTCGACGCCACCGCCGTCTCCGAGGGGGATCCGGCCGCCTGCCCGACCGCGGTGGTCGACGTCGTCGTCTCGGTGAGCCAGTGGAGCGACCTCGTGCGCACGGTCGGGGGCGACTGCGTGAACGTCACGACGATCGTGGCCTCCGCCGCGATGGATCCGCACGACTTCGAGCCGGGCACGGCCGACCTGGCCGCGTTCTCCGCCGCCGACCTCGTGGTCGTCAACGGGGCGCACTACGACGAGTGGGCCATCGACGCCGTCGCCGTCCAGGGCTCCGACCGGGCCGTGGTGAGTGCGGCCGAGGTGGCCGGAATGACCGACGACGGCGTGGATCCGCACCTCTGGTCGGACCCGGCGATCGTGCAGGACATGGCCGCCGCAGTGACCGACGCGCTCGTCCACGTCAGCGGGGACACCTCCGGCTACTTCCCCGGGCAGCACAAGGCCTGGACCGCGGCGGCGCAGGAGTACCTCGCCCTCGTCGCCGAGCTGCGGGCGACCGCGACGGGCCGGACGTACGTCGCCACCGAGGGCGTCGCGGACCGGCTCGCGGCGGCCGTCGGGCTGACCGACGTGACACCGGCGGGCTACCGCCGCTCGGCCAGCAACGACAGCGAACCGGCACCCGGCGACCTCGCGGCCTTCGAGGCGGCGCTGGCCGACGGCTCGGCCGATCTGCTGATCTACAACAGCCAGACCAGCGGCAGCGTCCCCGAGCGGCTGCGCCAGGCGGCCGAGGATGCGGGGGTTCCCGTCGTCGAGGTGACGGAATCACCCGGGGACGCCTCCGGTTCCTTCGTCGCGTGGCAGGACGAGCAGCTGCAGGGGCTTCGCGACGCGCTGAGCGTGCACTCATGACCGGACCCGACGCGCGCCCGCCGGCGCTGGTCCTCGAGGACGTCGGCGTGGCGCGAGGCGGGCGCACGGTGTGGTCGCAGGGGACGTTCACCGTGCGCGCCGGGGCGGTCGTCGGCGTGATCGGACCGAACGGAGCCGGCAAGACGACCCTGTTCCAGCTGGCCCTCGGCCTGCTGCCGGCCGCCACCGGCCGGATCGAGGTGCTCGGCAGTGCGCCGCGCCGCGGCAACCGACGGATCGGCTACGTACCGCAGAACTACACAGCAGCCCTGGGCGAGGCGGTCCGCTGCCGCGACCTGGTCACCCTGGGGCTGACCGGGGGGCGCTTCGGCCTCCGCCGGACGTCGCCGGCCGAACGGGCCCGAGTGGACGACGCGCTCCGCCGGGTCGGTGCGGCCGACTACGCCGAACGCCGGATGTCGGAACTGTCGGGCGGCCAGCAGCAGCGCGTGGCGATCGCCCAGGCCATCGTCGACGAGGCCGACCTGCTCCTGCTGGACGAGCCACTGGCCAATCTGGACCTGCGCAACCAGCAGGAGATCGTCCGCCTTCTCGGCGACCTGCACCGCGAACGGGATGTCACGATCATGGTCGTCGCACACGACCTGAATCCGCTGCTCCCGGTGCTCACCGACGCCGTCTACCTCCTCGACGGACACCCGCACCACGACGAGATCGGCGAGGTCGTGCAGGAGGAGCTGCTCACCCACCTGTACGGAACGCCCGTCGGCGTCGTCCGGACCGCGCAGGGCGACCTGTTCACCAGGGCCGCCTGGCGGGAACCGCAGCGATGAGCGCCCTCGCATCGGTGCAGTTCCAGCCCGGCTGGTTCGAGGTGCTGCAGAGCCCCTTCATGCGCAACGCCCTCGTCGGCGGTTCGCTCGTGGCCGTGGCCGCGGGACTGCTCGGCTACTTCGTCATCACCCGGCAGAACGCCTTCGCCGCGCACGCCCTCGCCCACATCGGTTTCCCGGGTGCCACCGGCGCCATCCTCATCGGCGCGCCCGTCACCCTGGGTCTCGCCGTGTTCTGCCTCGGCGGGGGCCTGCTGATCGGGCTCCTCGGCCGGCGGGTGGCCGACCGCGAGATGGCGACCGGCACCATCCTCGCGCTTGCCACGGCCCTCGGCGTCCTCTTCGCCTCGCTCGCCAGCGCGAACGCCAGCACCACGACGTCGGTGCTGTTCGGGAACCTCCTGGCCATCTCCGGTGACCAGCTCGTGGTCTTCGCCGTCTTCACCGCCGCCGTCGTGCTGACCCTCGCCGTCCTGGCGCGTCCTCTGCTCTTCGCCTCGGTGGACCCGGCGGTCGCCGAGGCGCGCGGTGTGCCCGTGCGCGCACTCGGGCTGGCGTTCGTCGTCCTGCTCGCACTGACGATCACCATGGCGGTTCAGGTCGTGGGCACGCTGCTGCTGTTCGCCCTCGTGGTGACGCCGTCCGCGACGGCGCTGCGGCTCACTGCTCGCCCGGGCCTGGTCGCCGCCATCGCGGTGGGGCTGGCGCTGACCTCGGTCTGGGGAGGTCTCGTGCTGTCGACGATGGTCAACCTGCCGCCGAGCTTCTTCATCGTGGCCGTCGCCGTGCTGGCCTGGGTCGTGGTCCTCGCGCTGCCACGGCGGGGTGTCCGCCGTGCCGCCGACCCCCCCGCCGTGGACCACCATCACCCCTCTGACCTGCACGGACGTGAGGGAACTCTCACCGGTTGAGTGCAGGATCACCGCTTGAGGGCTGTTTCCGCGCCCCCGCCGAGGGCAGGCTGATGACATGGACGACACGCAGCACGCATCGCGAACGATGAAGGAGTCCTCGGCCCCGCGCGCGGAGGAGTCGCACGGCAGCGAGACCGCGGCCTCCACCGTCGCCCGGATGCTGGCCAACCCCCGCCGGATCCGCCGGAACTGAAAACGGCCCTGCCACCGCTTGTGACTGTCCGTCGTCACACCGGTACCAGCCACCCCCGCCGTCCCGCGTGGCCCGGGCGTCTCTCGTCACCCAGAGCTACATCTCTCGGCGTGCCGCGCACCGCTCCGTCACGCCAAGGTGCACCATCGGCGGCGTGACCTCCGCCCTGTCTCTCGCCGCCGCTGACGACTTCCTCGCTGCCGCGGACGCCGGTGTCCCGGTTCGCCGCAGCCGCGCCGAGCGGCAGGCGATCGTGCTGGACACCGCCGAACGGCTCTTCGCCGGCCGCAGCTCCCGCAGCGTCGGGATGGACGAGCTGGTGCGAGAGACCGGCCTCGGCAAGATGACGGTCTACCGGCTCTTCAAGAGCAAGGACGACCTCGTCGGCGCCTACCTCTCCCGCAAGGCCGCTACGGTCCTCGCGTTCATCGACGCCGAACTGGTCCGGCTGCAGGGCGATCCCCGGGCCGCGCTGCTGTCCGTCGTCGACGCCGTCGAGCGCGACGTCACCCGCACGGGCTTCCGCGGCTGCCCGTTCACCAACGTCAGCAGCGAGTACGACGATCCGCAGCACCCCGCCCGCAGTGCGGCCGCGGACTACAAGTTCGAGCTGCACATGCGGCTGGAGCGCCTGGCGGACGAGATCATCCCCGGCGGCGGAGACGACCTCGCCGCGCAGATCCACCTGATCATCGACGGCATGTACCTCTCCGGCGGCCTCCTCGGCCCCGACGGCCCCGCCTCGCACGGACGTCAGCTGGCTGAGCGGCTCATCGGAATGGCGATCACCCGCTCCTGACGGGCGGGCGTCCTGACGGGCGGCCCGGGCGCGGGGCCCGCAGGATGTGCCGGTGACGAACGACCGCACCCGGCCCGACCTCGACGACACCCTGGTCGAGGGTCTGGGCAAGCTCTCCGAGGCACTCGAGACCGTCGAGCAGGCCCGAGGGCTGCTCTACGGCTTCCACCAGCTCACCGGAAAGGCCGACCTGCTCCTGCAGGACGCCGTCCCGCTGTTGCGCCAGGCCGGCGCCTCCGACCTGGCCGACGACCTCGAGCGCGACCTCGTAGGACGCAACGTCATCGCCGACCGCTGGACCTTCCAGATCGTCGAGGACTTCGACGCCGGCTACTGGACGACCTTCCGCGAATTCGACGCCCGCGCCCGGAACGAGCTGTCCGACGGCGACCGTCACGTGTTGGAGGCGCGGATGAAGCAGCGCGAGCGCACCCAGGGACACCCCGCCCACGAGGCGGGTCCCAGCCTGGAGGACTGAACGCCGGCCCACGGCGAAGGGGCACGGCACATGGGCGGGACGTCGCCCGGACGGCGACAATGTCCTGGTGACGATGCCTGACGGGAACGACCGCGACGCGCAGCCGCTCGGCAGCGAGGTCGATCCGCCCGCCGACCCCGGCTCGCAGGGCGGTGAGGCGGGTCCGGCCGATGGCGTCGCCGGACCGAGCTACCCGCCCGCGGAGAGCGAACCGGACGCGCACTGACGCCGCGCCGCTCGCCGTTCCCGACGCCGAGGGACCACACTCGGGCCGTGACCACCTCCGAGCCGCGCCCGGCGAGCACGCCCGGCACCGACCCCACCCTGAGCCACCTCGGCGGCGCCCCCGGCGGCCGGACGTCTCCGCCCGCGACTTCGAGCGGCCCGGGAACCTCGCCCGGACCGGGCCAGCCGGCGCGCCACACCGGCAGGACGATCGGCCGCACGCTCGGCCTGGCCCTGCTCCTGTTCGTGACCGTCGTCCTGGTGCTGTTCGTCGTGTTCAACACCCAGACCGTCGACATCAGCCTGGTCTTCACCGACGTACAGGCTCCCCTGGTGCTGGCACTGCTCATCGCCGCGGTGCTCGGCGGCCTGGTCGTGGGGCTCCTGAACGCCGTCCTGGGCGCCCGGGGGCGGCGCAAGAACCGCTGAGCCGCCGAACGGGCCGGCTGCTCCGAGGTCGCTGCGGCGGAGGATCAGTTCCGCAGCACTGCGCGGGCGTGTCCCGGGCGATGCACTTGTCCCGTACCTACTGGTCGGTAATATCGTTGTTACCGGCCAGTAGGCCACTGCCGTCCCTCGGCACGGAATCCGGGAGCCCAGCGCGCATGAGTCACTACACCGCCAATCTGCGAGACCTCGAGTTCAACCTCTTCGAGTTCCTGGACACCAAGGACCGGTTCGGCACGGGTCCGTTCGAGCAGATGGACGTCGGGACGGCGCGCGGCGTGCTCAGCGAGATCCGCCGGCTGGCCGAGGGCCCGATCGCCTCGTCGTTCGTCGACGCCGACCGCAACCCGCCGGTGTTCGACCCGGCCACGCACTCGGTGACGCTGCCCGAGTCGTTCAAGAAGTCGGTCAAGGCGATCAACGACGGCGAGTGGTACCGCCTCGACCTGCCCGAGCACCTCGGCGGCTTCGGCGCTCCGCACGCGCTCACCTGGGCCGCCTTCGAGATGATCCTCGGCGCCAACCCGGCGGTCTTCATGTACGGATCGGGTGCCGCGTTCGCCGCGATCCTCGACGAGCTGGGCACCCCTGAGCAGAAGCGCCTCGCCGAGCTCATGCTGGAACACCACTGGGGCGCGACCATGGTGCTCACCGAGCCCGATGCGGGTTCAGACGTCGGCGCGGGCACCACCAAGGCGGTGCAGCAGCCCGACGGCACCTGGCACATCACCGGCGTGAAGCGCTTCATCACCTCCGCCGAGCACGACCTGAGCGACAACATCATCCACCTGGTCCTGGCCCGCCCCGAGGGCGCGAAGGCCGGCACCAAGGGTCTCTCACTGTTCGTCGTCCCCAAGTTCCACGTCGACCTCGCCACCGGGGAGCTCGGCGAGCGCAACGGCGCCTACGTCACCAACGTCGAGAAGAAGATGGGCCTCAAGGTGTCCACCACCTGCGAGGTCACCTTCGGCGACGGCCCGGTGCCGGCCCAGGGGTGGCTGGTCGGCGAGGTCCACGACGGCATCGCCCAGATGTTCAAGGTCATCGAGCACGCCCGCATGTTCGTCGGCGCCAAGGCGATCGCGACGCTTTCCGCCGGCTACATGGTGGCCCTGGACTACGCGAAGACCCGCATCCAGGGCGCCGACCTCACGGCGACGGCGAAGGACGCCCCCCGGGTGACCATCACCCACCACCCCGACGTGCGCCGTTCGCTGATGCTGCAGAAGTCCCACGCCGAGGGGATGCGCGCGCTGTACCTGTACGCCGCGAGCTTCCGCGACCAGGTCACCGAGGCCGAGGCCGCGGGGCAGGGCGACAGCGAGGCGGCGACGCTGGCCGAGCGGATCAACGACCTGCTGCTGCCGATCGTCAAGGGCTTCGGCTCGGAGCGCGCCACCCAGCTGCTCACGGCGGAGTCGCTGCAGACGCTGGGCGGCTCGGGATACCTGCAGGACTACCCGATCGAGCAGTACATCCGCGACTCCAAGATCGACACCCTGTACGAGGGCACCACCGCCATCCAGGGCCAGGACTTCTTCTTCCGGAAGATCGTCAAGGACGGCGGCGTCGCGCTGACCTGGCTCGCCGAGCAGATCCAGACCACGATCGACGCCGAGGTGGGCAACGGGCGGCTCAAGGAGGAGCGGGCACTGCTGGCCACCGCGCTCTCCGACGTCCAGGGCATGCTGACCGCGATGTTCGGTCACCTGGCCGGCGCGCAGGAGGACATGACCGCCCTCTACAAGGTCGCGCAGAACACCAGCCGCCTGCTGCTGGCCACCGGCGACCTGGTCACGGCCTGGCTGCTGATCCGCCAGTCCGAGGTCGCCCTGGCGGCGCTGGGCAGCGAGGTCAGCGAGAAGGACCGGCACTTCTACGAGGGCAAGCTCGCCGCGACCCGGTTCTTCACGAGCCAGGTCCTTCCGCGACTCTCCTCCGAGCGGCTGATCGTCGAGAACACCGACAACTCACTCATGGACGTCGACGAAGCCGCGTTCTGACAGGCTCGGCGGCCGCCTCCACAACGACGTGGCGGCGGCCGTCGTCTTTCAGCGGTCCCCCCTTCGGGCATGCACGCTCCGACCGGATCCCCGCGGACAGGAGGACGAGCGATGACCGACCCGGCCGGAAGTGACCGGCTCCAGCAGGGCGTGCCGACCGCCTCTGGCACCGGCGACAACAGCTCCACGGGGAACTCCTTCGCGGACGTCCCCCTCACGCAGGAGGAGGCGGTGGAGCGGGACGCCTCCTCACCGGACGAGCTGCCCGCGAAGGCCGACAGCGATGTCGCCCTCGCCGAGCGTGCGGACCCGGCGGGCGGGGCATGACCTCGACAGCCAGCACCGCGTCCGTTCGCACCGCCGACCGAGGAGCACCATGAGCGAGCCCGACCCGACCGGCTACGGGGAGTCCCCCGACACCGGTGACGGACCCGTGGGCGAGGACCAGACCGCCGATGCGCCGGAAGGCGGCGCCACGCTCACGACGGATGACGACGCCCAGGAGGACGACGGTCTCGCCCGGCCGGGGAACACCTCGGGCTGACGACGCAGGACGGGCTCGGTCGCGACCGCAGTCGCAAGGAGCCCGTCCTGGTGTGCTCGGTCGATCAGACCGTCTCGACCCGTCGTCCCTCGGTCTTCGGGACGACGGCGTGGTCGTCGGCGAGGTCCCGGGTGCGGGTCTCCCCGTAGGAGAGCACCGCCACGACCGTCACGACCGCGCAGGCGAGCAGGTACAGGGACACCCTCGTGGGGTTCGGGTCGGTGAAGCTGCCCAGCAGTGCCACCGCGACCAGCGGTGCCGGAGCGCCGGCCACCAGGGAGGCCAACTGCGAGCCGATCCCGACACCGGTGTACCGGGACTTGGTACCGAACAGCTCCGCGAAGAAAGCCGCCTGCGGGCCGTACATCGCGCCGTGGAACAGCAGACCGCCGGTGATCGCGAAGACGCTGAGCCAGAAATTGTCCGCGTCGAGCAGGCCGAACAGCGCGAAGGCCCAGACCCCGATGCCCACCGCTCCGAACAGGTACACCGGCTTGCGGCCGATCCGGTCGGACAGCGCACCCCACAGCGGGATGGTCACGAGGTGCACGGCGGAGGCGAGCACCAGCGCGTTCAGCGTGAACGAGGTGTCCGCGCCCTGCGTCTTGGTCAGGTACGTGAGGCTGAAGGCCGTGAGCAGGTAGAAGGAGACGTTCTCGGCGATCCGCGCACCCATGGCGACCAGCACCTCGCGCTTGTAGTGGCCGAGGACCGTCAGGATCGGCGCCTTCTCGGCCACACCGCTCTCGGCCGCCTTCTCGGCAGCCACCCGCTGCGCCTCCAGGAAGACCGGTGACTCGGTCACCGCGAGGCGGACGAACAGACCGACGACGATCAGCACGGCCGAGAGCAGGAACGGGATGCGCCAGCCCCAGCTCTGGAACGCCTCGTCGGACTGGAAGACGGCCAGCAGCGCCAGGACGCCGGTGGCCAGCAGGTTGCCGGCCGGAGCGCCCGCCTGCGGCCAGGAGGCCCAGAACCCACGGTTCTCCGGCTTGCCGTGCTCGGAGACGAGCAGCACGGCGCCACCCCACTCGCCACCGAGGGCGAAGCCCTGGATCAGGCGCAGCGTGACCAGGAGGACCGGGGCGAGCACGCCTACCGTGCCGAAGGTCGGGAGCAGACCGATCGCGAACGTCGATCCGCCCATCATCAGCAGCGAGATGACCAGCAGCTTCTTCCTGCCGATGCGGTCGCCGAAGTGGCCGAACACCAGCGCGCCGATCGGCCGGGCGGCGAAGCCCACGGCGTAGGTGCCGAAGGACAGCAGGGTGCCGGCGAAGTCGGACTGGTCCGGGAAGAAGAGCGCGGGGAACACCAGCGCGGCGGCCGAACCGTAGAGGAAGAAGTCGTACCACTCGACCGTGGTGCCGATGATGCTCGCGCCGACGACGCGGCCGAAGTTCGACCGCGACTGCGGAGGTGCGGACATGGGAACTCCTCGTCGGGAAGAGGTGGACTGTCCGGTCACGCTAGGGGTCCGGACGCGCCGTCACCACGCGAGCAATCCGTGCGGCGACGGGCCTCCCCATGGCTGGGCCTACGGTTTCCGGCATGGCGGCCACGACACCACTGTCCGGACGACGCGCGCTGATCACCGGAGGTGGCTCCGGGATCGGCCGGGCATGCGCCGTCCGGCTCGCCGAGGGCGGTGCCGACGTCGTGGTGGTCGACCGCGACGCGGAATCGGCGACGACGGTCGCCGAGGCGGTCGGGGGGACCGCGGTCGCCGTCGACCTCTCCGACCTCGACGCGGTGGACGCCCTCGACCTCGACGTCGACATCCTGGTGAACAACGCCGGGCTTCAGCACGTCGCCCCGTTGCACGAGTTCCCCGTCGACCGGTTCTCCTACATCCTCCGGCTCATGCTCGAGGCGCCGTTCCGCCTGGTCCGCGGCGCGCTGCCGCACATGTACGAGGAGGGCTGGGGCCGGGTGGTGAACATCAGCTCCATCCACGGACTGCGGGCGTCGGCCTACAAATCGGCGTACGTGACGGCGAA
The DNA here is from genome assembly GCA_025965795.1 of Blastococcus sp. Lineage (GTDB taxonomy): Bacteria > Actinomycetota > Actinomycetes > Mycobacteriales > Geodermatophilaceae > Blastococcus_B. Next base: position 17,459 of record JAOPWH010000079.1, read on the forward strand.
GCACGGCCTCGAGGGGCTGTCGAAGGTGATCGCTCTCGAAGGCGCCGAGCACGGCGTGACCTCCAACTGCGTGAACCCGGCGTACGTCCGCACCCCGCTGGTCGAGGGCCAGATCGCCGACCAGGCCAAGGCCCACGGGCTCTCGGAGGAGGAGGTCGTCGAGCGGGTGATGCTGGCGCCCGCCGCGCTGAAGCGGCTGATCGAACCCCCGGAGGTCGCCGAGGCGGTGGCGTTCCTCTGCTCGCCGGCCGCGACCTCGGTCACCGGCACCTCGCTGGTGATGGACGGCGGCTGGAGCGCCCACTGAACGCGGCTGGGAACCGCCTGGCGGTCGCCGTCTGGGCCGGCCTGGCGAAGGCGCACGCGGAGCGGGCGGACGCGCTGACGGCGGGACACCGCGCCCGGCGGGCCCGGGGCGAGACCCACGCGATCGAGGACTTCCTCTTCGACTACTACAACGTGCGCCCCTCCCAGCTCCGCCGCTGGCACCCGGGCCCCGGCACCGTGCTGGCGCCGTCGTCGTCCGGCCCCGCTCCGCACGGGGCCTGGCGCTGGTACTCGATCGACGCCGACGGCGGGGCCACCCTCGACGTGCAAGCCTTCCTCGCCGACCGGCGTGACACCGTCGTCTTCGTGCACCGGCTGCTGAGCGCGACGGCGTCCCGGCCGGCCTTCACCGGCTGCTTCGGCCTGCACGAGTGGGCGATGGTCTACCGGCAGCAGAGCCATCGCCACGCACTGCCACTGCGCCTGGGCCAAGCCGGCACGGACGCCGTCGTCGAGGCGCATCCCGTCCGGTGCACCCACTTCGACGCGTTCCGCTTCTTCACTCCCGATGCCGTGCAGCTCAACCGGGTGCAGCCGACGCGGGCCGCGCAGGTGGACCTGGAGCAGCCGGGCTGTCTGCACGCGTCGATGGACTGCCACAAATGGGCCGGAAAGCTCGGCCCGGCGGTGCCCGGAGATCTCGCCCTCGACTGCTTCGAGCTCGCCCGCGACGTGCGGCTGCTGGACATGCAGGCGGCGCCCTACGACCTGTCCTCCTACGGCCAGGCCCCCGTCGCGGTGGAGACCCCGGAAGGCAAGGCGGAGTACGTGGCCCGCCAGCGCGAACTGTCCGCGCGCGCCGCGGAACTGCGTTCCCGGCTCATCGGGGTCTGCGCCCGCGTGCTCGGAGGCTGACCGTCGGACGTACCGTCGAGGGGTGACCTCGACGCGTACCGGCCGCTGGGTGCGGCTCGACGGAACGACCAACACGCGCGACCTCGGCGGGCTGCCGACGACCGACGGCGGACGCACCGCGACCGGTCGGGTGCTGCGCAGCGACAACCTGCAGACGCTCAGCGACGCCGACGTCCGGGTGCTGGTCGAGGAGATCGGCCTGCGCGAGGTGATCGACCTCCGGACGTCGGCGGAGGTGCTGCTCGAGGGCCGGGGGCCGCTGCGCAACGTCCCCGAGGTCGTCCACCGGCACTTCACCCTCCTGCCCGAGCGCGGCCACTACACCGACGTGTTCGCCGTCGAGGAGGACGAGCCGCTCGACCTGCCGGAGGGCTGGGTGGAGTCACTCCTCCCCCGGCAGACCGCCGCCCACGACGAGGGCGAGCCGCCCGGCGTGCGCGCCTATCTCGGCTACCTCGACGACCGTGGCCACGCCGTGGTGGCCGCGCTGAGGGCGCTCGCCGCGACCCGCGACGGCGCGTCGGTGGTCCACTGCGCGGCGGGAAAGGACCGGACCGGTGTCGTGGTCGCCCTGGCGCTGGCGGTGGCCGGCGTAGGGCACGACGACATCGTCGCCGACTACGCCATGACCGCCGAGGTCATCGACGCCCTGGTGGCCAAGCTGGCGGCCTCACCGACCTACGCCGAGGACATGGACCGACGCGACGTCGCGAGCCACACGCCGCGGGCGGACACGATGGACCGCGTGCTCACGCTGCTCGACGAGCGCTACGGCGGTGCGACGGGCTGGCTGGAGGCACACGGCTTCGGCCCGCAGGAGCAGGCGCGGTTGCGGGCCCGCCTGCGGGAGTAGCTGAAGGACCCCGTCCTCCTCGGGACGGGGCCGATCAAGAACTTTGCACGTCGGTCATCCGGCGTCCGTGGCCCTGCTTGTGCCGGTACATCGCGGTATCCGCCTGGCGCAGCAGGTCCTCGGCACCGCCCTCGGAGCCCGAATGCAGGGCCACGCCGACGCTCGTCGCGATCGAGAGCTCCTCGCCCTCGATGCGGAACGGCTCGACGAAGCAGCCCAGCACGCGGTCGACGACACCGTCAGCGCCCTCGTCGCCGACCAGGTCGGGCAGGATCATCGCGAACTCGTCACCGCTGAGCCGGCCGACGGTGTCGCCGGGGCGCAGTGTCGAACGCAGCCGGGCCGCGACCTGGCGGAGCAGCTCGTCCCCGGCCGCGTGACCGCGGGTGTCGTTGACCTCCTTGAACCGGTCCAGGTCGCAGAAGAGCACCGCCACCTGGTTGTCCGGCCGACTCGTGGCCAGCGCGCTCTCCAGCCGGTCGAGGAAGAGGACACGGTTCGGCAGGCCCGTCAGCGAGTCGTGCGCGGCCTGGTGCCGCACGGTCTCCAGCAGCCGGGCGTTCTGCAGCGCGGTCGACGCCTGGTCGCCCACACCCCGGAGCCGAGCGAGCGCGTCTCCGTGCAGGTGGCTCGGCGCCTGGTCGGCCTCCCAGCTCGCCGTCGCCACCCCGAGGAACGTCCTGCCCGCCAGCAAGGGGACCGCGACCACGTCGGTGAGGCCCAGCGACCGCAGCAGGGCCTGCAGCACCGAGCTGCTGCCGGTCGAGCTGAGGACCCGGGGCTCCCGGTCACTGAGCATCGCGACGAGTTCGGGGGTGTCCTCCGGGCTGAGCGAGGTCTGCAGCATGACGTGCTGCAGGTCGTCGTCGAGACCGAACGACGCGGCCGTCCGGAGCCGGCCGGACGCGGGATCCCAGAGCAGGATCCCCGCGCTGCTGCACCCGACGATGCGCGGCAGCGCCTCGGCCACCACGTCGCAGACCTTGGCGGCGCCGTCGGCCGTGGAGAGCTCGTGGGCCAGGGACAGCAGCGCGCTGGCGCGGTCGGCCTCCAGCCGGGAGTCCTCCAGCGCGATCAGCAGATCGAGCGCCGCCGCCGCGTGGCCGGCATAGGCGCTCAGCATCGAGGCCTCGTCACCCATCGCGCCGTGGCCGGCGGGATACAGGGCGGCGAGCCGGCCGTGCCACCGACGTGCGGAGGCGACGTCGACCACCACGGCGCCGGCGCCCAGGTCGCCGCCGTCGAGCAGGGCAGCGGCCATGGCCGGTACGTCGTCGGCGGGCAGGCCGGCGCTGTGCACGAGCGGCGGACCGCCGCCAGGAGCGGCGACGGCCAGGAGGTACGCCGGGGCGAGCACGGCCTCGGCGGCCCGGGCGACGATGCGGTCCAGAACGGTGTCGAGGTCGTCGCTGCCGACCAGTTCCGTCGCGGCCGACTGGAGGGTGCGCAGCTGACCGCGCAGGGCGGTGAGTTCGGGGCTGGCCGCCGCGTCGTCCCGGCGGCGGCGCCGCAGCTTGGCCCGGCGGTCCCAGCTCAGGTGGTAGACGCAGGCCGGGTGCCCGTCGGACTCGCACTCGTCGTGCACGATGCGGGCCGCCGGCAGTCCGAAGACAGTGGGCACGGTGGTGATCAGGCCCTGCGCGTACTCGCAGTCCAGCCGGGAGTGCAGGTACCCGGGGTGCAGCCGGTAGCGGATGGTGGCCGAGACGGCGCCCGACTCGACGATCTCCATCGTCGACGTGGTGCTGAACTTCGCGACGGCGCGCGGCAGCCGCTGGATGACCTGCCGCGGTGAGCCCATGGCACGCAGCAGCAGCACCAGCGAGTGCGCCAGCCCGCTGTGCAGGGCCGAGGCCCCGACCTTGAACATGGTGTGCCGGTCGTCGAGCACCTCGGTCGCCGCAGCGAACAGGCGGATCCGGGTGTCGTAGCTCCACCATCGGGACTGGTCGTCGAACTCAGCGGCCGTGAACGGCACCCCGGCGAGTTCCAGGACCCGCGCCACGGCGTCGTCGCCACCCTGACCCCGCACATATCGGAGCAGGCCGCCCGTGGTCGCGCCGGAGGTCTCGCGGGCCTCGGCGGCCGCCGTCCCGTTCACGATCGGGTCGCGGGGTGCGCCGGCAGCCCCGGGAGCAGCCGGACGGCGGCTCCGGAGGCAGCGAACGCCCCGGCGATGTCCATGCCTGGGCCATCGGCAGGAAGGCGGTGGAACCTGAGCGACCGACCCCCTGCGGGTGACCGCGTCGGCCGTCCCTGTCGAACACGCACAGCAAGAGCATGACAGCCAGGTGCAACCAGCCGGTGACCTGCGCGGTTGTCCTGCGCGCCGGACGGCCCGCGACCCCCGGCCCTTCCGCTGGAGACCCGGAATCGTCGATCGTTCGTGCACCGCCGTCACAGGCGGTGCGGGCCGGCTCAGCGGATGTTGAACCCGCTGCCGGCCATCGTCATCAGCTCGTCGCGCATCGAGGGGGTGGTGCTACGCGCGAGGGCCTGGTCGAGCGCCCGCCGCGTACGCGCCGCCGCCCGACGCTGCCGCCAGCTGGACCTCACGCTGCTCATGTTCGGTGCCCTTCATCGTCGTTCGGTTGCAGTACACCTGTAGTAAATCAGGTGCAAAGCTGCTTGTTCCGACGAAACACAGGCACGTGTGCAATTTCACCGACGTTTCCTCATCGCGAGGGTGCCGTCGGAAAACCGGCGGCGCCCGCCCCCGCGCAGGGGACGGGCGCCGTCGATCCAGGCTGTGGGATCGCTGCGACCCACACAGGGGGCGGGCGTCAGCTCGGACGCTCGACATCCCCCCGCCAGGCTCCGGTCTCGGTGCCACGGCTCTCGATGAACTCCTTGAACCGCTTCGCGTCCGCCTTGACCTGGTGGTCGTCGATGCCGACCGCGGCACCGGCCTTCTCGACCAGGCCCTCCGGCTCCCAGTCGATCTGGATCATCACGCGGGTCTTGGCGTCGTCCAGCCGGTGGAAGGTGACGACCCCGGCGTGCTTGGCCTCACCGGTGGTGCTGGTCCAGGCGATCCGCTCCTCGGGGTGCTGCTCGGTGATCTCGGCGTCGAACTCGCGCTCGACACCGCCGATCCTGGTGACCCAGTGGGTGTGGGTGTCGTCGAGCTGGGTGATCCGCTCGACACCACCCATGAACTGGGGGAACGACTCGAACTGCGTCCACTGGTCGTAGACGACGCGGATCGGGACGTCGACGTCGACGGACTCCTGCACGCTGGCCACTGCCTGCTCCTCTGCTGGGATGGGAACTCGGTCGCAGCACCCCTACCCCGCCGCTGACCGGCCGATTCGTCCTTCCTCCTCCCGGGCGACCGGAAGGGTGAGGAGGAAGTGGGCGCCCCGGCGCCCGGTGTCGACGACGGTCAGGTCCCCGCCGTGCCGGCGCGCGATGTCCCGGGCGATGGCCAGGCCGAGTCCCGCCCCGCCGTCGTCGGCCGAACGCGCGTCGTCGAGCCGCGTGAACCGCTCGAACACCGCCTCCCGGGCCTCGGCCGGGATGCCCGGTCCGTCGTCGGCCACCGTGAGGGCGGCCGTGCCCGGCGGCGCCACGTCGAGGGTGACGGCCACCCCGGTGCGGGCGTGGCGGACGGCGTTGTCGAGCAGGTTGCCGACCGCCCGGGCCAGCTGCGCCTCGTCCCCCCGGACCTGGACCGGCCGGACCTGCCGCGTGTCGATCGGCCGGCTTCCGCGCCTTGCCTCCGCGGCCCGTTCCACCACGTCGTCGAGGTCCAGTGGCCGCGGCTGCACGGCGAGGGCACCGGCGTCCCCGCGGGCGAGCAGCAGCAGGTCGTCGACCAGGCGATGGAGGACGCCGGTCTGCGCGAGCACGGAGGCGTGGGTGGTCGCGAGGTCCGCCGACGACGGATGGGCGGTGTCGACCTCCAGCTCGGCGCGGATCCGCGCGAGCGGGCTGCGCAGTTCGTGGGCGGCGTCGGCCACGAAGCGGCGCTGTCGCTCCGACGATCGGGCCAGCCGGTCCAGCATCGCGTTCATGGTGGCGGCCAGCCGCGCCACCTCGTCGGTGGTCGTGGGCACGGGCACCCGGCGGTCCAGCCGGCTGGCCGAGATCCGGTCCACCTCGGCGCGCATGGCCTCCACGGGGCGCAGCACCCGGCCGACCAGCCACCAGATCAGCCCGGCCAGCACGGCCGAGCTGACCGGCACGGCCACGAGCAGCGACCGCAGCAGTGCGCGGGTGCTCTGGTTGACGTCCTCGAGGGTGCCCGCCACGTAGATCGTCGAGCCGTGGACCGGGGCGGCGAGCACCCGGGCCGGGCCTGCCCCGTCCGGGAGCTCCCCGTCCCTGACCGTCGTCGTCCCGGGCGTCTGCGTCCAGCGGCGACCGCCGGTCAGTCCCGGAGAGGCCACCAGGACGGTCCCGTCCGCGGCCACCACCTGGACGGCCACGTCGTCGGTCGGCAGGTCGCGGCGTTCCACCGGCTCCCCGCGCCGGAGCCGACCGGTGATGACGTCGGCCCGGTCCCCGAGGGTCTCGTCCAGGCTGGAGGTGAGGACGGCGCGGTGGGTGAGGGTGACACCCGCGCCGACCACGGCCAGGACACCGAGGACGGCGAGCGCCGCGAGAGCGGTGACCCGGAACCGGAGGCTGCCGGTCACGGGCCGACGAGCCGGTAGCCCATGCCGCGCACCGTCTCGATCCGGCGCGGACCCTCGGGCCGGTCCAGCTTGCGGCGCAGCCTGGCCACGTAGACCTCGACCACGTTGGGATCGCCCTCGAACGCGTCCTCCCAGACCCCGGCCAGGATCTCCTGCTTGGAGACGGTCCGCCCTGCCCGCCGGACGAGGTAGGTGAGCAGCTCGAACTCCCGGGCCGTCAGCGGGATCACGTCCTCCCCCCGGAGCGCACGACGGGCGCGCAGATCCAGCCGCAGGTCGCCGACGACGAGCGGAGCCGGGTCCCCCAGCGACGCCCGGCGGAGCAGCGCGTGCACGCGGGCCACCAGCACCGGGAAGGAGAACGGCTTCCGGAGGTAGTCGTCCGCCCCGGTGTCGAGCGCCTCGGCCTCGTCGAGGTCGCCGTCCTTGGCCGTGAGCATGAGGATCGGGGTGCGCACGCCGGACCGGCGCAGCTCCGCGCAGACGCGGTAGCCGTGCATGCCCGGCAGCATGATGTCGAGCAGGATGAGGTCGTAGCTCCCCTCGCGGCCACGCCACAGTCCCTCCGGACCGTCGGCGGCCAGCTCGACGGCGAAGCCCTCTGCGGTGAGACCCCGACGCAGCGCGCTCGCCAGGGCGGCGTCGTCGTCCACCAGCAGCAGCTTCACCGTGCCGGGCCTCCCGCCCCTCGTCGATCCCATGATCATGTCCGTTCCTGACAGCAGGCTGAACGGGTCAGGCTGCCGTCAGGTGCTCCGGACAGGATCGTCGTCGTCAACGGCACGAAACCCAGGAGGACAGATGCAGATCACCCGGAAGCTCGTCATCGGCGTCGGAACGGCGGTCGTACTCGGCACCGGCGCAGGGGTCGCGGCAGCCGCGGGCGGTTCCGACCAGTCCGAGGGCCCGGACGTCGCCATCACCGGCGACGCCCTGCAGAAGGCGAGCGACGCGGCCCTGGCCGAGACCGGCGGGGGCAAGGTCACCGGCACCGAGGTCGGCGACGAGGAGAGCTACTACGAGGTCGAGGTCACGCGGGCGGACGGCAGCCAGGTCGACGTCCAGCTCGACGAGGGCTTCGCCGTCGTGGGCAGCAAGGCCGACAGCCAGACCTCCGGCGAGGGCGCGGGCTGAGGCCTCCCGGGGTCGGGGCGCTCGCTCTCGCGACGCCCGGCGCGCTGTCGCTGCGCGCCTGCGGCGGCGGGTCGGCCCACGACCCCGGAAGTGCAGGGGACCTCGGGGTGCCACCACGGACCTACTCGAGTGCGCTGGTGACCCGGGGCGTCGGCTGGTCGGCGAGTGCGGCCGCGACGCTGCCGCGCACGGGCCGGCCGTCGAGCACCAGCATCTGGGCGAGGTGGTAGGCGTCGGGCTGCCCCGCCCAGGTGCCGGTACCCACCTCGCCGGTGGGGGTCAGCTCGTGGTGCCAGTTCCCCGTGCCGGGGTCGGCGAACACCGCCTCCCCGTGATCGCGCCACCGGTTCCGCAGTTCCCGGTACCCGGGGTCGCCGGTGACCTCCTCGAACACCGTCGCCGCCGCGATCGCCTCGCACAGCACCCAGTGCATGCGGGCACCGACCACGGGCCGGTCGTCCCAGTCGAGGGTGTACGGGAACCCCGGGTGCCCGTCGGCGGCCCAGCCGCGGGACACGGCGGCGTCGAACAGGCCGAGGGCATCGTCGAGCAGCCAGGACGGCGGTCCCGTGGTGACCGCCCGGACGTGCAGGGTCAGCCGCGCCCATTCGAACTGGTGCCCGATGGTGACCCCGTAGGGCTTGAACTGGTCGGCCGGCTGATCCCGGTTGTAGTCGGGCAGCGGCGTCCAGTCGGCGGTGAAGTGCTCGGGCAGCCGCCAGGTCCGGTCTCGGGCGAATCCGTGGACGAGCCGCTCGGTGCTGCGCAGGGCCTGGTGCCGCAGCCGGTCGGCCGCGGCGGCGTCGGAGGCCGCCAGCGCGTCGGCGGCGGCGAGCGTGGCCTCCACACCGTGCATGTTCGCGTTGGCGCCCCGGTAGTCGGCCCGCCGCGTCCACCCACCGTCCCACTCGTCGACGGCCAGCCCCGCGTCGTCGTCCCAGAAGCGGCTCTGCCAGACACCCAGCGCGTCGTCCAGCAGTTCCCGGCCATGCTCGACGCCCGCGGCCGCCGCCGTCGACCCCGCGAGCATGACGAAGGCGTGCACGTAGGCGGCCTTCGTGTCGTCGTCCGTGCTCGACCGCCAGCCTTCCCGGTCGTCCCGCAGCGGCCCGTCGGTCAGGGCGGCGACCCCGGAACGGACCAGTTCGTCCGCACCGGGCCGGCCCAGCAGCTTCGCGAGCCCGAAGACGTGGGTCATCCGCGCGACGACCAGCGTCTCGACCGGCCGATCGGCGAGCACCCGCCCGTCGGAGTCGAGGTAGCCGAAACCGCCCCCGTCCAGCCGGGAGCGGGCCGCGAAGTCGAGCAGCCGGTCGAGGTCGGTCACGACGTCGGTCGCGCAGCGGCCACGCCTCGGGCGAGCCGGGCGGTTGCCAGGCCGACGACCACCAGGGCCAGCAGCCGCACGAGCAGGGCTCCGATGTCGGTGCCGCCCTGCGGGAGGAACTCGACGGCGACGAGGACGGCGAGCCCACCCAGCACCATGACGCCGATCCGCCGGTCGTCACCCGTTTCGGCGGTCGGCCGGACCAGCAGGAGCACCCCCGCTGCCAGGGCCAGGAGGTACGCCGTGAACTGGAGGACCGTCGGCGCCACGCCTTGCTGGAGACCCGGGCGATTACCGCTCACCACGATCGCGACGGCGGTGCACGCAACGAAGAGCAGGAGGAGGTACAGGGACGTGCGGCGACGATTCATGGCAGCAGCCTCCTCCAGCCGCCGCTCAGAACGCGAGTGCCGACCCGGGATCGGACAGCAGCGCACCGATGTCGGCGAGGAACCGCGAACCGAGCTCCCCGTCGATGATCCGGTGGTCGAAGGACAGCGCCAGCTGCGTCACCTGTCGCGGCCGGATCTTCCCCTTGTGCACCCAGGGCATCTCACGGATCGCCCCGAAGGCGAGAATCGCGGACTCACCGGGGTTGAGGATCGGCGTTCCGGTGTCGACCCCGAAGACGCCGACGTTGGTGATCGTGATCGTGCCGCCGGCCATGTCCTCCGGCGCCGTCTTCCCGGCCCGCGCGGTCTCGGTGAGCTGCGCGAGCGCCCCGGCCAGCTCGGCGAGCGACATGCGGCCGGCGTCCTTGACGTTCGGGACCACGAGCCCGCGGGGCGTGGCGGCGGCGATGCCGAGGTTCACGTAGTCCTTGACCACGATCTCCTGGGCGGCCTCGTCCCACGAGCTGTTGACCATCGGGTGCCGGCGGGCGGCGAGCAGCAGCGCCTTCGCCACGAAGAGCAACGGGCTGATCTTCATCCCGGCCAGCTCCGGCCGGGCCGCCAGCCGGGCGCGCAGCTTCATCATGCGGGTGACGTCGATGGTCAGGAACTCCGTCACGTGGGGCGCGGTGAAGGCGCTGGCCACCATCGCCGCCGCGGTGTGCTTGCGCACCCCCCTGATCGGGATCCGCTGCTCACCCCCCGCCGGCGAGGGACTGCCGGTACCGACGGTCCCCCGGAGTGCGAGGTCCGAGGCGGAACCGGAGGCGGCGGCATCGACGTCGGCACGGGTGATGACCCCGCCCGGGCCACTGCCGGTGAGGGCGCTGAGGTCGACGCCGAGGTCCTTGGCGTACTTCCGCACCGGCGGCTTGGCGAGTGGGCGCAGCCGGCCGCGCCCGTGCGGTGCACCGTCGGCCGGCGCCGCGTCACCGCGGAGGGCGTGCGCCTCGGCCTGCCGGCCCACCTCGAGCCCGCCGTGCCGGACGGGCTTGGTCTCCGCATCCGGCGCGGTGATCAGCAGAGGCGGGTGGTCGGCGCGGGTGGCCATGGGCTCCGGCTCGGCGGGGGCCTCGGCACGGCGCGGGCGACGGCGGGCCTCGGTGTTGCGGGGGCCGTACCCGACGAGCACCGACGTCCGGCCACCCGGCGCGGGTCCGCCGATCAGGCCGGCGGCCGGCTCGGCGTCCTGGGCGGCGTCCGGCGGGGCCGCGGCAGCTGCCGGGACGCTCCCGCCGGAGGTGTCGATCGTGATGATCGGCGTGCCGACGTCGACCATCGTGCCGGCCTCGAACAGCAGCTCGGTGACGGTGCCGGCGTACGGCGAGGGCAGCTCGACGGCGGCCTTGGCCGTCTCGACCTCGCACAGCGGCTGGTTGACGGTGACCGTGTCGCCGACGGCGACCAGCCACTGCAGGATCTCGCCCTCGGTGAGGCCCTCACCGACGTCGGGCAGCTTGAACTGGCGCAGCGTCGCGCTCGTCGTCATGAGTCAGAACCCCAGCGAACGGTCGACGGCGTCGAGCACCCGGTCCAGGTCGGGCAGGTACTCCTCTTCCAGCTTGGACGGCGGGTACGGCGTGTCGTAGCCACCCACGCGCAGCACCGGCGCCTCCAGGGAGTGGAAGCAGTTCTCGGTGATCCGCGCGGCGATCTCCGCGCCGAGCCCGAGGGTCACCGGCGCCTCGTGGACGACGACGCAGCGGCCCGTGCGGCGCACCGACTCGTAGACCGGGTCGAGGTCGAGCGGCGAGACGGTGCGCAGGTCGATCACCTCGAGCGCACGACCCTCCTCGGCGGCGGCCTCGGCGGCCTGCAGCGCGGTCTTCACCATCGGCCCGTAGGCGAGCACGGTGACGTCGTCCCCGCCGCGGATCACCCGTGAGCGGAACAGCGGCTCCGGCGTCGCGTCGGGATCGACCTGCGCCTTCTCCCAGTACCGGCGCTTCGGCTCCAGGAAGACGATCGGATCGGGGTGCGCGATCGCCTGCTGGATGCCGAAGTACGCGTCGACCGGGTTGCTGACCGCGACCACCTTGAGCCCCGCGGTGTGCGCGAAGTAGGCCTCCGGGCTCTCGCTGTGGTGCTCGACCGCGCCGATGCCGCCGCCGAACGGGATCCGGATGACGATCGGCATCGGCAGCTTGCCCTTCGAGCGGGCGTGGATCTTGGCGACCTGCGTGACGATCTGGTTGTAGGCGGGGAAGACGAACCCGTCGAACTGGATCTCGCAGACCGGGCGGTAGCCGCGCATGGCCAGGCCGACGGCGGTACCGAGGATGCCGGCCTCGGCCAGCGGGGTGTCGACGACGCGGTCCTCGCCGAAGTCCTTCTGCAGGCCGTCGGTGATCCGGAAGACGCCGCCCAGCTTGCCGATGTCCTCCCCCATGAGCATGACCTTGGGGTCGTCCTCCATGGCCTTGCGCAGGCCGAGGTTGAGCGCCTTGCCGATCGTCAGCGTCTGGCTCACTTCTCCCCCTCGAAGCTCGCGTGGTACTCGACGAACTCGGCCCGCTGGGCCGCCAACTCCGGCGTCTGCTCGGCGAAGACGTGGTCGAACATCTCCGTCGGTTCCGGGTCGGGCATCTCGACGGTGCCCTGCCGGATCCGCGCGGCGAGCTCGTCGCCCTCGGCGTCCACCGAGTCGAAGAACGCCGCGTCGGCGATGCCACTGCGCGACAGGTGGGCCTTGAGCCGGGCGATCGGGTCGCGCAGCTTCCACTCCTCCAGCTCACTGGCGAGGCGGTAGCGGGTGGGGTCGTCGGACGTCGTGTGGGCGCCCATCCGGTAGGTGAACGCCTCGATGAAGGTGGGGCCCTGACCCTCGCGCGCGGCCTGCAGCGCCGCCCGCGTGACGGCCAGGACGGCGAGGACGTCGTTGCCGTCGACCCGCACGCCGGGGAAGCCGAAACCGGCGGCCCGCTTGAACAGTGGCACCCTCGCCTGGCGCTCGATCGGCACGCTGATCGCGTACTGGTTGTTCTGGCAGAAGAACACGACCGGGGCGGCGAAGCTCGCGGCGAAGATCATCGCCTCGTTGACCTCGCCCTGGCTGGTCGCGCCGTCGCCGAGGAAGGCCAGGACGGCGCTCTCCGCGCCGTCGCGCTGGACGCCCATCGCGTAGCCGGTCGCATGCAGGCACTGCGCTCCGATGACGATCGTGTACAGATTGAAGCCGAGGGCCGCAGGGTCCCAGCCACCGTTGTCCACGCCGCGGAACAGGCCCATGACCTGCAACGGGTCGACCCCGCGGGTCCAGGCCACACCGTGCTCGCGATAGGTGGGGAAGGCCATGTCGTCGGCCCGGAGCGCCCGGCCGGCGCCGACCTGGGCGGCCTCCTGGCCCAGCAGCGACGCCCAGATGCCGAGTTCACCCTGCCGCTGCAGAGCCGTGGCCTCGACGTCCCACCGCCGCACCAGCGCGAGGTCGCGGTACAGGCCGCGCAGCTCGTCGTCGCTGATGTCGAGGGAGTAGTCGGGGTGTTCGACGCGCTCGCCCTCGGGCGTCAGCAGCTGGATCAGGTCCGGCTGCTGCGGTAGATGCGGGGCTCCCGCGCCGGGTACCGGATCGACCACCTCGGCGGCCTGTCGCAACGCAGTCACGAGTCCACCTCGCCCGCGCTCGCTGGACTCGCGCCCGCCCAGTGCTCTGTCCCTGGTCCGCTCGCAAGCTCGCGCACTGTGTTCTCCTCGCCTCGCCCTCGGCTGCCGGGGTGGCCGGCCGTTCCGGGGTGGTGGACGTCTGGTCGTGGCACCGGGGTTGTGGCGCCACTCACACATCGTGGCACGAGCACCCCGTGCGTGGACAAGACCACCCCGGACACGTTCTGCGCAAGATCCCTCGCGAGGATTGAGCAGAACAATCAGTAGAAGGACGTCCGAGGATGTCAGACTGAGCGACGTGCCCGCTGTGGACGCCACCGATGCCCGACTGCTCCTCGCGCTCGCCGAGGATCCCCGGGCGAGCGTCATGGCGCTCTCCCAGCGTCTCGGCCTGGCCCGGAACACGGTGCAGGCGCGGCTGAGCCGACTGGAGGGCGCCGGCGTGCTCGCCCCGCTGGACCGCCGGGTACGGCCGGAGTCGCTGGGCTACCGGCTCACCGCCTACGTGAGCGTGCAGGTCGCGCAGCGGGGCCTGGCCGACGTCAGCGGAGCGCTGGCGCAGATCCCCGAGGTGCTCGAGGTGACCGGCCTGTCCGGCGCCGTCGACCTGCTGGTCGAGGTGGTCGCGACCGACGCCGACGACCTCTGGCGGATCAGCGAACGCGTGCTGGCGATCCCGGGCGTGCAGCGCATCGACACGGCGCTCGCGCTGCGCCGTTTCGTCGATCATCGGGTGACGCCGCTGCTCGAGCGGGCCGCGGGCGCTCCCCCCGAGGTGGCCGGCACGGAGACCGACGGCGACTGAGCGTCACAGCGACCCGCGGCGACCGAGCGTGACAGCGACCCTCCGGCGTCGCGAGGTACACGACCGGCCGCGACGACACCCTGCAGGTGACCCCCGACGGTTGCGCATGGACCGAGGGGGTGCCCGTCGCCGGCCGGATCAGCATCCGCGACGAGGGTCAGGGGGACGGCAGCGCGACGCTGCGCCGGCCCTTCGCCGACCTCACCGTCGACGCCGACCAGGAACGTCACGGGGACCTTCCGCGGGCAGCCCGTCCGCTGAGCAGCCTGCTCAGGACCCCCGCCCGGTGCGGCGTCGCACCCGGACCGGTCCGCGTGCCGTCGCGACGTCGACGACCACCCCGCCCTGGGTCACCTCCGCCGTCCCTGCGGCCACCAGCCGTCCGGCGGCCGCGCGTGCCGCCGGCATCAGCTCCCGCCAGCCCTCGGGGTCGACGGCCCGCGCCGCCTCGGACGGGCAGACCGTCGCCTCGGGCCGCCGCTGGTCGAGCAGTACCTCGATCGCTCGCTCGAGCCGCGCGTCGACGCCGTCCACAGGAACAGCCTGACCGGGCGTTCGGCCGGCCGCCACCGGGTAAGGCCCGACGATGGCGAAGCGATCATGATCAGGCAGGCCGCATGGGGCACGAGCAGGCGCGGCGTCAGCGCGACGGGCTGGGCGCTGCGCGGGGCGGCAGCGGGGGCGGCGGCGACCACGGCACTCAACGCCGTCACCTACCTCGACATGGCCGTGCGCGGCCGGGGCAGCAGCTCCACTCCCGAGGACACCGTCGAGAAGCTCGCGGAGAAGGTGAACCTGCCGATCCCCGGCGACGGCGAGACACGGACGAACCGGCTGCAGGGACTGGGCGCGCTGACCGGTCTGGGAGCCGGCGTCGTGGTCGGCATGGTCGTCGGGCTGGTGCGCGCCGCCGGCTTCCGCTCCTCGCCGCTCGTGGGGACGGCGCTGACCACAGCCGGGGTCCTGGTCGCGGCCAACGGCCCGATGACCGTCCTGGGCATCACCGATCCCCGGACCTGGTCGACGTCGGACTGGCTCAGCGACCTCGTGCCGCACCTCGTCTACGGCGTCGTCGTCAAGACGACGATGGACGCTCTCGACCAGCCCTGAGGATCAGCGCCAGCCGCCCTCGTCGACGCCGCCGGGCACGGGCGCGGCCGGGTCGTAGGGGGTGCGGGTGAAGATGAACGTGTCGAGGTTCAGGTGGTCGGCGGCGATGCGCAGGGTCTCGCCGGCGAAGTAGCCGTCCCGTCCCAGCCAGGTGCCGTCGCTGCGCGGCTCGAAGCGGCTGGCCCGTCCGTTGCGCCCCGGCAGGGGCCCGAGGTGCAGCAGGCCACCACCGACGGCCCGGAGGACGTAGGCCGACGGACCCCAGAACCAGACACCGAGCCGGTCCAGCGGAACCGGTGACGGCGACGGCGCCCACGGCTCGACCACCCGTGGCTCCGCCGCGCGCAGATCGGTGAGCAGCCCGAACACGACCGGGTCGACGCCCGCGGTGCTGTTGGCGAGCGAGACGCCGCCGATCTGCTCGTCGCGGTCGACGAAGACGCCGGCGAGGAAGCCGGGCATCGAGCCGCCGTGGCCCACGTACGTCCGGCCGTCCAGGCGGATCACCTGCAGGCCCAGGCCGTAGGAGGACCAGCCGGCCGCGGCGGAGTCGACGCCGGCCGGCTCGGTCATCTCCGCCAGCGTGCCCGGGTCGAGCACGTCGCCGGTGTCACCGAGCAGGAACGCTGCGAACCGGCCGAGATCGGCCAGCGTCGCCCACAGCTGACCGGCGGCCGCCATCACGCCCGCGTGGTGCTCCGGTTCGGGAAGGACGACGTCGGCCCAGGGGTGCACCGCCAGTCCGGACGCCGCCGGGGCCACCGGTCGTGGGCTGGTGCGGTTCATGCCGAGGGGACGGAGCACCTCGTTCGCGACGGCCTCGTCCCAGGACGTCCCCCGCGCCCGCGCCACGAGCTCGCCCAGCAGCCCGAAGCCGAGGTTGGAGTAGTGGAAGCGGCGCGCGGCCCCCAGCACGACGTCGTCCTGCCCGAGGTCGAGGTCGGCCAGGGAGCCGCCGGGCGTGCGCTCCCACCAGCCACCCGGGCTCTCCGCGGAGGCCCCGGCGAGGTGGGACAGCAACTGCCCGACGGTGCGGTCGCCGAAAGGAGTGCCGGGCAGGTGGCGGTCCAGCGGGTCGTCGAGGTGCAGGCTGCCCTCGTCCCGCAGCCGCATCACCGCGACGGCCGTCACCGTCTTGCTGATCGACCCGAGCCGGTACTGGACGTCGTCGTGCGGCTCCGCCACGTCGCCCCGGCCGGCCGACCAGGCCAGCCCGCCGTCCCGGACCACGCCGGCGACCAGGCTCGGGGCACGACCCTCCTGCTGGGCCCGTGCGGTACGGGCCAGGAGGACGCGAGCGGTGGTCGGCAGGACGGGGTCGGCCATGTCCGGCACGGTAGCGAGCCCGCCCCGGGGGCCGCAGGTGGAGCCCTCAGCCCAGATAGGTCCGGCCGCGCGGCGAGAGCTAGAGCAGCCGCTGAAGCTCGGCGGGGGAGCGGACCCCGCTGCGCCGGGCGTCGTCCTCGGTGAGCGTCGCCGGGTCCACCTCGGCCACCGCATCGATCCGGATCACGCCGGCCGAGGTGCGCTGCGTGCCCGCGGCCGCATGCGCGGCCGGTCCGACCGGCGGAAGGCGAGCGTCACCGAACCGTCGGCGACGCCGGCGGCGGTGACCGCGCTGATCAGCACGGGCGCATGGTGGCAGGGTCGCAGATGTGCGGGGGCTGGCGCGGCGGGAGTTCTGCCTCGTGCTGCTCCGCCGCATGGCCGACCTGCGGCCGGACCTGGTCGCCGAGGCCCTCCCCCACCTGGGCGCCGACCGGGCCGAGGCGCACGCCGCGCACACCCGCTGGCAGGCGCTGCAGCACGCACCGCGCGGGCCCCGCGGGCTGGCGCTCCGGACCGCCGTCCTGGGTCCTCCCGACCATCGCGAGGACAGGTGGTTCGGGGACCTGCCCGTCCAGGTGCGCCGGTGGCCGGTGCCGCTGTGGCCCGAGCTGCGCTGGGAGGTGGTCAGCGGTCCCGGTGGCGCGGTCCTGCACGAACACCTCGTGCGCGCACCAGGCTCGACGGTTCCGGCGGCCTCGGCCGGGGAGCTCCTCGTGTGGCAGCACGTGCTGGACGATGTCGTCGGCCTGCCGGGCGCCGAGAGCGTCGACCCCGGCGTGGTCACCCGCTGGGAGGTGCGGTTGCCGGACGGCGTCCGCGCGACCTTCGTCTGGGGGCTGCTGCAGCGGGTCAGCCGGACGTCGGACCGCTGACGGACGGCGGGGTGGACAGGACCGAGCTGAGCAGCGCGACGACGGCGAGCGTCGCGGCGGGCCACGGGTGCCCGGTGGCAACCAGCGCGAGGACCGCGGCGACGAAGCCCCAGTGCCCCAGCGCCCCAGTGCGGCCAGCGCCGCCGGCTCGGCCACGAGGGCGAGGTCAGCCAGGTCCAGTTCCGGAGCCGGGCCATGCGGTCGGTCGGTCGGGGATCAGCCGGCGATGCGCGTCATCGCGGCGATACCGCCGACCCGGTCGATGGAGCTCACCTTCACCACGTCGCCGGTCGACGGGGCGTGCACCATCTGCCCGTTGCCGATGTAGATACCGATGTGGCTGATCGGGCTGTAGAAGGCCACCAGGTCACCGGGGCGCAGCTCCTCCCGTGACACCGACCGGCCGGCCGACGCCTGCATGCGGCTCGCGTGCGGCAGGTCGATGCCGGCCGCCGCGTAGGCGTACTGGACCAGCCCCGAGCAGTCGAAGGAGTTCGGGCCTGCGGCCGCCCAGACGTAGGGCTTTCCGCGCTGGGCCATGGCCGTGTCGACGGCGACCTGGGCGGCCTGGCTGTCGGCGACGATCGGGCCGCTGTCGAGCGGGGCCTCCTCCGGTCGCTCGGCGCGACTGGCGCGGTCCTCGTGGCTGGACGCGGCCATCGCCGCCGCCTGGTCCCGCGCGCTGAGCCGGTCGAAGATCGTCTTGTACTCGGCGATCTGCGCTTCGAGGTCGGCCTGCTGGGCTGCGACGTCGTCGTACTGCGCCTGGGCTTCCTCGGCGGCCTTCACCGCGACGACCTGCGCCTGGGACGCGGCGACGCTGGCGCTGGCCGCCTGGTCGAGGATGCCGTTCTGGTGCCCGGCGATCGTCTGGAGGGTCGCGACCCGGTCGACGAAGTCGTCGGCGTTGTCGCTGGTCATCATCGCGCGGAACGTGCTGACGCCCTCGCCGGTGTAGGCGGCGCGGGCGATCCCGCGGACGTGCTCCTGGGCGGCGGCGAGGTCGGCCTTGGTCTTCTCGAGCGTCGCCACCGCGGCCTGGGCGGCCTCGGTCTGGGCGGCGAGCGCCTCGCGGGCCTCGTTGAACTCCTCCGAGATGACCTCGAGGTCGTGCGCCCGGGCGGCGACGATCTCCGCGGCCTCGGCGGTCGTGGTCGGAGCCCCCGGTGCGGCCTGCGCGGGGACGGCGGAGAACAGGATGCCGAGCACACCGGCCAGGGCGAGGGTGGCCCGTCGGGCGGCGGGGGCGCGGCGGGCGGCGGTGCGGCGGGCGGCGGTGCGCCCGGCGGCGTTGGTGGGGGTCGCCATGAGCGGCGGCTCTCCGTTCTCGTCCTCGCGCCGCCTACCGGTCGGCCAGGGGCGGAGCAGTCGTTCGCTCCGCATGGACGGGAACGTTCCGTCCCAGTCGCGCCCCTGGTGCTGTGGTGGCCCGGGCCCGCCTCCGCTGTTCGCGGCAGCCGGCTCGGCGGCGTCCGGCGGAGGTCGCTCAAAGAGTGACGGAAAGCCCCGACGGACACACAGACCGTAAGGGCGTTACCCGGCCGTGACAATGACAAACTTGTAATTCGTGGCGAACGCCCCATCTGTCACAACCGCTTGCGGCGCGCCGGACGGACGCGGTATGTGAGCGCTCTCAGGACCGCTGCGTTCCCGGAGCGGTTGCTTCCCGCCGGCCCTGCCGGTTCCCGGACCACGCTGCCGGATACGGTCCGCCGGTGACGCGCAGCAGGTACGACGTGGTGGTCGTGGGTGGCGGGCACAACGGGCTCGTGGCGGCCGCCTACCTGGCGATGGCCGGGCGCTCGGTGCTGGTGCTGGAGCGCCTGCCCGCCGTGGGTGGCGCCGCCGTCAGCCGGCAGGTCTTCGAGGGCGTCGACGTGCGCCTGTCCGCGTACTCCTACCTGGTCAGCCTCCTGCCCGACCGGATCGCCGCCGACCTCGGCCTCCAGGTGCAGCTGGCCGACCGCTCCGTGGCGTCCTACACCGCCGCCGTGCGCAACGGCCGGCCCGTGGGGCTGTTCGTCGAGCGCGACGAGGGCCCGGCGACCGCCTCGTCGTTCCGGCAGCTGACCGGGTCCGACGCGGAGTTCGCCGGCTGGCAGCGCTTCTACGGCCGCTTGGCGACGCTCGCCGCGGACCTCGCACCGACGCTCACCGAGCCACTGCTCTCCCCCGCCGAGCTGGCGGCCCGGCTGCGCGATCCCCAGCTGTGGCACGACCTGCGCGAGCGCCCCCTGGCCGACGTCGTCGCCGACTGCCTCGCCGACGACGTGGTGCGCGGGGTGGCCCTCACCGACGGGCTGATCGGCACCTTCGCCGACGTGCACGCGGCCGACGGCCTGGCCGGCCGCTGCTTCCTCTACCACCTGGTCGGCAACGGCACCGGCAGCTGGCGGGTGCCGGTCGGCGGCATGGGTGCCGTGACCGGTGCCATGGCGGCCGCCGCGCGCAACGGCGGTGCCGAGCTGGTCACCCGGGCGACGGTCACGGCTCTGGACGCCCGTGCGGACGGCGTCACCGTGCACTGGACCGACGACGACGGCACCGCGGCGGCGGCCGACGCCGGCTCCGTGGTCGTCGGTGCCGCGCCCCGCGTGCTGGCCCAGCTCGTCGGTGCCGACCCCGGGCCGTCGCCGTCGGGCTCCCAGCTGAAGATCAACATGGTGCTGGCGCGGCTGCCCCGGCTGCGTACCGGAGCCGACCCGGCGCAGGCGTTCGCGGGCACCTTCCACGTCGACGAGTCCGCCACGCAGATCGACGTCGCCTACGCCCAGGCGGCCGCCGGCCGGCTGCCCGACGTGATCCCGTTCGAGGTGTACTGCCACTCGCTGACCGACCCCTCGATCCTCGGGCCCGCCGAGCGCGCCACCGGCCGGCACACCCTCACCCTGTTCGGTCTGCACACCCCCGCGGAGCTGTACCGCTCCGATCCCGAAGGCGTGCGGGCCGACGCCGTCCGCCGCGTCGTCGCCCAGCTGGACGCCCACCTCGAGGAGCCGCTGATGGACTGCCTGGCCCGCGACGCCGGCGGACAGCCGTGTCTGCAAGCGGCGTCGCCGCTGGACGTCGAGGCGTCCCTGGCGATGCCGGGCGGGCACATCTTCCACGGCGACCTGGCCTGG
Source organism: Blastococcus sp. (assembly GCA_025965795.1). Classification (GTDB taxonomy): domain Bacteria; phylum Actinomycetota; class Actinomycetes; order Mycobacteriales; family Geodermatophilaceae; genus Blastococcus_B. The sequence continues at coordinate 37,828 of JAOPWH010000079.1, forward strand.
CCGGTGGCCGACGACCCGGCGCTGGCCGGGACCT
>JAOPWH010000104.1 GCA_025965795.1 Blastococcus sp.
GCAGCCCAGGACGTCGACGAGGAAGGCGGTCGCCTCGGCGAGGTCGGGCACGGTGAACCCGATGTGGTCCACGCCGGTCAGTCCGGGCAGTGCCATCGTCGTCTCCTAGGGGCAGATTGGATCCATCAAGTGAACACCACGGACGGATAACCGGTCCAGAGGCACTGACTCCTTGTCATTGGATCCATTCGGTGAGAAGCTGTGACGGCCACCACCCGTGCGAAGGGAACTGCAGATGCCGGACCGCACCCCGTTGGATCCCGCGGTCGAATGGGTCGCGTTCGCCGCGACCGATGCCGACTGGGACGCGGCCGAACCGCACCTGCTCACCAGCATGCTCAGCCAGCTGGTGCTCATCCGGACGTTCGAGGAGTTCGTTCTCGAACTCGCCGGGGCCGGTCTCATCCACGGCCCGGCCCACTCGAGCATCGGCCAGGAGGGCGGCGCCGTCGGCTCGGTCATCGGACTCACCAGCCAGGACACCGTCAACGGCTCGCACCGGGGGCACCACCAGTTCCTGGCCAAGGTGCTCGGTCACGTGCACCCCGAGGGCATCGACCCGACGAAGCCGTGGTCGGAGGAGGTTCGCGCGGTCGTCCTGCGCAGCCTGGCCGAGATCTGCGGCCTCGACCGGGGCTTCAGCCACGGGCGCGGCGGCAGCATGCACCTGCAGTGGAAGGAAGCCGGTGCCATCGGCACCAACGCCATCGTCGGCGGCGGCGTCCCGCTCGCCGCCGGCTCGGCCTGGGCACACCGGCACGCCGGCACCGACGCGGTCGCCGTCACCTACTTCGGCGACGGCGCCACGAACATCGGCTCCACGCTCGAGTCGATGAACCTCGCAGCGGCCTGGAAGCTGCCGCTCTGCTTCTTCATCGAGAACAACCAGTACGCCGTCTCCACCAGCGTGTACGAGGCCACCGGCGAGCCGCGGCTGTCCGCCCGCGGCCCGGGCTTCGGCATCCGCAGCTGGAAGGTCGACGGGATGGACCCGCTCGCGGTCTACCTCGCGATGCAGGAGGCCCTGGCGCACATGCGCGCCGGGAACGGGCCCACCGTCGTGGAGGCCGACGTCTACCGGTACTTCCACCAGAACGGCGCCTTCCCCGGGAGCTCCTTCCGCTACCGCACCCGCGAGGAGGAGACGGCCTGGCGGCAGCGCGACCCGATCGACCAGCTGCGCGGCCACCTGGCCCGCCGCGGCATCCTCAGCGACGCCGACGTCGACGCGGCGATCGCCGCCGCGAAGACGCTCATGGCCGAGGTCGGCGAGGTCCTCCTCGAGCCCCTTCCCGGCGGCAAGCCGGGACAGCGCAGGATCAAGCCGGCCGAGTGGCCCGACCCGGCGTTCGCGAACGTCGGCGTGCGGGGCGACCTCAGCGAGTTCGACGACGCGCCGATCGCCGACCGCGACACGTACGCCGGTGAGCTCGCCGAGACGAAGTTCATCGACGCCGTCGCCGCGGTGATGAACCGCCGGATGAGCACCGACGACAGCATCGTGGTCATGGGCGAGGACGTGCACCGGCTCAACGGCGGCACCAACGGCGCCACCCGCGGCCTCAAGGACGCCTTCCCCGACCGGATCCTGGGCACGCCCATCAGCGAGAACGCCTTCACCGGCCTCGGCGGCGGCATCGCCCTCGACGGCCGGTTCACCCCGGTCGTGGAGTTCATGTACGCCGACTTCATGTGGGTGGCGGCCGACCAGCTGTTCAACCAGATCGCCAAGGCCCGCCACATGTTCGGCGGCGACGACGACGTCCCGCTGGTCCTGCGCAGCAAGGTGGCCATGGGTACCGGCTACGGCTCGCAGCACTCGATGGACCCGGCCGGCATCTTCGCCAGCGCACCCGGCTGGCGGATCGTCGCGCCGTCCACCCCGTTCGACTACGTGGGCCTGATGAACAGCGCGCTGCGCTGCAAGGACCCGGTGCTGGTGCTCGAGCATGTCGACCTCTACGGCTCGACGGGGGAGGGACCGGTCGACGACCTCGACTACTGCCTGCCGGTCGGCAAGGCGGCGGTCCGCCGCTCGGGCAGCGACCTGACGATCGTGTCCTACCTGGCGATGACGCAGTACGTCCTCGACGCAGTGGCGGAGGTCGGCGACGTCGACGCCGAGGTCATCGACCTGCGCTGGCTGGACCGCGCCAGCATCGACTGGGACACCCTCGGCGCGAGCATCCAGAAGACGAACAACGTGCTGATCGCCGAGCAGGGCGCGCTGGGGACGTCGTACGGCGGCTGGCTCGCCGACGAGATCGGCCGCCGTTTCTTCGACTGGCTGGACCACCCCGTGCAGCGGGTGACCGGCGGCGAGGCGTCGCCGAGCATCAGCAAGGTGCTCGAGCGGGCCGCCATCGCGAAGTCCGAGGAAGTCGTCACCGCGCTCCGCACCGTCAGCAGGTACTGACGATGCCCGAGCTCCTGCGCATGCCAGAGATCGCCGCCGCCACCACGTCGGCGGTCCTGGCCGGGTGGCCCGTCGCGGTGAACACGCGGTTCGCCGCCCAGGACGTGATCGCCACGGTCGAGACCGACAAGGCAGTGGTCGACGTCGAGGCGGAGTCCGACGGCGTCCTCCTCCGCACGCTCGTGACAGAGGGCACCGAGGTCGACGTCGGCACCCCCATCGCGCTGCTCGCCCGGGCCGACGAGACGGTCGACGACATCGATGCGGCCCTGGCCGCACTCGGGGTGACCGCCCCGGACGATGCCGCGGCCACCGTCGCCGGGAACGGGACGGCGCCGCTGGACGGGGTTGCCCCCTTCCTGCCCGACGGCAGGACCCGGCGGTTCGCCAGTCCGCTCGCCCGCCGGATGGCCGGGGAGGCCGGACTGCTCGTCGAGGACCTGGCCGGCACCGGCCCCGGAGGACGGATCGTCCGCAGGGACGTCGAGGCGGCCCTGGCTCAGCGGGTCGCGCACGAGGAGGCCGACGTCCACGACGCCAGCCCCGCGGCGCTGGTCCCGCCGGCTGCGGCACCGGCAGCGGCACCCGCACCGGAACCGGCCACCCAGCCGTGGACGCCGACGTCCCGGCATGCCGCGGCAGCGGTGGAGTCAGCCGGGGAGCGGTACACCGACCAGCCGCTGAGCCGGATGCGCAAGGCCGTCGCGGCCCGGCTCACCGAGAGCAAGGCCACCGCTCCGCATTTCTACCTCCGTGGTGTGGCGCGGGTCGACAAGCTGCTCGAGCTCCGCGCCGACCTGAACGACGGCGCCGACGTGCGGGTCTCGGTGAACGACCTCCTGGTCAAGGCGGTCGCGAAGGCGCACCAGGCGGTGCCGGCGATGAACGTCGTGTGGACCGGCGACGCCATCCGGTCGTTCTCCGGCGTGGACGTCGCGGTCGCCGTCGCCACCGGATCCGGTCTCGTCACCCCCGTGCTGACCTCGGTCGAGGCGCGGTCCATCACCGAGATCGCCCGCTCGACCCAGGACTTCGTGGCGCGGGCCCGGGACGGCCGGCTGCAGCAGTCCGAGCTCGAAGGCGGCAGCGTGACCGTCACCAACCTCGGCATGTACGGCGTCGACGAGTTCGCCGCGATCCTCAATCCGCCGCAGGCCGCGATCCTGGCGGTGGGCGCGGCGAAGCAGGAGGCCGTGGTCACCGACGGCCGGCTGGAGGTGGCCACCGTGCTGCGGGTGACCCTGTCGGTCGACCACCGCCCGGTCGACGGCGCGACCGCCGCGCAGTGGATGTCGGCGTTCGTCGGGCTGCTCGAGCGGCCCGTGCGCATCCTGTCGTGACGGCGGCCGAGCCGGTGACGCTCGTCGTCAACGGCACCGAGCACGAGGTCGTCTGCGACCCCGACACCCCGCTGCTCTACGTACTGCGCAACGACCTGGGCCTGGTCGGTGCCAAGTTCGGCTGCGGGCTCGGGTTGTGCGGGGCGTGCAACGTGCTGGTCGACGGGCACCCGGTGCACTCCTGCGACACCCCGGTCTGGGCGGTCGCCGGGAAGCAGGTGACGACGGTCGAGGGCCTGGGCAGCGACGGGCGCCCGCACCGGCTGCAGGAGACCTTCGTCGAGGAGCAGGCGCTGCAGTGCGGGTACTGCACCGCGGGGATGCTGGTCACCGCCGCGGCGCTGCTGGAGCGGGAGCCGGACGTCGACGACGCCGGTGTCCGCCGGGCTCTCGACGGCAATCTGTGCCGTTGCGGCTCGCACAACCGCATCGTGCGGGCGGTGCTCGGCGCGAGGCCGTGCGGTCGATGACGAATCCCAGCATCCAGAACAATCCGCGGCCCGACCGCTGGCTGACGATCCGGTCGGACGGCGTCGTGCTGGTCCGCTCCGGCAAGGTCGAGCTCGGCCAGGGTGTGCTCACGGCGCTGGCGCAGATCGTCGCCGAGGAGCTCGACGTCGACCCGTCCCGGATCTCCATGGTGCCGGCCGGCACCGATCAGAGCCCGGACGAGTCCTACACCGCGGGCAGCATGTCCGTGCCGCACTCCGGCGGCGCCCTGCGGGCCGTCTGCGCACGGGTGCGGGCGCTCTTCGTCGCCGAGGCGGCGGCACGACTCGGCGTCCCCGCTGAGTCGCTCCGCGTGTCCGACGGTGCCATCGGCGCTCCCGACGGCCCGGGCACGAGCTACTGGGAGCTGGCCGACGCGGTGGCCCTGGACCGGGAGATCCCCGACGCGGTCGCGAAGGCGCCGGCCGACTACCGGATCGTCGGGCAGGACCTCCCGCGGCTGGACCTGCCCGACAAGGTGGCCGGCCGGCGCAGGTTCCTCCACGACCTCCGCCCGCACGGGATGCTGTTCGGCCGGGTCGTGCGTCCGCCGTCGCGGAGCGCCGTGCTGATGTCCGTCGACGAGGACGCGGCGCGCCGGATGCCCGGGGTGGTCGCCGTCGTCCGGGACGGCTCGTTCCTCGGTGTGGTCGCCGAGCGCGAGGAGGACGCCCTGCGCGCGCAGGCGGCGCTGCGGTCCGCCTGCGCCTGGGAGGAGGAGGACTCGCTTCCGTCCGAGCGCGACCTCGCCGCCTTCCTGACCTCGGCACCCGCGGAGGAGACAGTTCTCGCCGACACACGGGGCGACGGCGGAGCAGTGGCGCATCCCGTCCGCGCCCGGTTCACCCGGCCCTACCTCGCACACGCTTCCATCGCGCCGTCCTGCGGGCTGGCCCTCTGGGACGGCGACCGGCTGTCGGTGTGGTCGCACACGCAGGGCATCTACAAGCTGCACGCGTCGATCTGCCGCTCACAGCGGCTCGCGGCCGAACAGGTGGTGGTGCAGCACGTCGAGGGCGCCGGCTGCTACGGGCACAACGCGGCCGACGACGCCGCCTATGACGCGGTCCTGCTCGCCCGCGCGGTGCCGGACCGCCCGGTGCAGGTGGTCTGGACCCGCGAGGACGAGCTGACCTGGGGCCCGCTCGGCCCGGCCATGGTCGTCGACGTCGAGGTCGACGTGGACCCGGCCGGGCAGGTGCAGCGCTGGCAGCACGACGTCTGGAGCAACGGCCACGCCTCCCGGCCCGGCCCGCCCGGCGCGCCGCTGCTGGCCGCCACGCACGTCGCATCGGCGGAGACGGCGCTGCCGGCCGGCGACCCACCGCTGCAGAACGGCGGCGGCTCCGGACGCAACGCCGTTCCGCTCTACGACCTGCCGGGCCAGCTGGTCCGCACGCACCGGCTGACGACGATGCCGCTGCGGACCTCGGCCATGCGCGCGCTGGGCGCGCACCTGAACGTCTACGCGATCGAGTCGGTCGTCGACGAGCTCGCCGTCCTGGCTGGGATCGATCCGGTCGAGTATCGGCTGAGGATGCTGACCGACGAGCGCGCGCGGGCGGTGCTGCAGGCTGCCGCGGAACGCGCGGGGTGGGGAGACGGGACCCCCGGCCTCGGGATCGGCTTCGCCCGGTACAAGAACCGCGGTGCCTACTGCGCGGTCGTCGCCGAGGTGGAGGCCGAGACGCACGTGCGCGTGCGGCGGTTGACGATCGCCGTCGACGTCGGACTCGTGGTCAGTCCGGACGGCGTGGTGAACCAGATCGAGGGCGGGGCACTCCAGGCACTCAGCTGGACGACGAAGGAGCAGGTCCGCTTCGACGCACGCACGGTCACCAGCCGCACCTGGGAGGACTATCCGATCCTCACGTTCAGCGAGGTGCCGCCGGTCGACGTCGTCCTGCTCGACCGCCCGGACGACGCGTCGCTGGGCGCGGGGGAGGCCTCTGTCGGGCCGACCGCGGCCGCCATCGGCAACGCGCTGTACGCCGCCACCGGTCTGCGGGTCCGGGCCCTTCCGCTCACCCCGGAGAACGTCGTCGCTGCGATGGACGACTGACCGGTCCGGCGCGGAGAACGCGGCCGCCGTCGGGCACGCGGGACAATCGGCGTCGTGACGACTCCCGCCACTGATGACCCGACGGCCGCGACCGGCCGGACCTGGACGCCCTGGCGCGTGGTCGTCGGGTTCGGAACGGTCAGCCTCGCGGCGGACATGGTCTACGAGGGCGCGCGGTCGGTGTACGGCCCGCTGCTCGCGGCGCTGGGGGCGTCCGCCGTCGTGGTCGGCGCGGTGACCGGCGCGGGCGAGGCCGCCGCGCTGGTCTTCCGCGTCTTCTCCGGACCGCTCGCCGACCGCACCCGCCGGTACTGGGCACTGACCATCGTGGGCTATGCCCTCACCGCGGTCTGCGTTCCACTCCTGGCGCTGACCCCGGAGCTGGGTGCCGCGGGGCTGGCGGTCGCGGCGGTGCTCATCCTGGCCGAGCGGATCGGCAAGGCCATCCGCAGCCCGGCGAAGTCCGCCCTCCTCGCGGACGCGGCCGCGCAGGTCGGCATGGGCCGTGGTCTGGGCGTGCACAAGGCGCTCGACCAGATCGGCGCGTTCGCCGGTCCGCTGCTCGTCGCCGGCCTGATCGCCTGGACCGGCGGCCTCTCCTGGGGGCTGGCCGCGCTCGCGGTGCCCGGCGCCGTGGCCATGGGCCTGCTCGTCCTCACCCGGCGCCGTCTGCCTGCGCCCGACGAGCCCGCCGCCGCATCGACACCGGAGCCGGGCACCCGGCGGCCCTTGCCGGCAGCCTTCCTCCGCTTCGCCCTGGGCACCACCCTGTGCACCGCCGGACTGCTCACCTTCGGGCTGATCAGCTTCCATCTCGTCGAGCGGGCACTCGTGCCGACCGCGGCGGTGCCGCTGCTCTACGCCGGCGCCATGGCCGCCGGGGCGCTGGCCGCCCTGCTGACCGGTGAGGCCTACGACCGGTTCGGGCCTCGTGTCCTGCTCGCTCTGCCGCCCCTGGTCGCCGGGGTGCCGGTCCTCGCGTTCGGCAGCTCGCTGGCGCTCGTCGTCCCGGGTGTGCTGCTGTGGGGCGCCGCCGTGGGGGTTCAGGACTCCACGGTCAAGGCCCTCGTCGCCGATCTCGTCCCGCGGGACCGGCGGGCCACGGCCTACGGGGTGTTCGCCGCCGTGCAGGGCGCCGGCGCGCTCGTGGGCGGGATCGGGGCGGGTGCGCTGTACGAGCACTCTCTCCCGGTGCTGATCGCCGTCACCGTGGTGCTGCAGGCCGCCGCGCTGCTCATCCTGCTCCCGGTCGTGCGCCGTCCGGCACCGACGACGGCCTCGAGGGGCTGAGTCAGAAACCCCAGAGCAGGCTGGTGAACCAGGCGTCCGGACGGTAGGCGACGGTTCCGGCGACGTCCGGCACGTCCAGCACGATGGTGCCGGCGACCTCCTGCTCCGGACCCAGCGGACCGGACGGGAAGCTGTCGGCATCGGTCATGCACGCCGCTGCGCTCGCGGTGTCCGCGGCGGGGGCGTCGGTGCCGAGCAGTTCGAAGTCCGACGGACCGATCGCCGGCGGCGTCGCGCCACCGACGGGGGCAGGGCCGGTGGTCACCGTGACGTGCAGGCCGACCAGGTGACCGTTCTCGGCCGCGGAGCTGCCTGCGGCCGAGCAGGCGATGTCGGCAGTGATCGCGTCGACCATGATCGTGAATGCGACCTCACCGGTCGCCTTGTCCGGCACCTCGAAGGCCTGGCCCAGGACCAGTTTCACGTCCTCGGGGACCGCAGGGGGTTCGGGCGTCGGCGGCGGGTCGGGCGGCGGTGGGTCGGTCGGTGGCGGCTGGGTCGGCGGCGGCTGGGTCGGCGGGGGCTGCGTGGGCG
>JAOPWH010000125.1 GCA_025965795.1 Blastococcus sp.
CATGTCGTGCTGCGCGGGTTCGGTGCTGGAGATGAAGTCCAGCAGCACGTCGCAGAAGCGGTCGGGCTCGTCGAGGTGCGGCCAGTGCCCCGCGTCGGCGAACACCTCCACCCGGGCGCTGGGCACCAGGGTGCGCACGGTCTCGGCGTGCAGCGCCGGCACGATCGGGTCGCGGCTGCCCCAGATGACCAGCATCGGGATCGAGTCGGCGAGATAGAGCCGGTCGATGGCGGTCACGGCCTGGCCGCGTGCGTCGACGACCCCGCGCAGGGTGCGCAGGAAGGCCCGCCGGGCCTCGACGTCCCTGAGGGCCAGCAGCGCGTCGCCGGCCTCGGCGAGATCGCCCACCCGCCGCCACCCCGCGGTGCGGCCGACCCGCTCCAGCACCTGCATGCCCATCCGCAGCGGCCCGGAGATCCCGGTCAGCGCGGTCAGCACCAGCTCCGCGCCGGGCAGGGTGGCCGCGCGGAGTCCGGCCGACAGCTCGGGGCCCAGGCCGCCGCTGCCGACCAGCGCCAGGCGCTGGCACCGCTCGGGGAACTGGTAGGCGAACTGCAGCGCGATACCACCGCCGAGCGAGTGCCCGACCACCGTCGCCTGCTCGATGTCGAGCACCGACATCAGGTCGCGCATGCCGTTGGCGTAGGCGGCGATCGAGTAGTCGCCCCGCGGCTTGTCGGAGTCGCCGTGCCCGAGCAGGTCCGGGGCGATCACGGTGTAGGACTCGGCGAGCCGCTCGATGACGCCGGACCACGTCTGGCAGTTGTTCCCGATGCCGTGCAGCAGCAGGAGTGCGGGGCCACTGCCGGCACGGACGTACGCGCGCCGGTGACCGTGCACGACGCGGATCTCCCGTTTCAGCGGCGGGGCCATCCACGCAGTTGACCACGCGGTGATTGCGGCGGGGTCACCGGCTCGGCGTCGTCCATTTCCGGGGCGGGTGCTCGTATCCGTCGACGAAGGTCAGCAGGTCAGCGGCGTCGGACACCACGCCCAGCGCGTCGAGCCGGCGGCCGTCGAGGTAGCCGTCGTCGACCATGCGCCGCAGCTGGTGGAGCAGCGGCTGCCAGAAACCGTCGACGTCGAGCAGCGCGGTCGGCTTGGCGTGTAGCCCGAGCATTCCCCAGGTCCAGGCCTCGAACAGCTCCTCGAGCGTGCCCGCGGCCCCGGGCAACGCGATGAACACGTCGGCGAGATCGGCCATGAGGGCCTTGCGGTCGTGCATCGAGCCGACCACCTCGAGCCGCGGCAGACCCGGATGGGCGAGCTCGTCGTCGACGAGGTGCTGCGGGATCACCCCGACCACCTCACCGCCGGCAGCGAGCGCGGCGTCGGCCACCACGCCCATCATCCCGACGCGCCCGCCGCCGTAGACGATCCCGACGCCGGCCTTGGCCAGGTCCCGGGCGAAGGTGGCGGCCGCGAGCTCGTGCGACGGGGGGCCGGCGTGCGACCCGGTGAAGACGGCGACCCGCACGAGCCTCAGCCGCCGTAGTAGCGGTAGACCGGCTCGGCGATGCAGACCGGCTTGTCGCCGCCCTCCCGCTCGATGACCGCGGACAGGGTGAGCTGCAGCCCGCCGGCCACCTCCTCGACGTTCTTGAGCGAGGCGGTGAGCCGGACCTTCGCGCCGACCGGCACGGGGGAGGGGAACCGCACCTTGTTGAGGCCGTAGTTCACGCCCATCGCCGTGTCGGTGACGACCAGCACCTGCGCCGACAGCGCGGCCAGCAGCGACAGGGTGAGGTACCCGTGCGCGATCGGGCCGCCGAACGGGCTCTCGGCCTTGGCCCGCTCGACGTCGACGTGGATCCACTGGTGGTCGCCCGTCGCCTCGGCGAAGAGGTTCACGTGCTCCTGGGTCACCTCGTGCCAGTCGCTGCTGCCGAGCTCGGTGCCCACCAGCCCGGGCACCTCGGCCATCGTCGTCGTCGTGGTCATGCGGTCGATCCTGCCCGCGACGGGCCGCCCGGGCTCGCCGGGGTCGTCCGCCGGACGTCGTGCTCTGCTCACACCGGGGATGCAGAGCACGAGGTCGGGCAGGACACATCAGCTGCCGAGGGCGTCCTCCACGAACCCGATCTCCGACCTCGCGATGTGGCCGGGAAAGTTCTCGAAGGCGGCGGTGCGCTCGGGTGACACCGCATACCTGGCCTCCACCTCGAGGAACGTGTCGACGTCACCGTCGAGCTCCACGGCCCAGGTGAAGGTCTCCTGCCAGGGATCGGCGTAGGCGAACAGGACCCGGAAGCCGAAGGTCTCCCGCGCCGGCAGGAGGGTGGGGAACCAGTCGAGGAAGGCGGGCAGATGCCCGGACTCGAACCAGTAGCGGCGCAGCTGCACGGTGGTCATGGCCCGATGGTGCCCGTCCGCGAGCGGCGTCGTCGGCCGGGAGCGGGTTCACTGGTCGGGTGCTCGCCTCGACCGACGGCTGGACCACCTGCGCACTCGGACACCGCCACTGGGGCCGCGCCGGTGCCGCCGGCCTGCTCCTGCACCGGGACGGCGAGTCGGGGCCGGAGGTGCTGCTGCAGCACCGCGCCCAGTGGTCGCACCACGGCGGCACGTGGGGAACGCCCGGCGGTGCCCTGCACGAGGGCGAGCCGGCGCACGTCGGCGCGCTGCGCGAGGTCCGGGAGGAGCTGGGGCTGGCTCCCGAGGACCTCGTCCTCGGCGAACGGTCGGTGGACGACCACGGCGGCTGGTCCTACACGACGGTCCTGGCCCGGCCGGCCCGCCCGATCGACGCCGCCGACCTGCGGCTGGACGGCGAGAGCGACGGCGCCGCGTGGTTGCCCGTGGCGTCGCTGGACGAGGTGGACCTGCACCCCGGCCTGGCCGCGTCGCTGTCGCGGCTGCGGCCCTTGCTGGCCGACGCGCGCGGCTAGTCGCGAGCCCTCACGGCGCGTCGCGAGTTCGGCGCGCGTGTCCGGCATGAGGTCGCTGTCGGTGGGTAGGCGGCCACAGCGAGAAGCCCAGCACTCCGAACCAAGGAGCCCGTCCTGTCCCGCCGTCCCCGTCACAGTTCTTCCGGCGCCGCCCGCCGCGCCTTCGGCAACCGTGGTGGCCGCCGCACCATCCTCGCTCTCTCCTTCGCCTGCGCGATCCTGCTGATCGCCGCGCCCATCGCCCTGCTCGTCTCGCGCGGTGGTCTGCCCGGCGGATCGGGCGGGAGCGATGACGGCGGCGTCTACACCGGCGGTCCCGACGGCGGCAACGAGGCCGGACCAGGTGCTGACGGCGTGCCCGCGCTCACGAGCGGGGCGTCGCGGTCGGGGGCGAACGGTGGCGGGCTCGACCCGGCCGCGGCGGTGGACGCGGCCGGTAATCCCGTGAACGGCGACGCCGCTTCCGGTGGCG
>JAOPWH010000195.1 GCA_025965795.1 Blastococcus sp.
CAGGTCGGTGTCGCCTATGAAGGCGTGCCCCGACGTCAAGGTGTCCAGGCCGGCCATGCAGTGCATCAGCGTCGACTTGCCCGAGCCGGACGGGCCCATGATCGCGGTGAACTCCCCGGCCGCGAAGCCGACCGTCACGTGGTCGAGGGCGACCACGGTGGTGGCCCCGACGCCGTAGGTCCGGCGCGCGCCCTGCACCCGGGCAGCAGGCCCAGTGGTCGGACGGCTGCTGCCGGCGGGCGGTGCGGCGCTGGGGAGCGTGCCGACGGCCGATCGTTCCAGCGGGTCGCCGATGTCGGGAACCGGCGGAAGGTCGACGGGCGTCGGGGGCATGCCACCACCCTTGCCTGGCGACCGATGTGCTCCACAGGGACAGACGTCCCGTCACCGGCAGGGCCAAATCCTCCTTCGGCCCGGCTCGCTCCTCCGGACGAGCGCGGATGTCTCCGCCCGCCGCGCTCGGTCCCGGCGGTCGCCGCTGATCGTCATCCGGCTGTGCCACACTCCGGAGACCGAGGACACCCCGCACGTCGACGACCAAGTCGACGCCGTCCTCGGCAGCAGGCGGCGCTCCGGTGCCCCTGCCAGAGGGGACGACCGCCATGGTCACCGCACCGCATCCGTCCGGGCCACCTGCCGACGCCGTCGCCGTCGCCGTTGCCGCGCCAGGGATCCCGTGCCCGCGCGACCTTCTCCTTCCGGCAACCGCGCCCGAGCGGGGCTGATCGCGTGCCGGTCGGCTGGACGTTCGCCGGTGAGCCGCCGTCGCTCGGGTCCCTCGGTGGAACGGTCACCCTCGTCGAGGGCGCCGGTTTCTGCGTGTGCGGCCGTACGGGTGACATCCATCCCGACCAGCCGCACGGACTGTTCTTCCGCGACACCCGGCTGCTCTCGCGCTGGCAACTGCTGGTCGACGACGCCCCACCCGAGCCGCTGGCCACGATGGAGGCCGAGCCCTTCGCCACGACCTTCGTCGCCCGCGCCCAGCCCCGGGCCGGGCGCGCCGACAGCACCCTGCTGGTCCTGCGGCACCGCTACGTCGGCGACGGCATGCGGGAGGACCTGGTGCTGCGCAACCTCGCCGCGGAGCCCGCCGCCTGCACGGTGTCGATGGCCGTGGGTGCCGACTTCGCCGATCTCTTCGAGGTCAAGGAGAGCCGGGTGCAGCACCGCGGCGAGCACCGACTCGAGGCCGGCTCCGACGGGCTGCGATTCGAGCGCAGCTGGCGCGGTGACGTCCGGGGGTCCCGGGTGCACGCCGAGGGCTGGACGGCGAACGCCGACGGCACCCTGACGGTGGACATCGTCGTCCCGGCCCGCGGCGAGTGGTCCAGCTGCCTGCAGGTGCAGCCGTCCCTGGACGGCGTGGAGCTGCCCTCGCGCTACCAGTGCGGCGAGCCGGTGGAGCGCACCGTCCCCTCGCAGCGACTCCGCGAGTGGCGGCTGGCCAACCCGGTGGTGCACACCCAGCATCGGGGCCTGGCCGCGCTCCTGGAGCGCACCGAGGAGGACCTCGGGGCGCTGCGCATCTTCGACCCCGAGCACCCCGACCGGGTGGCCGTCGCCGCCGGCGCGCCGTGGTTCATGACCGTCTTCGGGCGCGACTCGCTGCTCACCGCCTGGATGGCGCTGCTGCTGGACCCGGCGCTCGCGTTGGGCACACTGCGCACGCTCGCCCGCTTCCAGGGCACCGAGGTGGAGCCGCGCAGCGACCAGGAGCCCGGCAAGATCCTGCACGAGATGCGCTTCGGGATGGACTCGGCGCACTCGCTCGCCGGCGGGACCGTCTACTACGGCAGCGTCGACGCCAGCCCGCTGTTCGTCATGCTGCTCGGTGAGGCCGCCCGTTGGGGCGCCGACGCCGCCGCCGTGACCGAGCTGCTCCCGGCAGCGGACCGGGCGCTGGGATGGATCGAGACCCACGGCGACCGGGACGGCGACGGCTACGTCGAGTACGAGCGGGCGACCGACCGCGGACTGCGCAACCAGGGATGGAAGGACTCGTTCGACGGCGTCACCTTCGCCGACGGCCGGATCGCCGACACCCCGATCGCGCTCGCCGAGGTGCAGGGGTACGCCTACGCGGCGTACGTCGCCCGTTCCCAGCTGGCCGCGCACTCCGGCGACGCCGCCACGGCGGAGCGCTGGGCGGGCCGCGCGGCCGTCCTGCGCGCGGCCTTCAACCGCGACTTCTGGCTGCCCGACCGGGGCTGGTTCGCCCTCGGCCTGGACCGGGACAAACGGCCGATCGACAGCCTGGCGTCCAACATGGGGCATTGCCTGTGGACCGGGATCGTCGACGAGGACAAGGCCGCGGCGGTGGCCGAGCACCTGCTCTCGCCGGAGATGTTCACCGGCTGGGGGGTGCGCACGCTCGCCTCCTCCATGGGGGCCTACAACCCGATGAGCTACCACAACGGGTCGGTGTGGCCCCACGACAACGCCCTGATCGCCGCGGGGCTGATGCGCTACGGGTTCGTCGAGCACGCCCAGCGCATCGCCGGGGGCCTGATCGAGGCGTCCACCCACTTCGGTGGACGCCTCCCGGAACTCTTCTGCGGCTTCGACCGCACCGAGTTCGAGGCACCCATCCCGTACCCGACGTCGTGTTCCCCCCAGGCGTGGGCGGCGGCCAGCCCCCTCCTGCTCCTGCGGACCCTGTTGCGGTTCGACCCGGCTCTGCCGGACGGCCGGCTCTGGCTCGCGCCCGCACTGCCGGCCGACTGGGGCGAGCTGTCCATCGAGCGCGTGGCCGTGGCGGGCGGGCGCATGACGGTCACCGTGACCGGTGGCGCCGTGGAGACGCAGGGGCTGCCTCCCGGGGTCGAACTCGTCCGGGGTGCCCGCCCCGCCGTCGTCCCGTCCGGTACGTCTCCGTCAGCAGATCGGACCTCATGACCCTCGCTCGCTCCCTCCGTCCGCTGCGCATCGCCATGATCGCGCCGCCGTGGTTCACGGTGCCGCCACAGGGCTACGGCGGCGTGGAGAACATGTGCGCGGACCTGGTCGACGGTCTGGTGGACCGCGGCCACGAGGTCACCCTCATCGGGGCGGGGGAGTCCGGCACGCGGGCCGGCCGATTCCTGGCCACCTACGCGGAGCCGCCCAGCGGGCAGCTCGGTGAACCACTGCCCGAGGTGCTGCACACGGCGGCCGTCGCCCGCATGGTGGCCGACCTGGACGTCGATCTCGTGCACGACCACACCCTGGCCGGGCCGCTGCTGGCCCGCGGTCGCGGCGTGCCCACGGTGGTCACGATGCACGGGCCGGTCGCCGGCGAGCCGGGGGAGTACTACCGGCAGCTGGGCGACACCGTGGGGCTGGTGGCCATCTCGCGGGCTCAACGCCGCGCGGCTCCCGACCTGTCGTGGCTCGGCACCGTCTGCAACGCGGTGGACGTCGAGTCCTTTCCCTTCCGGGCTGCCAAGGAGGACATGCTGCTCTTCCTCGGCCGGCTGCACCCGGACAAGGGCGTGCACCTGGCGATCGACGCCGCGCGATCGGTCGGACTGCCCATCGTGGTGGCCGGAAAGTGCTCGGAACCGGTCGAGCTCGAGTACTTCCGCACGGAGATCGAGCCGCGGCTCGGACCCGACGTGACGATCTTCGGTCCCGCCGACGCCACCGAGAAGCGAGACCTGCTGTCCCGCGCCGCCGCGCTGGTGTTCCCCATCCTCTGGGAGGAGCCGTTCGGCATGGTCATGATCGAAGCAATGGCGTGCGGCACGCCGGTGGTGGCACTGCGCCGCGGATCGGTGCCAGAGGTGGTCCTCGACGGGATCACCGGCGTGCTCTGTGACTACCCGGTCGAGCTGCCGGCGGCGATCGCGGCAGCCCGCCGGCTGGCGCCCGCGGACTGCCGGGAGCACGTCCGGAGCCGCTTCGACGTCGACACGATGGTCGCGGGCTATGAAGCGCTGTACCGCAGGGCACTCGCCGGTCGGACGCCGACGCGCCACGACGACCTCCGTCTTCCCGGCGGGCGGCGCGGCGTCCGGGTGCCGGCCCCCGCGGAGACCGCGGCCTGACCGATCTCAGCCGGGCACGACCACGCCGTCCATCAGGACGGCGGACAGCACCTGCCTGGCCTG
>JAOPWH010000215.1 GCA_025965795.1 Blastococcus sp.
CTGCGCGGGTGAGTGCGCCCAGCACCAGGGGTTCGAAGCCCGCGGAGATCCGCGCGATCAGCTCCCCCTGCTCGGCGACGTCCCGTCGGGCGGGTCCACCGGCGAGCACGGAACCGATCTCGCGGTAGAGGGCCGTGTGGAAGCCGGGAAAGGCCTGGTACGCCGCACGGACGAGGTCGTCGTCCACGACCGCGCGGCCGTTCGCGGTGAGCTCCCACGGGCCGCCGTCCGCACCGCCGCGCAGCAGTCCCATGGCGGCGACCACGCGCAGGAAGGCATCGAGCAGCGACGCGTCGGTGGCGCCGAGGCGCGGAGCCAGTTCGGCCGTGGTGGCGCTGCCGGTCGCGAGCGCGTCCAGCAGGCCGGTGTCGACGGCTGCGCCGGCGACGTGCAGCCGGATGGCGGCCGCTCCGTCGCGGTTGGCCCGGATCCTGGCCCGCAGGTTGCCTGCCCGCACCAGCTTCCACAGGGCCGGCGATGTGGTCAGGTTCGGCACGGGACGGCTCCCTCTACGACGGGTCGGGGCCACCCTGGCGGGCCGGAGCGCGAGATGCCAGTGTCTGCGCGATGCGTACCGATCCGCCGGACTCCGGCCCAGAGCGCGAGCAGCTGGCCGCGTACCTCGACCTCCAGCGCGCCACCGTGCTGCGGAAGACCGAGGGCCTGGACGCCGAGCAGATGGCGCATCGGCTGCCGACGTCGTCGCTGACGCTCGCCGGCCTGCTCAACCACCTGGCCCTCGTCGAGGACTCGTGGTTCGGCGAGCGATTTCTCGGCCTGCCCGAGCACGAGCTGTGGGCGGGCGTCGACTGGGACGCCGATCCGGACTGGGAGTTCCGCACCGCTCTCGAGACCAGCCCGGACGAGCTGCGCCAGCGTTACGAGGACGCGTGCGCCCGCAGCCGGGAGGTGGTCGCCGGGGTCGAGAGCCTCGACCAGCTGTCGGTCGGCACGTCCCGTCGCAGCGGCGCGCGGTGGGACCTGCGCTGGGTGCTGCTGCACATGATCGAGGAGACCGCCCGGCACGCCGGGCACGCCGACCTGCTCCGCGAGGCGATCGACGGAACCACCGGCGAGTAGCTGCCGCTCAGTCCACCACCGTCGCCGGTGGGTCGACCGGGGCGCCGGCCTCGAGCCAGCGCAGGAGGGTGCGCGCCCCGAACCCGGTGCCGCCCTTGACCAGCTCGCCGTCGTCGGAGCCGGCACGGGCCGGGCCGGCGACGTCGAGGTGCGCCCACGGCAGCTCGCCGGCGAAGGGCCGCAGGAACAGCGCGGCCGTCGTGCCCCCCGGGTTGCCCGGCGCGTTGTTCGCGTCGGCCACGCTGCTGCGGAGCAGGTCGCCGTGCTCCTGGGCCAGCGGCATGCGCCACAGGGGCTCACCGGCGTGTGCGGCGGCGGTGCGCAGCGCCTCGGCCAGGCCGTCGGTGGTCGCGTACAGGCCCGCGGTCTTCGCGCCGAGGGCGACCTTCATCGCGCCGGTCAGGGTCGCGACGTCGACGAGCACGCTGGCGCCGAGCTCGAGCCGTCCGTAGGCGAGGCCGTCGGCCAGCACCATGCGGCCCTCGGCGTCGGTGTTCAGCACCTCCGTGGTGCGCCCACCGACGTGCGTGACGACGTCGGAGGGCCGGTAGGACCCGCCGGACACCGCGTTCTCGGCCGCGGGGACGACGACGGTCACCGCGACCGGCAGTTCCAGCCGTGCGACGGCGTCCACGGTGGCCAGCACGGCCGCCCCGCCGGCCATGTCGGTCTTCATCTCCCGCATGCCGGCGTTCGTCTTGATCGAGATGCCGCCGGTGTCGAACGTGATGCCCTTGCCCACGAGGACCGGATGGCCGTCGCCGGCTGCGGGGTGGCGGTACCGGACGACGAGGACCCGCGGCGGGGTGGCCGAACCGCCGCCGACGGCGAGCACGCCGCCGAAGCCGCCGCTGCGCAGCTCGTCGGGCCCCAGCACCGTGACGGTGACGTGCGGCAGGTCTGCGAGCCGCGCCGTGGCGGCGTCGGCCAGCCAGGCGGGGTTCTTGACGTTGCCGGGCGTGTTCACCAGGTCCCGGGCCCACGCGACGGCTTCGGCGGCGACCTGCCCGGTACGTGCCGCGGCGATCACCGCGGGGTCGTCGGCGTCGGCCGCGACCACCGTGACGGCGTCGAGCCGGCGGGGGTGCGGCGTGGACGTGTCGCGGAACCGGTAGCCGGCCAGCAGGGCGGCCTCCACGGCGGCACGCACCTCGTCGGCTCCCGCGGGTGCGGCCGCGCTGTCCAGCGGCAGGACGAGCCGGCGCGCTCCGTGCTCGGCGAGGGCCTGGCCGCGCCGGACGGCCGCCGCCACGTAGGAGCGCACGTCGGGCAGGGTGGCCTCGCCGATGCCGACGGCGAGGATGCTGCGGGGGCGACGGCCGGCGATCGGCACGAGCGTCTGCGTCGCGGGCTTGCCCGTGTTGCCGGTGTCGGCGAGCGCACCGGCCAGGAAATCGGGGTCGACCACCGGCACCGGACCGGACCGGATCAGCCAGGTCGGCAGTGTGGCACCGCTGCCCACCGGGACCGCGAGGACGTCGTCGGGGCCGAGGGCCGGCAGAGCGGGCACGACGTCGATCCGCGGGAACGGCGCGGCCCCGGTCGCCGGCGCGATGCCGGTGGCCGGGGCCGAGTCGTCGGTTGCGGGGCTGTCCGAGGACAGGCTCGCTGGGGCGTTCAGCTGGTTGCGCCCTTCAGTGCCTCGGACAGCGCCGCCGCCTCGTCGGGGGACAGCTCCACCACGAGGCGACCGCCTCCTTCGAGCGGCACGCGCATCACCAGCCCGCGTCCCTCCTTGGTCACTTCGAGGGGCCCTTCACCCGTGCGCGGCTTCATGGCCGCCATGCGTGCCTCCTTCGCCGGCCACACCCTTCTGCCGGAGCAGCCGGGATGTGGCGTTCGATGCTGTGCGCTCCGCAGCAATCTTCCCGTATGACGGGCAACCTTCCAACATCAGCCCCCGGCGGGTGACGCCCGGAAGCAGTCGGCGACGTGGTCGTCGACCATTCCGGTGGCCTGCATGAGCGCGTACGCCGTCGTCGGGCCCACGAACACGAACCCCCGCCGCTTGAGTTCCTTCGCCATCGCCACCGACTCAGGACTGGTGGCCGGGACGTCGGCCAGGGCGGCCGGCCGAGGCCGCGGACCGCTCGGCGCGAAGGACCACAACAGCGCGGAGAGCCCCTCGGGCAGCCCCGTCGCGGCGCGCGCGTTGGCCAGGACGGCGGTGATCTTCGCGCGGTTGCGGACGATGCCCGCGTCGGCCATCAGACGGGCGTGGTCGTCGTCGGTGAACCGGGCGACCGCGTCGATCGCGAAGCCGGCGAAGGCAGCCCGGAAGGCCGGCCGCTTGCGCAGGATGGTGATCCACGACAGGCCGGACTGGAACGCCTCGAGGCAGAGCCGCTCGAACAGGGCGTCGTCCCCGTGCAGCGGCGTGCCCCACTCCTCGTCGTGGTAGGTCGCGTACTCCGGCGCGCTGCTCGCCCACCCGCACCGGACACGCTCGGGTTCCATGCTCCGGAAACTAGCCGCCCGGTCCGACGGTGCGCCGATCAGCCGACCGGAGAGCTCGCCGTGCCGGAGACCAGGTCCTTGAGGTAGAGGTCGCGGACGCGGTTGCTGTCGCCCGAGACGAGCGCCTGCGACGTCGTCACGATCACCAGGTCGCCGGTCACGGCGAGGAGGCGGCCGTACTCCGACGGGGCGATCGACCCGGCCGGCCCGCTGACCGGCGCGCCGTCCGCATCGGAGGTCACCAGAACCAGTGGTCCGGCCACGCCGCCGGCCAGGTCACGGCGGTAGTGGTCGGTGTGGAAGTTGCCGTCGGCCGGGAGTGCGGCCGCGATGGTCGCGTAGAACCCGTAGCGGCCGCTCGGGTCCAGCTCCACCTGGTGCTCCCACGCCGTCGTCTGGCCGTCCCCGAACGCGAGGGCGGCGCCGGTGGTGGTGTCGAGGCGGTAGGCCAGGCCGGTGCTGTTGCTCGTCGCCGGGCTCGTCGTGGTGATCCTCGCCGCGGTCACCAGCGCGACGTAGCGACCGTCGTCGCTGATCGCGACGTCGCCGGTGTCGCGGTAGACCGCGAACGGGGTGGTCAGACCGGACGCCGTCACCTTCGACACGAGCAGGAGGTCGCCCGCGCCCGCCCCGGACAGGGTCTTGCGGTAGAGCAGGGTGGCGCCGGTGGCCGTGTTCGCGGGAAAGAGGGCGAACCGGCCGTCGGGAGTGAGCGCCAGCGCGGGTCCGGTCGCGGCACCGGGGAGGCTCACGCCGGCGGCGGTGGTGGAGACCCGGGTGACCACCCCGGTCGACAGTCGCTTGGCGAAGAGGTCCACGAAGCCGTTGGTGTCCCCGGCGACCAGGTCGGAGCGGGCCGAGTAGAAGAGCACCAGGTCGCCGTCGGCGGACACGACGACCGGCGGGCCGGTCGAGTACACCGAGGAGCCGGGCTGCACCACCGCACCCGCGGTGCTGCCGTTGACCGCTCCTCCGGCCGGCACGCTGACCAGCGACTTCGTGCCCGTGGAGGTGTCCAGCCGGTAGACGTCGCTGAGCCCGTTCGTGTCCGCGGGCACCAGCCCGGCAGTGGTCGCCAGGACGACGTAGCGGCCGTCGTCGCTGATCGCCGGCGTGGCCGTGTTGGTCGGGTCCGTCGTGCTCGTGGAGGAGGCGGGCAGCGGCGCGATCCGCTTCGCGGTGCCGGCCGTCCGGTCGATCAGGTACAGCTCGTAGGCGGTGTTGGTGTCGGAGGCCTCCCGCTGGCCGCGGGTGCCGACGACGACGAAGCGGCCGTCGCCGCTGGCCGTGATCCCGCCGCTCTCGCCGGCGCCCGTGAGGGGCACGGTCGGCGAGACGGGCGCCACCGCAACCTGCTCCGACGGCGCGGAGACATGGCCGCCGGCATCGACTGCCAGCACCGTGAACCGGTACGTGGTCCCGTTGGGCAGTCCGGTCACCGCCACCGAGGTCGTCGACGCGGTCGTCGTCGTCGCGGTGGTGCCGTCCTCGCGCAGCACGCGGTAGCCGACGACGTCCTGATCCGCCGGTGCCGTCCAGCTGAGCACCGCCCGGCGGTCGCCCGGCGCGGCGGTCAGCCCCGTCGGCGGGGCCGGGGCCGGGTCACGGGGGGTGGCCGCCGCGACGGCCGATGCGGCTGACCGGTTCCCGTGGGTGTCCACCGCGACCACGGTGTAGCCGTAGGTCGTGTCGTTGGTCAGCCCGCTGTCGGTGCAGCCGGTCGTCCCGTTCACCGTCGCGACTTCGACGCCGTCCCGCAGCACGCGGTAGGTGGCCAGGTCCGGCTCGGCGTTCGCCGTCCACGACAGCGTCACCTTCCCCTCCCCCGCGGTCGCCAGCACACCGGACGGCGCGGCCGGCGGCGTGAGGTCGGTGGGGGTCGCCGTCACCGGGGACGACTCGGCCGACCGGTTTCCGTTCGTGTCCAGCGCGACCAGCGTGTAGCCGTAGATGGTGTCGTTGGTCAGCCCCGTGTCGGTCCAGGCGGTGCCGATGACCGTGGCGATCTGCACCCCGTTCCGCAGCACGCCGTAACTGGCCAGATCCGGCTCGGGATTCGCCGTCCAGGTCAGCGACACCTGACCGTCGCCATGGGCCGCGGCCAGCCCCGAGGGAACGGCCGGTGGGGTGAGGTCGACGGGGCCGGCGAGCAGCGGGGCCGACTCGGGCGAGCGGTTGCCGTGCGTGTCGACGGCGACCAGCGTGTACGTGTAGGTGACGCCGTTCGTCCGTCCGGTGTCGGTGTAGCTGGTGCCCGCGACGGTGGCGATCTCCAGACCGTCGCGCAGCACGCGGTAGGTCGCGAGGTCCGGCTCGCCGCCGGCCGCCCAGGTGAGGGCCACCTTCTTGTTGCTCCGGGTGGCCGACAGCCCCGTCGGTGCGGCGGGTGGCGTGAGGTCGGTGGGTGTTGCGCTGACCGGTGACGACTGCGCCGAGCGGTTGCCCGACGCGTCGACCGCGACCAGCCGGTAGGTGTAGGTCGCGTCGTTGGTCAGCCCGCTGTCGGTGCAGGAGGTACCGGTGACCGTGGCGACCTCGACGCCGTCGCGCAGCACCCGGTAGGTGGCGAGGTCGGGCTCGGGGTTCGCCGTCCAGGTCAGGGCGACCTGGCCGTCCCCCCGCGTGGCCACGAGCCCGGTGGGCGCGGAGGGCGCGATCAGGTCGCGCGGTGTCGCGGGAGCGGCCGCGGACGCGACCGACCGGTTGCCGTGGGTGTCGACGGCGACCAGCCGGTAGCTGTAGCTCACCCCGTTGGTCAGCCCGGTATCCGGATAGGAGGTACCGGTCACGGTGGCGACCTCCACGCCGTCGCGCAGCACCCGGTAGGTCGCCAGGTCGGGCTCGGGGTTCGCCGTCCAGGCCAGGGTCACCTGGCCGTCCCCCGCGGACGCGACGAGTCCGGCCGGCGCCGCGGGAGGGGTCAGGTCGGTCGGGGTGGCCGGCGCCGAGGCGGACGGGACCGACCGGTTGCCGTGGGTGTCGACGGCGACCAGCGTGTAGCCGTAGGTCGTGTCGTTGGTCAGCCCCGGATCGGTGTAGGAGGTGCCGGTCACCGTCGCGACCTCCACCCCGTCCCGCAGCACCCGGTAGGTCGCCAGGTCGCCCTCGGGGTTCGCCGTCCAGGTCAGGGCGACCTGCTGGTCCCCCCGCGTGGCCACCAGGCCCGTCGGTGCCGCCGGCGCACCCAGGTCGGTGGGGGTCGCACTCACCGGGGACGACGACACCGACCGGTTGCCGTGGGTGTCGACCGCCACGAGTGCGTAGGTGTAGGTGGTGTCGTTGGTCAGCCCCGGGTCGTCGTAGGCGGTCGAGCCGGTCACCGTGGCGATCTCCACGCCGTTCCGCAGGACGCGGTAGCTCGCCAGGTCGGTCTCGGGGTTCGCCGTCCACGAGAGGCTCGCCTGCCCGTCCCCGCGGACGGCGGCGAGACCGGTCGGCGCGCCGGGCGGCGTCAGGTCCGTCGGCGTCACCACCACCGCGGACGACGGCGCCGATCGGTTCCCGTGCCCGTCGACTGCCACGACGGTGTAGCTGTACGAGGTGTCGTTGCTCAGGCCGAGGTCGAGGTAGCTGGTGCCGGTCACCGTGGCCACCTCCACGCCGTTCCGCAGCACCAGGTAGTTCGCCACGTCGGGCTCGGCGTTCGCCGTCCAGGACAGTCCGGCGCGCGCGTCACCCCGGCCGCCGACGACCCCCGTGGGTGCGGCCGGCGCGGTCAGGTCGGTCGGTGTCGCGGTTGCCGCGGGCGAGGAGGAGACCGACCAGTTGCCCGAGGTGTCGTGGGTCTCGACCGTGTAGCTGTAGGTGGTGTCGTTGACCACCGTCGGATCCGCCCAGGCCGTCGTGTCGCGTCCCGCCAGCAGCCCGCTCCTGTCGACGCCGTCGCGCAGCACGCGGTATCCGTCGGCGTCGGCGTCCCCGCTGTTCGCCGTCCAGGAGAGGGTGACGACTCCGTCGCCCCGGACGGCCGCGACCCCGGTCGGCGCCGCGGGCGCCACCGAGTCGCGCGGGATGCCGGAGACCGGCGCGCTCGTGGCGCTTCCCGGATAGGTGGTGCCGACGAACGAGGTGTAGGTCCGGACCGTGATCGCATAGCTCTGGCCGTTGACCAGGCCGTTGACCGACGTCGAGGTGGTGGTCGGGCTGGCCCTCAGCACGCCGTCGACGTAGACGTCGTAGCGGACGATGAAGGCCTCGAGCGGGGCGGTCCAGGAGATGGTGAGGCCGCCGTCGACGCCGGTGGACGTGACGCCGGTGGGCGGTGCCGGGTCGGTGGTGCTGACCAGGCGCAGTTCCGGGGACGGCGGCCCGGCGAGCGGGCCGGCCAGCGCGACCGTGCTGAGCAACAGCAGGCAGGCGAGACCGCGCGAGACCCAGCGACGACGTCCCTCTGGGGGGACGGCCGCGACGTCCTGTCGGTACACGGTTGCCTCCGGTCTGGGCAGCCGCGACCGACGGCTGCCGCAGTCGTTAACGGCACCGGTGACCGGCGGATGAACCCGGAAATGGACCGGTCGGCGGTCCCCGTCGGATTCACCGCACCGCGGCGTCCACCCCTTCCGCGCCGGCTTCCGGGCCGGCTTCCGGGCCGGCTTCCGGGCGGCGGGCGTGGCTGCGCCGGGTGGCGAGCACGCAGCCGAGCAGGACCAGCGGCAGCCCCACGGCGATGCCCAGGGTGAACGGCTCGTCGAGCAGGAGGACGCCGAGCAGCACCGCCACAGCCGGGTTGACGAAGGTGATGACCAGGGCCCGCTGCGGCCCCACCTCACGGATGAGGGCGAAGAACAGGGCCAGCGCGACCGCGGTGCAGACCACACCGAGCACGACCAGCGAGAGCAGCGCGGCCGACGACGCGTCGGGGAGCGTGCCCAGCCGGGGCACCGCGAACGGGGCGTAGACCACCGCGGTGAGGAACAGCGCGATCGAGCTGGCCGCCACCCCCGGCACCTCGGGCAGGGCGCGGCTGACGATCAGCGGGGCCGTGCCGTATCCGACGACCACCAGGACCACCGCGCCCAGCGGCAGCAGCTGGGCGCCTCCGACGTCCAGCCCCAGCAGCGCGGCGATGCCGAGGACGCCGATCGCCATGCCGGCGAGCCGCACCGCGGTCAGCCGCTCCTCGTCGCCGACCAGGCGCCCGGCGAGGGCGGCGACGAACGGCACCGTCGCGACCAGCAGCCCGGTCAGCGAGCTCGACAGCGACTGCTCGGCGAAGGCCAGCAGCAGCCATGGGCCGGTCATCTCCAGCACGGTGAACGCCAGGAGGGCTCTCCAGTGGCGCAGGGCCGGGCGCAGCTGGCCGCGGGCGATCGTCCAGGGCAGCAGCAGGGTGGCGCCGATGACACACCGGGCGAAGACCACCGTCACCGGTGCGACCTCGTCGACGGCGACCTTGATCAGCAGGTACGGAATGCCCCAGATGACCGACATGGCCAGGAAGAGCGTCCAGCCCCGTCGGCTCATGCTGGAGGTACCAGGTGCGTCGTCGTCACCGCCGCATCCTCGCTCACGACCGGGTCGTGGCCGCGCCCGGTCGGCGCAGCGTCAGCGTCGGGCGGCGACCGCGGCGAAGCGCTTCAGCGACCGCCGGATGCCGAACAGCGCGAACGGCCGGATCAGGAACCAGCCGACCAGCCCGAGGTACCCGTAGGGCAGGTAGAGCCGTTCGGTCCAGACGAAGGTCGAGTGCTCGCCGCGGGGCTGGATCTCGAAGATGCCCGGGCCCCGGATGAGACGGCCGGTGTGCTGCACCTCGACCCGCCGCGGCGGATCCCACACGGTGATGATCATGGTGTCGAGCACGCCGACGTGGCGGCCACCGGGGAGCGGCAGCCCGGTGCGCGCGGCCAGCCGGCCGTGCAGCCCCTGGGCGTCACCGCCGACGGTCCGCACGTCGGTGGCGAGCATCCACTCCCCCTGACTCGTCCAGTCGGTGAGGGCCGCCCACACCCGCTCGGGCGGGGCGTCGACGTCGATCCGCTCGACCAGGTCAGGCATGGGGGCGCTCCTCATGGTGCGGGTGCGGGTGGGGGTGCGGCTCCGGCTCGGCGACCGGTACCGCGGGTCCGTCGAGCGTCTTCGGTGCCGCGTCATCCACCGGATGCGCGGGGCGCGGAAAGGGGTGCGGAGGGGGATGCGGAACCGGCGGGAGGTCCGCCTTCTGCCGGAGGCGGGCGATCTCGGCGTCCCGCTCGTCGAGGATCAGGGCGAACTGGTCGAGCAGCCAGTCGACCTCGCTCATGCGGTAGCCGCGGATGGCTGCCGAGATCCGCAGGGCGCGCACGTCGTCGGAGGTCACCGGACGGTCGTCGGGCAGCTCCACCGGCGAGCGGTCCAGCTCGGCCGGCGGCTGGGTCTCCCCGCGACCCAACAGCAGCGACGCCCCCAGGAACAGCAGCCCCCCGACGACGAGGACACCGAGGACGAACAGGAGGAAGCCGAGCATCAGCCCTCGAGCGGTCCGTCCTGGACCGGCACGTACTGCATACCGCCACCACCGTCACCCGATCTCCGCGCGGCGTCGGCGGCCTGGATGACCGACATGACCTCGCCGATGTCGTCGGTCACGGTGATGAGGTCGAGGTCGGCGGCGTTGATGGTGCCGGTGGCGGCCAGCGTCGTCCGGATCCAGGCCAGGAGGCCGGCCCAGTACTCGGTACCGAAAAGGATCACCGGGAAGCGGGTGACCTTCCGCGTCTGCACGAGGGTGAGCGCCTCGAAGAGCTCGTCGAGCGTGCCGAACCCGCCGGGCAGGATGACGAACGCCTGGGCGTACTTCACGAACATGGTCTTGCGCACGAAGAAGTAGCGGAACGCGATGCCGACGTCGACCCACTCGTTGAGGTCCTGCTCGAACGGCAGCTCGATGCCGAGGCCCACCGAGAGGCCGCCGGCCTCCGAGGCGCCCTTGTTCGCCGCCTCCATGGCACCCGGCCCACCACCGGTGATCACCGCGTAGCCCGCCTGGGCCAGCGCCGCACCGATGGCCACCCCGGCCGCGTAGTGCGGATGGTCGCGGGGCGTGCGGGCACTGCCGAACACGCTCACCGCGCGCGGCAGCTCGGCCAGCAGGCCGAAGCCCTCGACGAACTCGGACTGGATCCTCAGGACGCGCCACGGGTCGGTGTGGACCCAGTCGGTCGGGCCCCGGAGGTCGAGCAGCCGCTGGTCGGTGGTGGAGCCCTGGGTCTGTGCGCTCGGCTCACCTCCGCGCAGGACCACCGGCCCGCGGTGGCGGGTCGGGCGGGGGGTGGGGTCGTCGGGCTGGGAGGTCATGCGCTGCTCCGGGACAGATAGGCGATCAGGGCGTCCTCAGCCGGTTGGAGCCGGTCGACGAGGAGGTGCTCCTCGCGGGTGTGGGCGAGCTGCGGATCCCCGGGGCCGTAGTTGACCGCCGGGATGCCGAAGGCGGCGAACCGGGCGACGTCGGTCCAGCCCAGCTTGGCCCGCGCCGGCCGGCCGACGGCGGCGATGAACGCCGCGGCCGCGGGCTCCGACAGTCCGGGCAGCGCTCCCCCGGCGTTGTCGGCGACGGTGAGGGTGGCCCCGGCGGCGAGGGCATCGGCGAAGACCTCGCGGACGTGCGCCTCTGCGGCGTCCTCGTCCCGATCGGGCGCGTAGCGAAAGTTGATCATGATCCGGCAGGCGTCGGGGATGACGTTCCCGGCGACGCCCCCCTCGACCGCGACGGCGTTGAGGCCCTCCCGGTAGGTGCAGCCGTCGATCTCCACCTCTCGCGCGGAGTAACCGGCCAGCGTGGCGAGGATCCCGGCGGCGCCATGGATCGCGTTCACCCCGAGCCAGCTGCGGGCGCTGTGCGCCCGCCGGCCGGAGACCTCCAGCCAGGCGCGCATCGTGCCCTGGCAGCCGGCCTCGATCTCGCCGTCGGTGGGCTCGAGCAGCACGGCCAGGTCGCCGTAGAGCCAGCCGCGCCGCTCGCGGGCGACCCTGCCCAGCCCGTTGAGGTCGGAGTCGACCTCCTCGTTGTCGTAGAACACGAAGGTGAGGTCGTGCTCGGGCTCGGCCCCGTGGACGCCGAACCGCCCGGCCAACCGCAGCATGACCGCGTCCCCGGCCTTCATGTCGGTGGTCCCGCAGCCGTAGAGCCGCTGTTCCCCGTCGACGACACGGAGTTCCGACGGCACGTTGTCGGCGATCGGCACGGTGTCGAGGTGTCCGGCGAGGACCACCCGCGTCGGCAGGCCGAGGTTGGTCCGCCCCAGGACGGCGTTGCCGACCCGTTCCACCTCGAGCCCGCCGAGACCGCGCAGCGCGGCCTCCACGGCGTCGGCGAGCGCCTCCTCGGAACCGGACACCGAGGGCGCGTCGACCAGCGCCCGGGTCAGGGTGAGGACGTCGGCGGACAGGTCGAGCGGCGGCAGGGTCCTCACGGGTACCGACCCTATGTGCTGCCCCCCGGCGACGTCGCGCAGCGGCGGGACACCGTCCGCGTGCCGCCGTCGCCACCGCCCGCCCCGGGGCGGGAAGCCCTCGGTAGCGTTCCCGGCGTGACCTCCGCCGCTCCTACCTCCGCCGTCGCTGCCGGTCTCGCCACCGTCACCCCCACGGGAACGGTGCTCGACACCTGGTACCCCGTACCCCGGCTGGGCGCGCCGGAGGGTGCCCGCCCAGGGACGACGCGGCTCGGCGCGCTCGAGCTCTCCGGCGAGCTGGGCCCCGACTACGGCGGCCTCGTGCGGTCCGACGAGGCGCGCGGCGTGGAGACCATCGCCGTCCGCACGGTCATCCCCGACCTGTCGGCGCCGGCCGTCGACACGCACGACGTCTGGCTGCGTCTGCACCTGCTCTCGCACCGGCTGATCAGGCCGCACGGGGCCAACATGAACGGCATCTTCGGGCTGCTCACCAACGTCGCCTGGACCAGCGCCGGACCGGTCGAGGCGGCCGGGTTCAACGCGCACCGGCTGCGCGCGGCCGTGGGCAACGTGACCGTGTTCGGGGTGGACAAGTTCCCGCGGATGGTCGACTACGTCATCCCCTCCGGCGTCCGGATCGCCGACGGTGACCGGGTACGGCTCGGCGCCCACCTGGCCGAGGGCACCACGGTGATGCACGAGGGCTTCGTGAACTTCAACGCCGGCACGCTGGGCCCGTCGATGGTCGAGGGGCGGATCAGCGCCGGCGTCGTCGTCGGGCCGGACAGCGACATCGGCGGCGGCTCGTCGATCATGGGCACGCTGTCGGGCGGCGGCACCCAGGTGATCTCCATCGGCAGCGGGTGCCTGCTCGGCGCCAACGCCGGCATCGGCATCTCCCTCGGGGACGGCTGCGTCGTGGAGGCCGGCTGCTACGTGACCGGCGGCTCTCGGATCACCCTGCCCGACGGCTCGGTCGTCAAGGCGCGTGAGCTCTCGGGCCGCGACGGCCTGCTGTTCCGGCGCAACAGCGTCAGCGGTGCCCTCGAGGCGCTCCCCCGCGACGGCAACTGGGGTGCGCTGAACGCCGAGCTCCACCAGAACTGATTGGTCGGCCTCCGGCCTCCACCGCGGCCGATTGCCGTTCCCCACCTGCTCGGAGCCCAACCCGCCGGCTCGTCGGGGACCCTTCGGGCCCCGCTCCTCCCCGCGCCTGGCAGGGCGGCTCCCGTAGGTCGGCGGCAGCTACGTCAGGTTCGCCGGGGCCTCGGCGGGGACGTCGAGGTGCTCCAGCAGCGCAACCGTGAACTCCTGCGGACGCTCGACGTGCGGGGTGTGGCCGACGTCGGGGAAGACCACCTCGCGGTAGGCGCCTCCGGTCGCGGCGTACCGGTCGAGCACGGAGCGGGTCTGGGTGACCATCGGCTGCGGCGGAAAGTCGTCGGCGCCCGGCCACCCCGGCACCGCACCGACGGAGCCGAGGAAGGCCAGGTCGAACACCGACGTGTCGGACACGATCTGGTCGGCGTCCCCCCGGATCCACAGCACGGGCGGCTTCTCGGCGAGGTCCACGATCCCCGAGACGTCGAAGACGGTGGGCGCCATCGTGTTCAGGACGCCCTGCGTCCCGGGTGCGACGCCGGGCCAGGCGTCGACCGCCACCGCTTCGCCCGGATAGTGCTCGACGCCGGTGCGCGTGCTGTTCATCGAGGCGACGAACACGTCCTCCAGCGCGGGGTCGAGCGGCAGGGAACCGGGTGCCACGTAGAAGGCCCGCAGAACGGCGCGCGGGCTGGTCGGGCTGTCGGCGGTGGTGTCGCCGGCGGCGATGGCGGCGACGAACTCGGGATTGGCCGCGCCCGCCCCGGAGCCGGCGCCGTCGGCGTGCACCCTCGTCCCGTCCGGGCCGGCCGTGCCCCCGAAGCCGTAGGGCGAGATCGGCGCGACGAGCGCCACCGACGCCACCCGCGACGGCGCGTCCAGCAGGTACTGCAGCACGATCCCCGCGCCCATGCTCCAGCCGACGAGGTGGACGCGGTCCAGTTCGAGCGCCTCGACCAGCGCAGCGAGGTCGTCGGACCAGTCGCGCACTCCACGGGTGGCGTCCACGGGGAGCGGCTCGGCTTCGCCGTATCCACGCAGATCCACCGCCAGGACGGAGTGCCGGCCGGACCGGGCGAGAGCGAGCAGCTGCTGCTGCCAGAAGAGGGCGGAACTGACGTTGCCGTGGACGAGGACGACGGCCTCACCTCCGGCCGGCGGCAACCCGGCCGGGTGCAGCACGGACTGCACCCCCCGTTCGGTCGGAACCCGGGTCGCCGTGATTCCGGGCAGCAGGACGTCGGCCATGGGAGCTCCTCTGGCTGGGGGGCGGGCGGGCACACGCTAGCGACGTCGGGCCGACGGCGACACCTCGCGGCAGGCCGACGTGACCTGGGGCACCGCCGGAACGTCGCTGGCTCGACCTAGAGTCGGCCGCGATGAGCCCCGTCCGCACCCCCACCGCCCGCCCGCGCCGCCCCCGCCGGGCGACCGCGGGACGGACCCGGCCCAGGTCAGCGGCCCGGAGCCCGGCACG
>JAOPWH010000218.1 GCA_025965795.1 Blastococcus sp.
GCGACCGGCGTGCGGCGCCGCTGCGGCAGCCCCTGCCGGCGGCCGCAGAACTGGTGCCGTCGGGACGTTGATCCCGCAGCCGGAGGGTAGGAGCGGGACGTGACGACGACCGCGGAGAAGTCCGGCCGGTTCCACCTCGGGGACCGGCAGGTCCACCGGCTCGGTTACGGGGCCATGCAGCTCGCCGGCCCGCACGTGATGGGTCCGCCGGCCGACCGCGATGCCGCGATCGCCGTGCTCCGCCGGGCGGTCGAGCTGGGGGTCGACCACATCGACACCAGCGACTACTACGGCCCGTACGTGGTCAACGAGCTGATCCGCGAGGCGCTGCACCCCTACCCCGGGGACCTGGTGCTGGTCACGAAGGTCGGTGCCCGGCGCACTCCCGAGGGTCACTGGCCCGAGGCGCTGTCCCCCGAGGAACTGCGCAGCGCCGTCCGGGACAACCTCGACCATCTCGGTCTCGACGTGCTGGAGGTGGTGAACCTTCGGCTGCCCGGGTTCGCCGAGCCGGTCGAGCGGTCGCTGGCCGAGCCGTTCGAGGCACTGGCCGAGCTGCAGCAACAGGGGCTCATCAGGCACCTCGGCGTCAGCAACGTGACGACGCAGCAGGTGGCCGAGGCCCGGGCGATCGCACCGGTCGTCTGCGTGCAGAACCATTACAACCTCGTCCACCGGCACGACGACCCCCTGGTCGACGTGCTCGCCCGCGAGGGCATCGCCTACGTGCCGTTCTTCCCGCTGGGCGGGTTCACCCCGCTGCAGTCGGCGGCGCTCGAGACAGTGGCGCGACGCCTGGAGACGACGCCCATGCAGGTCGCGCTCGCCTGGCTGCTGGCCCGGTCCCCCAACCTCCTGCTGATCCCGGGAACCTCCTCGGTCGCCCACCTGGAGGAGAACCTCGAGGCCGCGGCGCGGGTGCTGGGGCCGGTGGAGCTGGCCGAACTCGACCGGATCGGCGGCACCGGGGAGCCCGACGTCGACCTGTGAGAGGCCGCCCGCTGTCGATCAGGCCTCAGCGGGCCCGCTGGACCCGCGTCTCGTCGAAGACCGGCTCCGTCGACTCGTACACCCGGCCGTCGGCACCGAAGACCAGGAAGCGGTCGAAGGACCGGGCGAACCAGCGGTCGTGGGTCACCGCGAGCACCGTGCCGTCGAACGCCGTCAGCGCCTCCTCCAGCGCCTCGGCGGAGAGGACGTCGAGGTTGTCGGTCGGCTCGTCGAGCAGCAGCAGGGTCGCGCCGGAGAGCTCGAGCAGCAGGATCTGGAACCGCGCCTGCTGACCGCCCGAGAGCGTGCGGAAGAGCTGGTCGCCGGAGTCGGCCAGGCCGTACCGTCGCAGCGCGGCCATCGCCCGGCCCCGGTCGACGCCGGGCCGACCGGGCTCGCCGTGCCAGAGCAGGTCGACCGGCGTGCGCTCCTGCCACTCGGGATGGGCGTGGGTCTGGGCGAAGAACCCGGGCACCACGCGGGCGCCCAGGCGGCAGCCCCCGGTGTGCGCCACCTCCTGCCCGGCCAGCAGGCGCAGGAAATGCGACTTTCCCGCCCCGTTCGCCCCGAGGACACCGACCCGGTCGCCGTACCAGATCTCGGCGTCGAACGGCTTCATCAGGCCGGTCAGCTCGAGCTGCTCGGCGATCACCGCTCGCACGCCGGTGCGCCCACCGCGGAGTCGCATCGCCACCTTCTGCTCCGGCGGGCGCTCCGGGGGCGGACCGATGGCCTCGAACTTGGCCAGCCGCGTCTGCATGGCGTGATAGCGGTTGGCCATGTCCGGGGAGTTGGCCGCCTGCTGCTGAAGCGTGCGCACCAGGTCGATCAGCCGCTGGTGCTCCTCGTCCCATCGACGGCGCAGTTCGGCCAGCCGTTCGTGCCGGGCGCTCCGCGCCTCGTGGTAGCTGACGAAGCCCCCGCCGTGCACCCATGCGGAGCCGCCCTCGACCGTCACCACCCGGTCGGCGACCCGCCCCAGCAGCTCGCGGTCGTGGCTGACGAAGAGCACCGTCTTGCGGGTCTCCAGCAGCCGCTCCTCCAGCCACCGCTTGCCCGGGACGTCGAGGTAGTTGTCCGGCTCGTCGAGCAGCAGCACCTCGTCGGGGCCGCGGAGCAGGCCCTCGAGCGCCAGCCGCTTCTGCTCGCCGCCGGACAACGTGGACAGCTCGCGGTACTTGCACCCCTCGTAGGGCATACCGAGCGCGGCGACGGTCACGGTGTCCCAGGTGACCTCGGCCTCGTAGCCGCCGACGTCGCCCCAGTGGCTGAGCGCATGGGCGTAGGCCATCTGCGCCCGCTCGTCGTCGCTCTCCATGAGCGCGAGCTCGGCCGCCTCGACCGCGTCCCACGCCTCACGCACCGCGGGGGGCGAGAGGTCGACGAGGAAGCGCTGGACGTTGGTGTCGTCCCGGACGGAGCCGATGAACTGGCGCATGACCCCGAGCCCACCGGTGCGCGCGACCGCGCCGGCCTCCGGCAGCAGGTCGCCGGCGATGATCCGCAGCAGCGTCGTCTTGCCGGCGCCGTTCTCCCCGATCAGGGCCGCCCGGGCACCCTCACCGATTCGGAAGGAGACGTCGTCGAGCAGCACGCGCCCGTCCGGGAGGGTGTGCCGGATCCCGCTCACGTCGACGTAGCCCACCCGGACATCCTCCCGGCACGGGCAATCCGGTTTCGCCGGCGGCCCCGCTCAGAGTGCAGGCGCGTGCAGCCTCTGCCGGGCGAGCCGCTCGACCAGCTCCGGCAGGGCGTCGGTCGGCGATCCCCGCAGCTCCTCGCGGCACGTGCGTACGACGAGGCCGATCGACCGTCGGCCGACGTCCGGGAACTCTGCGGAGAGCCGCAGGATGGCGGAGCTGATGGCCGGGTCGAGCACGATGCGCCGAACTGCCAACGTCATGGACGGTCCTTCGCTGCGCGGGCCGCCGGAGCGGCAGCAGATCGATGTCCCCCGCGAGGGCCGTCCGGTCGGTCGGCCCGCTCGCTGCAGAGACCATTACCCGCCGGACGTCCGGACTCCAGGGACGAAGGTCCCGGGTGACTCTCCCCACGGCGTGGCGTCGCGGCGCCGCGCCGTCAGTCGGCGGCGTACGCGATGTCGCCGGCGTCGGTCGCCGCGACGGCGTCCCGTACGAGTGCACTCAGCTCGGCGGCGTCCACCTTGTCCAGTGACGTGAAACGGATGCAGCTCTGGCCGCGGGAGAGCGTGCCCAGCCGGTCGGCGCGGGCCTCGGCGAGACGGCCTGGTCGAACCGGACTTCGACGTCGTGGGCCGCGCCCGTCGGACGTCCTCAGCTCAGGAGGAGGGAGAACACCACGGCCCCCGTGCCGAGGATCAGCGCGAGCACCAGGACACCGGCGACGAGGCGGCGGCGCCGGTCTCCGGCAGGACCGCCGATCCCGCCCATCCCCATCATGGCGCGAAGGCTACCGCCGCCCCCCCGACCGGTCAGGCCGGTCGCCTGCCCCACAGCAGGGTGTCCAGGGCGGTGCCGGCCGGCGTCTCCCGGCGCACCTGCTCCAGCCGGTCGACATCGAGCAGGGCCGCGACGCCGGCCAATCGGTCGACGCTGTGCAGGATCGCCGGCTCCTGCGGCCCGCCCACACCGTGCTCGATGTTGGCGGCGTCATGGCCCAGCACGAGCAGACGCCCCCCAGGGCGGAGCCAGCCGACTGCCCGGCGCAGCAGCGCCGAGAACTCCGGCTCGGGGAGGTGCAGATAGGCGAGGAGGACCAGGTCCAGGCTGTCGGGTCCGGTCGACCAGGTGGTGACGTCGGCGGTCACCCACGCCACGCTTCCGGCGGAGTCCTGCTCCCTGCCACGCGCCAGGCCCACGTCCGAGAAGTCGACGGCGGTGACGCGCCAGCCCTGACCGGCCAGCCACAGGGCATGCCGGCCCTCCCCCGCGGCGAGGTCCACGGCGTCGCCCGGGGACACGTCGGCCAGCAGCTCGGCGACCAGCCGGTTCGGCTCGGCCGACCACTGCCGGCTCTCGGCGTACCGCTGGTCCCACTCCCCTGCTCGCACCCGCAGAGTGTGTCCTACCCAGCTGCGAAGGTGGGCTCCATGACGGCGCTGCACGAGGTGGCACTGCTGCGGCTGGTCGCACAGCGGATCGCCGGCGCTCGGCACGAGACGGCCAGCGACGCCGTGCGGTCCCTGATGGCCGTGCAGGCGCAGGACTACCCGGGCGCACTGGTGTCGGTCGCGCTGCGAACGGCCGGGGGATCCCGGGCCGACGTCATCACGGCCCTGGACGCAGGAGACGTCGTCCGGTCGTGGCCGATGCGCGGCACCCTGCACCTCGTCGCCGCCGAGGACCTGAACTGGCTGCTCGAGGTGCTCGGTCCCCGTATCCGCACGGTCGACAGCCGACGGTGGGAGCAGTTGGAGCTCACGCAGCAGGACGCCGACCGTGCGGGCGAGCTGGTCGTCGCCGCCCTCAGCGGGGAACGGTCCCTGCGCCGGACCGCACTGCTCGCCGTCCTGGACGACGGCGGTGTGTCCACGACGGGGCAGCGTGGTGCTCACCTGCTCGGCCATCTGGCCCGGAACGGCACCATCTGCCTCGGCCCCACCGACAACGGCGGGGAGCAGTCGTTCGTGCTGCTCGACGAGTGGGTGCCCGCGCCGCGCCGGCTCGACCGGGAGGAGGCGCTCGGCGAGCTGGCCCTCCGGTACTTCCTCGGGCACGGCCCCGCCACGGTCAAGGACCTGGTCCGGTGGGCGGGCTCGACGGTCCGTGACGTCCGCATCGGGCTGGCCGTCGCCCGGCCGCGGCTGGCGTGCATCGACGTCGACGGCGTCGAGCACTTCCTCGATCCCGAGACCGCGGAGCGGCTCGCGGCCTGCCGCGAGGAGGCGCGCGGGGTCTTCCTGCTGCCCGGGTTCGACGAGTTCGTGCTCGGCTACGGCGACCGCGGCGCCGTCCTCGACCCACGCTTCGCCGAACGCATCGTCCCCGGCGGCAACGGCATGTTCCGGGCGACCGTCGTCAGCGACGGCCGGATCATCGGCACCTGGGGCTACACCGGCAGTGGGGCCCGGCGGACGGTCACCGCAACACCCTTCACCAGATTCCCCGAACAGGTGGCGGCCGCGATCCCCGAGCTCGCTGCCAGGCTCGCCGGAGGCGAGGCGCGGCTGAACGGGTGACCCCTGTGACGTCGGCTCCCGACGGGTCAGACGTGACGCCCCGCCAGCATGCCGCCGCGCGCCGTCAGGCACCCGGCGGGCCTGCGACCGCGGATGCCGACTCCCCCGCGCCGCTTTCCTGGCTCGACGCGCGGAGGCGCGCAGCGATCCGCGCCCGGCTACGTCATGGAGACGCGCGCGGGCAGGCGAAGGTTGCCAGGGTCGGGCGGAGAACTGTCCGGTGCCGGGCCGGGGGTGGTCCGGCGCTCAGGAGGGCCGCTCGACCAGGAAGACGGGGATCTCGCGGTCGGTCTTCTCCTGGTACTCGGCGTACGCGGGGTAGGCGGCCACGGCGCGTTCCCACCACTGCGCCTTCTCCTCGCCCGTGATCTCGCGGGCGACGCCGTCCCACGGCTCGGGCCCGTCCTGCACGCTCACCTGGTCCGGGTGCGCGCGGAGATTGGCCACCCACGCGGGGTCCTTCGGCGCACCGCCCTGCGAGCCGACCATCGCGTAGGTGCCGTCGTGCTCCACCCGCATGAGCGGCTGCTTGCGCACCTTGCCGCTCGATGCGCCCCGGGTCGTGAAGATGACGACGGGCAGCCCGGTGTCCCGCAACGTGTTGGCCTCGCGTCCGCCGGTCGCCTCGTAGCGCTCGACCTGATCGCGGACCCACTGCTGCGGACTCGGCTCGTACTCACCCTGCAACGGCATGGGGCGAATCTAGGACTGCCGGCCCCGCGCGGCTCGGGGAGGGTCGTAGTCGACCGTGTGCGGCACGAAGTAGCTGAGGTTGTCGGTGATCAGGCCGTCGCTCTCCCGGATGCCGAGGCCGGCCGGCTCACCGTCGACCACCCACGCGCCCAGTACCGGGTGGTGCGGGCCGTCTGCCCCGGCGAAGTCCGGCAACGGAGCGAACTCCTGGACGACGAACCCCTCGGTCCCGTACCGGCCCGGCAACTGCTCCGTGACGTCACCGTTCCTGACGATCGCCACGTTGGCGCCCTCCCGGCCCCACAGCGGCTTGCGCACGTAGTCCCGCCACGACGAGGGGATCTCGTCGGCGAAGTAGGCGGGCAGGAGGAACTCGCTGAGCACCGGGTCGCTGCCGAACAGCTGCCACAGCACCGGCAGCAGCGCCTTGGTGCTCCACAGCATCTTGTAGGCCGGCTCCGCCCAGGTCGTCCCGCCCGGGCGGTTGGTGTCGGCGAGGACGGCGGGGCCGAACTCGTCCTCGATCAGCCACTCCCAGGGGTAGAGCTTGAAGACGATGTCGAGGTGCCGGCCCTGGGCGTCGTAGAACAGGCCGTCGCCGTCGTCGAGCACGATGTCCTCGACGATGAGCTCGATCGCCTCGTAGCCGGCCTGCACGACGGTGTCCATCAGGTAGGCGATGGTCATCCGGTCCTCGCCCGAGGTCTCCTCGCTGGTCCACGCCAGGTGCACCCGCGGACGGACGCCGGTCCGCCGCTCCCACTTCACCAGGTTCCGCTGCCAGGCCGCGACGAGCTTGTCGTGCAGCGCGTTCCACTGGTCGCGGCCCTGACCGGTGAACAGGTGCCAGTTCCACTGGGTGACCGCGGACTCCACCAGACCGGTCGGGGTGTCGGCGTTGAACTCCAGCAGTTTGGGCGGCCCCTCGCCGTCGTAGCGCAGGTCGAACCGGCCGTAGATGCTCGGCGGCTCGGCCTCCCAGGTCCGCCGGATCTGCGGCCGGGCCATCGGCGGGATCCCCATCCGGTCGAACAGCTCGTTGTCGACGATGTGGTCACCGGCCGCCACACACATCTCGAACATCTGCGAGACCGCGCCCTCGAGGCGCTGGATCTCCGCCATGGAGAAGTCGTAGAACGGCCCCTCACGCCAGTAGCTGCGCACTTCGCCGCCGGGCAGGTGGGTCTTGTTGTAGACCAGACCCTGCGCCTCGATCTCGGCTTCCCACCCGGGGCGGACGACGCCGCTCGCGACTCTCCTCAAGGCGCCAGGCTCAGCTGCCGGCGCCGGTGCCGGCCCGGCCGCCGAGACCGCTGCCGATTCCGCCGCTGACCCGCGTGCCCGCGCTCACCCTGCCGGTGCCCGGGAGACCGGCGCGCTGGCGGGCGGCGGTGTCGCCCGGGTTGATCCGTGTGCCGCCGCCGGGCAGCACCGTGCCGACCGGCAACCCACGGCCGAACCCGCCGAGATAGAGGAAGAACAGGCCGCCGCCGAGGCCGCCCCCGCGGTCGTCGTCGCACAGGTCCTCATCGACGACCTTGCCGTCCTTGTCGGTGCAGTAGGCGACCTGCTCCTCGTCGTTGCCCACCCCGCAGCCGGTCATGAAGCCCGTGGCCGCGGTGGCGAGCACCGTGGTCGTCAATGCGGCACGAACGCGGTTGGAGACCGCCATGACCACTTCCTCCTGGATCGACTGCTCCCGACCCTAGGTCGTCGTGCGCCCGGCGTCGCCCATCGAGTCCGCCCGCCGCGCCCACCCGGGTCTGGAAGAGTCGTGCGGCTCACCCCTCTGGAGGTT
This sequence comes from Blastococcus sp., assembly GCA_025965795.1. Lineage (GTDB taxonomy): Bacteria > Actinomycetota > Actinomycetes > Mycobacteriales > Geodermatophilaceae > Blastococcus_B. The sequence continues at coordinate 7,641 of JAOPWH010000218.1, forward strand.
CCCATGAGCAACCCGAGTCCCCAGGTCGTCGTCCACGGCGAGGCCCTCCTGGTCGTCGAGCCCGAGGTCGCCGACATCTCGGTGACCGTCCGTACCCGGGCCCGTGACCGGCAGACCGCCCTGGAACGGTGCGCCGCCCGGCAGGCGGAGGTGACCGCGCTGCTGACCGCCGTCGACGACGCCATCGAGGACACGGAGACGACTGGCATGTCCGTCCGACTCGAGATCCGTGACCGGCGCGCCCCTGGCGAGCCCGTGGCCTCGGTGCACACGCAGGCCACCGTCCACCGCCTCGATCTCGTGGGCGACCTCGTCGTCGCACTCGGCCGGCTCGACGACGTCGAGGTGTTCGGGCCCACCTGGCGGCTGCGCCCCGACAGCCCGGCGGCCGAGCGAGCCCGGTCCGACGCCGTGCGGGACGCCGTCCGGCGCGCCCGGCAGTACGCGGCCGCCTTCGGCGCGGAGCTCACCGCGCTCGTCGAGGTGAGCGACGTCGGACTGTCCGGCGGAGGCTTCCGAGTCGCGGGGGCAGTGGACTCGATGGCACCGTTCGAGAGCAACGGCATCCACCTCGACCTGACGCCGGCCCGACAGCAGGTGCACGGCGCGGTGGCGGTGCGCTTCACGATGTCCGAACCCGACCGGGAGGTCTTCCGCGCATGAGGTATCGCGAGGGCGGCAGCCTCGACACGTCGGCGGTCCAGGACCGGCGCGGCCGCGGTGGGCTGGGCGGCGGTCGCGGGATGGCCGTCGGCGGCGGTGGCCTCGGCGTGGTCGGGGTGGTCGTGTTCCTGCTCATCCAGGTGTTCGGGAACGGGGGCGACGTCGGGTCGGCCATCACCGGGCTGAGCGGCCTCGGCCAGGGCGAGCAGGCCGACAACCGTCAGCTCAAGCAGGCCTGTGACGACAGCGGGGACGCCAACACGTCGGTCGACTGCGCCGTCGTCGCCGACATCGAGTCGATCCAGGACTTCTGGAGCGGCGAGCTCGGCAGCCGCTACACCCCCGCGGAGACGGTCTACTTCTCCGGCCAGGTCCAGACCGCATGCGGCGGTGCGACCAGCGGCTCTGGCCCGTTCTACTGCCCCGGCGACCAACTGGTCTACATCGACCTGAGCTTCTTCGACCAGTTGCAGCAGCAGTTCGGGGCGGCGGGCGGGCTGTTCGTGAACGCCTACGTCATCGCCCACGAGTACGGCCACCACGTGCAGAACCTGCTGGGCACCAACCAGCAGGTCCAGCCGGGCGGGACGGGTCCGGCGAGTGGCACCGTCCGCCTCGAGTTGCAGGCCGACTGCTACGCCGGCGCCTGGGCGAACCACGCCGAGACGGTGCCCGAC
>JAOPWH010000269.1 GCA_025965795.1 Blastococcus sp.
GCGGTCTGCGACGTCGTCGAGACCGGGACGACGCTGCGCGCGGCCGGGCTGCACATCATCGGTGACCCGGTCCTCACGAGCGAGGCGATCCTGGTCCGCCGGGAGGGCGCCGAGGAGATCCCGGCCGTGGCTCAGCTGCGCCGCCGGATCCGGGGCGTCCTCGTGGCGCGCCAGTACGTGATGCTCGACTACGACTGTCCCAACGATCTGCTGGAGCGGGCCACGGCGGTCACCCCCGGGCTCGAGGGGCCGACCGTGAGCCCGCTGCAGACGCCCGGCTGGTCGGCCGTGCGGGCGATGGTGGCCCAGGCGGAGACCAACCGCGTGATGGACGAGCTCTGGGAGCTCGGAGCCCGCGCGATCCTGGTCACCAGCATCCACGCCTGCCGTATCTAGTGGGCCGCACCGTCCTGCTCGTGGCCGTGCTGCTGGCGCTCGTCGGGTGCGCCGCGCAGCAGCCCGCCACGTCGGGAGCGGGCCCCGGCAACGCGCCGTCCCCCACCGCGTCGAACGACCTGGTGGTCGAGATCGACCGCGGGGACGGGTCGGCGGAGGAGCGCTACAGGCTGAGCTGCACGGAGAAGATCGAGGGCGACCACCCGGACGCGGAGGCGGCCTGCGCACATCTGACCGGGATGGACGACCCGTTCGCGCCGCTGCCGGCCGACGCCGTCTGCACGCAGGTGTACGACGGGCCGCAGACCGCACACGTCACCGGGAACTGGCGTGGCCGACCGGTCGACGTGCAGCTGGCGCGCAACGACGGGTGCAGCATCGCGCAGTGGGACAGCCTCGGTCCGTTGCTTCCCGAGGCTCCTGGCTGAGCGGCCGGCCTCAGCGCACCCGGGTGGTGCGCTCGACGAGGTCGATGGCGGTGCACAGCCCCAGTGCCATGGCACGGCCGCTGGTCGATCCGGTGTTGAGCAGTGCCGCGACCGCCGGGGCCAGCGGGCGCTCGCCCACCAGACCGTGGAAGACAGCTGCGTACTCACCGCTGACCCGGCCGGCGGCCGCGTGCCGCAGGAGCGCCCGCGACAGTTCCGTCGTCCGTCCGGCGGCCAGCGAGTACACGGCGGCGGCGAAGCGCTCCGCGGCCGGGTGGCCCAGCAGGACCAGTCCGGCGATGGTTCCGGCCATCACGTCGTCACCGGCCGGGGTGAGCCCTGGGCCGAGGCCGATCAGCCGGGTCGCCGTGCGCAGCGCGGCGTCCAGGTCCGCGCGGCGGACGGCGCCGCGCAGGGCGGCGAGCGGCCCGCCGGGGCCGGTCGGAAGCCCCGGCAGGCAGAAGGCGCTGTGCGGCACTCCCTCGCCGTAGAGGGTGTTGCGGAGCTGGCGTACGCCCTCGGGCAGGAGCGAGGGGTGCAGGCTGGGCAGTCTCGGCCGCGGGTTCCACCACGCGGCGGCGCTCACGGCGAGATCGCCGACGACGATCCGTCCGCCGCCGACCTCGGCGGGGGCGCCGCTGGGGAGGGCGACCAGGGGGCGCCCGTTGCTGGGGCGGAACAGCACGCAGGCGAGCGGCAGACGAGCAGCATCACTGGTGAGGACGCCGACGACGTCGCCGCCCCGCTCACCCGGGACGAGCAGGTAGACCGCTGCGGGGGCGGTCATCAGAACGCGGGCCGGCCGTACCGGGCCACGCAACAGGTCGGCGATCCCGGTGCTGGCCGCCGCCGGAACGGCGGTGGCGGCGCGTGCCGGGCGGGCGGTGCGGACGGTTGCCTGGGCGGACTCTCGCGGGAGGGGGATGAGGGGGACGCCGGCCCGCGCGGCGCGGCCGCGCAGCGGCTCGACCTTCTGCGAACGGGGACTTTCCGGAGCGGTTGTCGCGTCGACGGTGCGCATGGGGGCGGCCCTTCGGCAGAAGAACGACGGAGGCGCCGGCCTCTCGACCCCCCCGCCCGGGCCGATCCATACCCCCCGCGCATGATGGGGTGGTCACCGGGATCCGGCAACGGCCTAACATCGTGCGACGAGGTGGACCGGGGTTTGAACCTATGCGGCGCGTCGCATGCCCTTGTATGGCGGAAGTCGCCAAGAATGGGCACCGGCGTCCGGGGACACCTGACAGGATCCTGTCGTATGGCAACCTGGACCACGACCGGAAGGGGACACGTCGTGACCCAGGGTGACGCCTCGGCGGTGACTTCTACCCAACGTAACGGATCGATTCCGTTCCGCAGGAACTGGGCTGTCGCCGAGTCGCGCCCCGACACCAGGCGGGCCGGCCGTAGCAGCTGGCAGGAACGCATGGGCCTCACGATCGAGGAGGCCCTGCAGCTTCCCGGTCTGAGCGGCACGTCGGTCGCCGCGGGGGCCGCCGGGCTCAGTCGCGTCGTCCGCCACATGGTGGTCGACGATCCCTCCGATCCGCTGGCCGCCGCCGGTCCCGACGTCCTCGTCGTCCTCGGCGCCCGACTGCCCCCGGCCGATCCCGCCAACTACCGCGCGCTGGTCGAGCGGCTGGACTCCATGGGCACCGCCGCGCTCGCCTTCCGCCGGACGGAGGGTCCGGCGCAGGTGCCCGGCGAGGTGCTCGCGGAGGCCGACCGCCGGGGCCTGCCGGTGCTGGCGCTGCCGGCCGGCGTCCGGCTGGACGAGGTCGTCTCCGAGGTGCTCGGCACCGTCGTGGCCAAGCAGAGCCAGGCGCTGGCGCTGTCCTCGCGCATGGACGACGAGTTCATGGAGGTGGCGCTCACCGGTGGCGGGGTCGCCGAGGTCGCCCACCGCCTGGCCGTGATGCTCGACGGTGCGGCTGTCCTCGGCCTGGGTCCCGACCGCGACATCGTCACCAGCGCCGGTCCCGAGGACGACGTCGCCGAGATCAGCGACTGGCTCTGGCTGCTCGACGCTGCCGCCGACGACGCCCTCGCCGAACTGACGCCGTCCCGGCGGCTGTCCGGGGTGCGCGCCGACCAGACCGTGGTCACCCCGGCGGACGTACTCGCCGACGCCGACCTTTCACCGGCCGACGGCATCCTGCTCGTGCCGGGTCACCACGAGCTGCCCGGTGGGGTGGGGGAGTACGCGGTCGCCCCGATCATGGCCGGGGCCGAGCGGCACGGCTGGCTGGTCGCCGTGCACCGCACCGGCGCCATGATGCTGGGGGCCGGCGGTGTCCTGGAGCGAGCCGCCGTCATCGCCGCGCTGTCGGTGATCCGGCTGCAGGCAGTGCACTCCGTCGAGCTGCGTTTCCAGGGAGATCTGGTCCGTCGCCTGGTCGGGGGCTCGGTCGGCCACACCGAGCGGACGCTGGCCTACACCCGGTCGTTCGGCTGGCGTCTCGACGGGCCGGTCGCCGTCCTCGTGACCGCCACCGAGACCGTCGCCGACGCCGCCGCGGACCCGACGCGGGCCCTCGACGTCCTCGACCGGCTGGCCGACGGCTGGCGGGCCGCGCTGGAGACCGAGGTGGCCGGCGCGGCCGTCGCCGGGCTGGCCAGCGAGATCGTCACCCTGCTGCCACTGGACGGGCGTACCCCGGAGGAGGTGTCGGCGCTCGTCTCGTCGGTGACCTCGCGGGTCAACGGGCGGCTGCGGCGCGTCGGCCGGCTGCTCGGCACGGGTATCGGCCGCCCGGCCGGGTCGCTGCTGGCGCTGGCCGAGGCGCACCGCCAGGCCCAGCGGGCTCTCGGGGTGGGGGAGGAGATCCACGGGGCGTCGACGGTCACCCACTTCGACCAGTTGGGCGTCTTCCGGCTGCTGTCGCTGATCCCGGACAGCACCGAGCTGCGCTCCTACGTGGACGAGGTCCTGGGCCCGCTGGCCGATGCCGCCGACCTGGACTCCGCCGATCTGCGCGAGACCCTGCGGGTGCTGCTGGAGACCAACCTCAACGTCGCCGAGTCAGCGCGCCGGCTGCATTTCCACTACAACACGATGCGCTACCGCATCGGCAAGCTGGAACGGATGCTCGGCCCGTTCACCACCGACCCGGCGCTCCGGCTCAACCTCCTGCTGGCCCTGCACGCGGCCCGGATGCGCGGGCTCGACCAGCCGCACCGGCCACCGGTCGATGCCGGCCTGAACCTGGCCGACGAGGGCCTCGATTCGCTGATGTGATGACGGACCCCCGTGCCCACCACCGCTCGCGCGCTCGCGACGGGACCCGGCACGGGGGCCGGAACGTGACCGACGAGGGCGCCGCACCGGGCGGCGCGGCAGGAGGTTCCGCATGAGCCAGGCCGGCCGACCGCTCGCGGGCAAGGTGGCGCTCGTGACAGGTGCCTCGTCGGGCATCGGTGAGGCGACCGCCGTGGCCCTGGCCGAAGCCGGTGCCGCCGTGGCCATCGGGGCCCGCCGCAGGCACCGGCTCGATGCGCTCGCCGCCCGGCTCCGCGACGGCGGCGCGTCGGTGGTGCAGCTCGACCTCGATGTCACCGACGAGTCGGCCTGTGCGGACGCCGTGCGGCGGACCCGGGACGAGCTCGGGGGTCTCGACGTCCTGGTCAACAACGCCGGAGTCATGCTCCTGGGCACGATCGTCGGCGCCGATCCCGAGGACTGGCGGCGGATGCTCTCCACCAACGTGCTCGGCCTGATGTACATGACCCACGCGGCGATCGACGGCATGGTCGAGCAGGGGTCGGGGGACGTCGTGAACATCTCCAGCGTCGCCGGACGGACCGCTCGCAAGGGGGCCGGTGTCTACAACGCCAGCAAGTGGGCGGTGAACGCGTTCAGCGAGTCGCTGCGGCAGGAGGTGACCGGCCGCGGGGTACGAATCAGCCTGGTGGAGCCGGGAGCGGTCGCGACGGAGCTGACCGACCACATAACCCAGCCCGAGGCGAAGCGAGCGTCGAAGGAGATGGCCCAGAACATGCGGGCACTGCAGGCCGACGACATCGCCCGGGCGATCCTCTACGTCGTCGGTCAGCCGCCCCATGTCGCGATCAACGAGGTGCTGGTCCGCCCCACCGACCAGGAGCGCTGATCGACCTGCGGCCGACATGGTCATCTGGGCCGCAGGTCCTCAGTCGTGGAAGACGTCGATGTGGGCGCCCATCTCGACCAGGCGCTCGTAGAGGTCCTCGTAGCCGCGGGCGATGATGTCGACGTTGCGCAGGACCGACGTCCCCTTGGCCGCGAGCATCGCGAGCAGGATGCACACCGCCGGGCGCAGGGCGGGTGGGCAGACGACCTCGGCGCTGGACCACCGGGTAGGCCCGTTGACGAGCACCCGGTGCGGGTCGAGCAGTCGCACGTCGGCGCCCAGGCGGGTCAGGTCCGACAGGTGGATGGCGCGGTTGTCGTAGACCCAGTCGTGGATCAGGGTCGCGCCCTCGGCCTGCGCCGCGATCACCGTGAAGAACGGCAGGTTGTCGATGTTGAGGCCCGGGAAGGGCATCGGGTGGATCTTGTCGATCGGCGCGGTGAGCGTCGACGGCGAGATCGTGATGTCGGCCAGCCGGGTGTGGCCGTTGGCGGCCAGGTACTCGGCGGAGAGCTCGTAGCGCAGCCCCATCTCGGCCAGCACCGCCAGCTCGATCTCGAGGAACTCCACGGGCGCGCGGCGGACGGTCAGCTCCGAGCCGGTCACGATGCCCGCGGTGAGCAGGCTCATGGCCTCCACCGGGTCCTCGCTGATCGTGTAGTCGACGTCGGCGTCGAGGACCGGGCGGCCGCGCACGACCAGCGTGGTGCTCCCCATGCCCTCGATCCCGACGCCGAGGAGCTGCAGGTAGAGGCAGAGATCCTGGACCATGTAGTTGGAGCTGGCGTTGCGGATGGTCGTCGTCCCGCCGGTGCGGGCCGCGGCGAGCAGCGCGTTCTCGGTGACGGTGTCGCCCCGCTCGGTCAGCACGATCGTGCGCGTCTCGGCGCCGGTCCGGGTGACCGTGCCGTGGTACTCCCCGGCCCGCGCCTCGATCTCCAGGCCGAAGGGGCGCAGCGCGATCATGTGCGGCTGCACCGTCCGGGTGCCGAGGTCGCAGCCGCCGGCGTACGGAAGCAGGAAGGTCTCGGCCCGGTGCAGCAGCGGACCCAGGAACATGATGATGCTGCGGGTCCGGCGGGCGGCGTCCGCGTCGATCGCGGCCAGGTCCAGCTCGTCGGGGACGACGATGCTCAGGTCGTGCCCTGCCTCGTCCCAGGTCGCCGAGACGCCGATCGAGCGCAGGACGTCGAGGATGCGCTCCACCTCGACGATCCGGGCGACGTTGCGCAGCGTCGTCCGGCCGCGGTTGAGCAACGACGCGCAGAGCAGTGCCACCGCGGCGTTCTTCGACGACTTCACCGTGATGCTGCCGCGCAGCGGATGCCCGCCCGCGACCCGCAGGTGGGTCGGTCCGGTCGGGCCGAGGCTGATCAGTTCGCTCTCGAGGGCGGCCGACAGCCGGCCCAGGAGTTCCAGGGTCAGGTTCTGGTTTCCCTGCTCGATGCGGGCGACGGCGCTCTGACTGGTGCCGAGCCGGTCGGCCAGCTGCTGCTGGGTGAGACCCCGATGCCGCCGGGCGTCACGAACCAGTGAGCCGATGCGGTGCATGGCGCCCGACTCGGGCCTGGTGCCTTCGACAATGCCGTCTTCGATCGCCGTCACGGACGGACGGTATCTCACATATGAGATGCGGCTGGAGCGGGTCACTCCTCCGGCGGACCCGGGAGACTGACCGGCATGGACGTCCTCGTCACCGGCGGCACCGGCCGGCTCGGCTCCCGGCTCCTCGCTCCGCTGCAGGACGCGGGACACCACGTGCGTTCGATGTCACGCCGGGGAACCGGCCCCGGAGGGATCCGGGGGGATCTCGCGACGGGCTTCGACCTGGGGACGGCGCTGGCCGGCGCCGAGATCGTGGTGCACACCGCCAGCGATCCGCGCGGTGATCCCTGGCTGGTGGACGTCGCGGGCACGCGCCGCCTCGTCGAAGCGGTCGACCGGGACCGGCTGCGGCACCTGGTCTACGTGTCGATCGTGGGGGTCGACCGCATCCCCTACGGCTACTGCCGGGCCAAGTGGGCCGCCGAGCAGGTGCTGCTGGCGTCGGGGCTGCCGATCACCCTGCTCCGGGTGACCCAGTTCCACGACTTCGTCGACGTCCTCCTGGACGGTGCGCGCCGGGGGCCGGTGGTCCCGGTGCCGATGGGGTGGCGGGTCCAGCCGGTCGACGTCGGCGAGGTCGCCGTCCACGTCGCCGAGGTCAGCGGCCGCCCGCCCTCGGGCGGCGTCGTCGAGTTCGGCGGGCCGGAGGAGTCCTCTGCCGCCGATCTCGCCCGGGTCTGGGCCGCCGTCCGCGCCCCCGGTGCGCACGTGGTGGCCACACCCGTGCCCGGGAAGCTGAGCGCGGCCTTCCGCGACGGCGCCGCGGTCCCCACCGGGGGAAGTCGGGGGCGGCGCACATACGCCGATCACCTGCGCGGGTGAGGAGGGGCTCAGGTGAGTGCTGACGGGAAGGCCGGGGCGGTCGCGCCCCTGGACCTCAAGCGCGAGTTCCGGCATCTGTACTCCGCGACGCGGACGCCGGCCTTCGTGGAGGTGCCGGACCTGCCGTTCCTCATGATCGACGGGCACGGCGATCCGGACACGGCGCCGGCCTATCCGGAGGCGGTCCAGGCTCTGTACGCGATGGCCTACGCCATCCGGTTCGGCCTCAAGAGGGGGCCGGAGGGACTCGACGCGCCGGTCATGCCGCTGGAGGGCCTCTGGTGGGCGTCAGACATGTCGGTCTTCACCACGGGCGACAAGTCCCAGTGGGACTGGACGATGATGATCACGGTCCCCGAACAGGTGACCGCGCGAACGGTCGAGGACGCCCGGGCGGACGCTTCGAGGAAGAAGTCGCCGTCGGCGATCGGCAGGGTGCGGCTCGAGCACCTCGCCGAAGGGCGGTGCGCGCAGGTGATGCACATCGGGCCCTACAGCGCCGAGGGCCCGACCATCGCGGCCCTGCACGCGTTCATCGCCGACCAGGGATGCGTCCTCGCGGGAAAGCACCACGAGATCTACCTGGGCGACCCGCGCCGGGCCGCTCCCGAGAAGCTGCGGACGATCGTCCGCCAACCCCTCGCGCCGGCGGCCCAGGCGCAGGTCGGCCGCCACTTTCGGCTGCAGGTCCGCCCGTGCGGCAGCCAGGTCCGATCTCCGCCGGACGGTGTCGGTGGTCCGGCCTAGGGTCCGACCGTGAGCAACCAGCCCGCCGCCCCGCCGGACGCCCGCACCGTGCTCGCCGTCGTCGTGACGGTCCTGGCCTGGGCGTCGGCGTTCGTGGCCATCCGCGGGGTCGGCGACCAGTTCTCGCCCGGCGCGCTGGCGCTCGGCCGTCTGCTGGTGGGCACCGTGGTGCTCGGCCTGCTGATGACCGGCCGGGGGTGGGTCGCTCCGACCGGCCGCGAGTGGGCGTTGCTCACGGTCTGCGGGGCCGGCTGGTTCGGGGTCTACAACGTGACCCTCAACGCCGCCGAGCAGCACCTCGACGCCGGCACCACGGCGATGCTGGTGAACATCGGGCCGATCCTCATCGCCCTCTTCGCCGGTCTCCTCCTGGGCGAGGGCTTCCCGCGCTGGCTGGTCGCGGGGATCGCCGTCGCGTTCGCGGGGGTGGTGCTCATCGGGGTGGCCACCCGAGGCGCCGAGACCGAGCTCATCGGCATCGTGTTCTGCGTGATCGCGGCGGTCGCCTACGCCGCCGGGGTGGTGGCGCAGAAGCCGGTGCTGCGCCGGCTGTCCGGGCTCCAGGTCACGTTCACGGGCTGTGCGATCGGCGCCGTGTGCTGCCTGCCGTGGGCTGGCACGCTCGCCGAGGAGCTCGGGCCGGCGTCGTCAGGGTCGGTCGCCGGCATGGTCTACCTCGGTGTGGTGCCCACCGCGCTGGCCTTCAGCACCTGGGCGTACGCGCTGAGCCGGATGGACGCCGGCACCCTGGGCGTCAGCACCTACCTCGTGCCGCCCCTGGTGATCCTCCTGGGCTGGCTGCTGCTCGAGGAGGTGCCCCCGGCTCTGGCGCTGGCCGGCGGTGTGGTCTGCCTGCTCGGGGTGGCGGTCTCCCGCCGCCGCTCGCGCCCTCTTCCGCCGGTGCCGTTGCCGGCGGAGGCCGGCCCTCCGCTCTGACCCCGGTCAGAGGTAGGCGCGCGGATCGACGGCCGGGGGCAGCTCACCCGGCACGATCCGGCGCCCGGAGATGTCGTGCGGTATCAGGCGCAGCCAGTTCCCGCGGTCGCCGGGGGCCCAGGGCTGCACGCCGGTCGCCAGGGTCCTGGCGATCAGCTCCGCCCGGTGCTGCGGGTCGACCTCCTCGGCCGAGCCGCGGACCAGCACGCTCCAGCCGCTGCGGGTCCGCCGGTCGATCTCGTCCACCTCGAAGGTGACGTTGGCGTGGCTCGCGGCGCGCAGGATGGTGCCCGGCGACGTCCGGACGACCAGCGTGGTCCCGTCCAGCGCGAAGTTGACGGGGAAGATCAGCGGATAGTGCTCGGCGTTGACCCCGATCCGCCCCAGTTCCTGGGTGGCCAGGAGCCGGTAGCACTCGTCGGCGGGGAGAACGTGCATGGTCGCGCCGTCCGCTGTGTCGGTCATGCGCCCATCCTGGCCACTGGCCACCCGATGTGCACCGGGTCGGCGGCATGCTGGGGTGGGCGTGGTGGGGTAGGCACGACACGGTCAAGGCCGGCAGTCGACGACCGGGAGGTCCAGCGTGGACGAACAGCACTGGGGGCAGGTGGTGGCCGCGGCCACTCGTGCGCCATCGATCCACAACACGCAGCCATGGCGGTTCACCGCCTCCGCCGAACGGCTCGACGTCCACTTCGATCGCGAGCGGGCGCTCCCGGTGCTCGATCCCAGCGGGCGCCAGCAGGTGATCAGCTGCGGCCTCGCCGTGGAGTTCGCGGTCCTCGCCCTGGCCGCCCGTGGATCGGCTGCCGAGGTCCACCTCCTGCCGGATGCCGGCGAGCCCGACCACCTCGCGGCCGTGCGGATCACCGGTGCCCACGACCCCACGGAGGAGGACCGGGAGCTGGCCGAGGCGATCGACCGGCGGCACACGGTGCGCGCCCCCTTCCAGCCCCGGGCGGTCCCGGGTGACCTCGTCGACCGGTTGCAGGTGGACGCCCGAGCGTTCGGCACCTGGTGCAAGACGATCACCCGGTCCGAGGAGGAGATCGCCACCGTCTTCCTGATCTCCCGGGCGGAAGAGATCGAGCAGGGGGATCCCGCCTACGTCGCGGAACTCCAGCGGTGGATGCGCACCGATCCGTCCGCGGTCGACGGTGTGCCGGTGGACGCCGTGCCGAGCGGTGATACGCACGCCCGGCCGTCGAACTGGCTCATCCGTGACTTCGTGGTCGGTCAGCGGGAGCCGCACGCGTTCCTGCCGGCCGGTGACGCGGACGCACCGCCCCCCGACGTGGAGCGTCCCACCGTCCTCCTGATGGGCACGGACGGGGACGACCGCTACGCGTGGCTGCAGGCCGGCCGGGCCCTCGCGCGGGTGCTGCTGCGGGCCACTGCCGCGGGCGTCGCGGCGTCACCGCTGACACAGGCGCTCGACTGGCCCGCGACGCGGGCCCGCCTGCAGGCGCGCCTGTCCCTGGTGGGCCATCCGCAGTTCCTTCTGCGCATGGGTTATCCGCCGGACGCGCCCGCGGCGGCGGTGAGCGGGCGCCGTCCGGTCGAGGAGGTGCTGTCCTTCGTGCCGGCCGCGGACTGACCGTTCAGTCCGCGCGCCGCCCGCCGGGCGCGGCCCACGGGTCGTCTGCGTCGCCCGACGACTCCTCGTCGTCCCGCGTACCGGCGTCGTCGGTGCGTCGGCCGGCGGCCGCTTCCAGCGCCTCGTCCCGTTCGCGCTCGCGCTGGGCCCGCTCCGCGCGTGCCCTCGCCCGCTCCTCCCGCGCCGAGTGCCCCGCCGCGGACGGCGTCTCGCCGTCCGCCCCGTCCGCCGTCGGCGTGGTGCCGACCAGGCGCCACAGCGAGACGCCGGTCAGCGCCAGCCCCAGGGGAAGGGCGTAGGCGGCCGCGCGCTCGGTGCCGCCCTCGCCCAGGTATCCGGTCACGCCGGCGACGAAGAGGATGGTGGCGGCCGTGCCGATCAGCCCGAGCGCGGCCAGCGTCGTGCCGAGCACCTCCGACCGCGGGCGCAGCGCATAGGCCAGCGCGATCAGGCCGATGCCGCTGCCGACCAGGTGGACGACGGCGCCGGTCGCGTGCAGAGCGCCGTTGCCGTCGCTGGGGAAGACCCCGACGAGCAGCACTCCGGCGGCGGCCAGCGCGAGCAGCACGGTGGCCACCCGCCCGGCCGTTGCGCGCAGCGCCGGCCGCAGCAGGAGGACGCCGCCCAGGATCAGGGCCGCCTGAGCGACGAACGAGGCGTTCATCAGCTGGGCCGCCCGGGAGGCGGAGGTGCCCAGGTCACTGATGACGTCGTCGACGCGGGAGTAGGGGCCCTGGAAGCGCAGTTGGGCGATCGTCTCCACGACGAAGAACTGAAGGGTCAGGAGCCAGGCGCACGCGCCCCATCGCAGGCGGGTCGAGGTCACGACGTCCATGCTCCCAGGCCGGTCGTGCCGGCCCGGTCGAGGACGGCGGCGAACTGGTCGGCCGACAGCCAGGAGGGGTTGCTGCCCGCCGGCATGCGCATGACCTCGGCATGCCGCGCGACCGGATCGGCCAGCAGTTCGGCCCGGGGGACCGGATCGCCGAGCAGGGTCAGGCGTACCGGCACCGCGGGCTGCCCGTCCGCGTCGGTGTCAGGCGTGCCCGCCAGCATGCCCAGTGCGTGCACGCCCGGCCGGTGCGGGCCGCTGAGCCACAGCAGGCACGGCTGCCCTGCGGCCATGAGCCGCAGGCGGTAGGAGGGGCGCACGCAGCGGGTGAGTGACCGGGTGGTCCCGGCCGCCCAGCCCGGCACGAGTTCGGACGGCGGCCGGGACGTCTTGATCACCCAGCAGGCGACATCGTTCTCGCCGATGGCCCGTCTGCCGGGTTCCGCCGCGAGCTTGCGGATCGTGGGGGGCAGGAGGGTCCTCTTTCAGTCGGTGGCCGCGTGTTCCTCGGCGCCTGCGGGGTTCGCGTCGTCCGAGCCCACGGCCTGCCGCTCGAGCTCGGTCCGGTGCTCCAGCACCTCGTCGCTCGGGTGGGGGTCCTTGGCGTGCTGGGTGCGGTCCTGCGTCGGGTGCTCGGTGGGCTCGATGACGTCGTCGAGGGTCGGGCCGTCTGGGCCGGTCATGGGGAACTCCGTTCGTCGATCGATTCGTGGTCCGGCTCCGGCATAGCCCCCTCCGGCGGGCCCAAACCGCCCGTCACCGTGGTTCGAGTCGCGCCGCGGGCAGCCAGGCCTCGACCAGGGCCGGGCCGTGCGGGCCGGTCACCGTGTAGGCGACCCGGCCCTGCCATGTCCCGGCGCGCTGCCGCCACTCGATCAGCAGCCCGGGCCAGGTGCCGGGTGTGTCCGGCGGATCGCGCACCCAGCAGTGCCGGCCCTCTCCTCCGTCGCCGGCCGCGGCGTAGGACTGGGGCTCGCGGGCCGTGGCAGGGGCGGCTGCCGGCCCGTCGCCCCCGGCGGCGGGAGTGGACGCCGGGTGCACTCCGGAGTTGGCCGCCCGCTCGCCGAGCGACCGTCCGCCACGTCCTGGACTCATCCCGCCGGCCACCCCGAGAGTGTCGCACGCCGATCGAACACACGTTCGACGAGCGACGACCGGGCGCGTCGGAGCCCCGTCAGTCGCCGGAGACGCCTTCGGCGAGGGTTCGCGCCACGGTCCGCAGCACCGGGTGCGACGGCAGGTCCTCGACCAGCACCGGCAGCGGGAGCGACCAGTTGGGCCGGTCGTTCGCGCCCGGCATGTTGGGGCGGCGCTCCTCGGCGACGGCGTCGTCCAGGGTCGCCGACAGCAGGAGGGCCGGCGCCCGGGCCAGCAATCGGTGCGCCCGCTCGACGGCGTCCTCCACCGACGCCTCCTCGGGCAGACCGGGCAGATGCTCCAGCAGCGAGTTCCGGCCGCGCTCGAGCTCCTCGTCGGTACCGGTGCCCTGCTCCCGCTGCTCGGCCATGTCCGTTCCCGTCCAGAGCCCGGCGACGGTCGGCAGGTCGTGGGTGCTGATCGCCGCCATCGCCTCGGCCGGCCACTCCGCCGGGTCGTCGTCTTCGAACCAGAGCAGGCGGTAGCTCAGGACGCCGTGCTCGGCCATGGCCTCACGGACGCCGTCCTCGACCGTGCCGAGGTCCTCGCCGACGACGAGCGCCTCCGCGCGGACGCTCTCGAGGGCGACGATGTCGAGCAGGTCCTCGGCCGGGTAGCGCACGTACGCGCCGTCCGCGGCCGACCCGTCGGCCGGCACCCACCACAGCCGGAACAGGCCCATGACGTGGTCGATCCGCAGGCCGCCGGCCCCGGCCATGGTGGCCCGGATCGACTGGATGAACGGCTCGTAGTCGGCGTCCCGCAGCCGCCAGGGGATCAGCGGCGGCGATCCCCAGTCCTGGCCCTGGGAGTTGAACGCGTCCGGCGGCGCCCCGACGCTGACGCCGTCGGCGAGCGCGTCCTGCCAGGCCCAGGCGTCGGCGCCGCCGCCGGCGAAGCCGATCGGCAGGTCCTGGATGACGGTCATGCCGGCGGTGGCGGCGGTCAGCTGCAGTTCCAGCGCCCACTGCAGCCAGGCGTGGAACCCGACGACGGCGCCGTGCTGCTCGACGTAGGCGGCGACCTCGCGGCTCCCCGGGCGGCGCAACTCCTCGGGCCAGGCGTGCCAGTCGGCGCCGTGCTCCTCGCAGATCGCGGCCCAGGTGGCCCAGTCCTGCAGGGTCTGCCCCTGCTCCTCGCGCCAGCGGGCGAACGCCTCGCCGCCACCGTGGGCGAAGAAGATCCGCATGAGGACCTCGCGCTTGCGCGCCCATATCGCGTTCCGGTCGATGAGGGGCCTCTCCGACAGCGCCCGCCCCGCGTCCTCCTCGAGGTCCACGCCGTCGGCACCCGGCACCTCCGACACCCGCAGGTAGATCGGGTTGCGGAAGCGACGCGTGGCCGGCAGGTAGGGGCTGGCCTCCTGGGCCTCGATGGGGGCGACGGCGTGCAGCGGGTTGATCAGCACGAACCCGGCGCCCTGTTCGGCGGCCATGCGACGGACGGCGCGCAGGTCGGCGAGGTCGCCGATGCCCCAGCTCTCCCGGCTCCGGGTGGCGTAGAGCTGCACGGCCCACCCCCACGCACGGTCGTCGGGCAGCCAGCACCGGCCGGGGGAGACGATCAGCCGCCGGCGGTGCCCGGTCGGCGACTGCAGCCAGTGGTAGCCCAGCGGGAAGTCCGCGGGCAGTTCGCCGTCGACCCGGCGCACCTCGCCGTCCTCGCAGACGACCTCGGCCCCGTCGACCTCGAGGGAGTCCCCGGGGCGGGCGACGATCGGCGCCCGGTCCTCGAGGTCGGCCGGTGGCGTGCCGATCACCTCGCGCAGTCGGTCGATCGTCGGCTGCGCGATCTGGTGCTCCTCGTCGAGCGCGTCCAGCCAGGTCGCGTCGATGCCCCACTCGTCGGTGGTCGGTGTCGGTGTCACCCCGCGATCCTCGCCGCACGCACGACAGTCCGCAGGGTCAGGTGCGCGGCCGCGCCCGCTTCGTGGGTCTGCTTGTGGGCAAGGCCACAGCCGGGTCCTCGGGCCACGGGTGCCGCGGATACCGGCCGCGCAGCTCGCTGCGGACCGCCGGGTACCCGCTGACCCAGAACCCGGCGAGGTCCCCGGTGGTGGCGACGACGCGCTGGGCGGGCGAGAGCAGCTGCAGCCGCAGCGGCCGGCCGGCGATCGAAGGTGCCTGCGACCAGCCGAACACCTCCTGCACCCGCACCGCGAGCGTGGGCACGTCCGGATCGGTGTAGTCGATCCGGATCCGGGAGCCGGTCGGGACCTCTACCCGTTCGGGCACGACCTCGTCGAGCCGGGCGGCGAGCTGCCAGGGAACGAGCGCGCGGAGGGCCCCGACCACGTCGAGGCGGCGCAGGTCGGCGCGCCCCCGGGCACCCGAGACGTCGATGGCCGCGAGCAGGGCATCGTCGTCGACGGCCGGCCAGGGTTCGCCGAGCCCGGCGTGGGCAGCAGCCAGGCGGGCGCGCAGCTGGATCGCGGCCGGCGTCCAGTTCAGCAGTCCGAGACCCTCGAGGCGCAGGCCCTCGGCCACCGCGGCGGCCACGTCGGCCGGGTCCGGATGCGGCAATGGCCGCTCGGCCAGCGCGATGGCCCCCAGCCGCTCCACGCGCGCCGCGGACACGTCGCCGTTGCGCCAGGCCACCTCGTCGCGCTCCAGGTGCAGTGCGGCGCCGGCCTCCAGGGCGGTCGCCTCGTCGATCGCGACGGCCGCGCGCACCCGCGCGTCCCGGCGGCCGGGGGAGCGGTCGGCGACTGCCACCGCCAGCCACGGAACTCCGGTCAGCGCCGTTCCGGGAGCGAGGTCCGCCCCGGTCCCGTTGGCCATGAGATAGGTGCCGGCGCTGCCCGTCCGGCGCCGGGCGAGCCGCTCGGGGTGTGCCAACCCGACCACGAGGCCGGCGGCGGTGTCGTCGGGCAGACCGGGTGCGGCGGCGTCGCCGACGGCCCGCTCGAGCCGGGCCACCTCCTCGCGCCAACGGGCGGTGGCACCGCGGTCCGCGCCGTCGCGCAGGCTCCGCAATGCGGCGCCGAGATCGTCGCTCCGGAAGGCCGTGTCGCCCGAGAGCAGGGCCACGACCTCGGCGGCCCGGCGGCGGCCCACCAACGGCGCGCCGTCGAGCAGGGCGCGGGCCAGCCGCGGATGCGTTCCCACCGCGGTCAGCGCCCGTCCCCGTGCGGTCGCGCGGCCCTGGTCGTCGATCGCACCGAGCCCGCGCAAGGTCTGCTCGGCGACGGCCAGCGAGGAGTCCGGTGGCGGATCGAGCAGCCCCAGTCCCCGGCCACCGGGGGAACCCCAGCAGGCCAGTTCCAGCGCGAAGGCGGTGAGGTCGGCGGTGCTGACCTCCGGCTCGTCGTGCGCGGCGAGCCGGTCGTGCTCGGCGGCGGTCCAGCAGCGGTAGACCGCACCCGGTCCCTCCCGCCCGGCCCGTCCGGCGCGCTGCGTGACCGCCGCCCGCGACGCGCGCACGGTGACCAGCGAGCCCAGCCCGCGGGACAGGTCGGCCCGCGGCACCCGGCTGAGCCCGGCGTCGACCACCACGCGGACGCCCGGCACGGTCAGGCTGCTCTCCGCCACGGAGGTCGCCAGGACGACCCGGCGCCGGGGTCCCGCCCGGAGCGCGGCGTCCTGCGCCGACCCGGGCAGCCGGCCGTGCAGGGGCAGCACATCGGCATCGACGCCGCTCAGCCGCCCGGCGACGGTGCCGATCTCCCCGGCGCCGGGCAGGAAGACCAGCACGTCGCCGGCCTGCTCCGCCAGGGCCCGGCGGACGGTCGCGGCGACGTGGGTGAGCAGCCGCGGATCGACCCGGATGCCGTGCGGTGGATCGACCGGGGTGGACGGCGGAGCCCAGACGACGTCGACGTCGTGCAGCGCCCCGGTCGCCTCGACGACCGGGGACGGGGTGCCGTCGCCGCCGAGCAGCATGGCCAGCCGGTGCGCCTGCGCGGTCGCCGACATGGCGAGCACCCGCAGGTCGGGGCGCAGGGCGGCGCGGACGTCGAGACTGAAGGCGAGCGCGAGATCGGTGTCCAGGTGACGCTCGTGGCACTCGTCGAGGACCACGGCGTCCACGCCACTCAGCTCCGGGTCGGCCTGCAGGCGGCGGACGAGCAGGCCCGTGGTGACCACCTCGATGCGGGTGGCGGCGCTGCGCCGGTTGTCGCCGCGGACGCTGTAACCGACCCGCCCGCCCACCGCCTCACCCAGCAGCGCGGCCATCCGGCGCGCGGCGGCACGGGTGGCGACCCGTCGCGGCTCGGCGACGAGGATCCGCCCCGCCACGGCATCGGCCAGGGCGAGCGGGACGAGCGTCGTCTTCCCGGTGCCGGGCGGTGCGGTCAGCACGGCCGACCCGCGGGTGGAGAGCGCGTCGGCCAGCGCGCCCAGCGCCGAGCGCACGGGCAGGTCGGTCCCGGGGGTTCCGGGAGGGGGCAGCACAGTTCGGAGGTGTCAGACCGCCGCGCCGGCCAGGAGGCCGACGGCCGACCGGATGTCCGCCACCGAGAGCGCCATGGTCGCGTCGCCGATGGAGAACTCCACCCGCTGGACCGCCGGATCTCCGGTCGGCATGGGCTTCTCCCAGGTCCAGAGCCCCTGCTCGGCCAGCGCGCGCGACGCGGCGGCGAACGAGTCCGGCGAGGTGCGCAGCAGCAGGTGCAGCATCGGCGCCTGCGGCGGATCGGGCACCACGGTGACGCCGGGCAGGTTCCGGACGGCGTCGGCGACCTCCCGCGCACGGGTCAGGTAAGCGGGCATGAGCGGGAGCCGACGGCGGACGCAGGTGAGTGCCGACGCGGCGCCGGGCCACATGCCGAACAGCGTGCCGCCCATGCGGCTCCGCCACTCCCGCACCTCCGCGACGACGTCCTCCGGTCCGGCGAGGCAACAGCCGGGCAGCGCGCCGATGCCCTTGTAGAAGCTGACGTAGGTGGTGTCGAACAGCGCAGCGATCTCGGCCGGCGGCCGGTCGTAGCCGGCCGTCGCCTCCCAGAGCCGGGCACCGTCGAGATGGGCGGCGGCGCCCCGCTCGCGGGCCCAGCCGATCTGCGCGGTCAGCTCGTCCCAGGTGGGCAGCTGTCCACCGAGATCGCGCTGCGGCAGCTCGATCACCAGCGCGGCGGGCGGTTCGGCGACGGAGGTCAGGTCGCTGAGCCCGAGCAGGCGGTTGCGGTCGCCGACGGGACGGCCGATCAGGCCGTGCAACCGCTCCAGGGCCCGGCCCTCGTGCTGGTCGAGGTGGCACTCGGGATGGAAGACGACGGTGGAGCGGCCGCGGCGTCCGGCGTGCACGCGGAGCACCGCCTGCTGGGCCATCGTTCCGCTCGGCAGGTAGACGGCAGCCGGCAGGCCCAGGACGCCGGCGATCTCCGCCTCCAGCTCGGCGACCACTCCGCCCTCGCCGTAGCGGTCGACCGCCGTACCCGGCGGGATGGTGGCGAGCAGGTCGTCGGCGCTCTGGACGCCGTGCCCGGTCAGCCCTCGGTCGCAGGCATCGCGCAGGGCGCGCAGGTCGTCGTCCACGGGGGCCAGTGTGCCGGGCGGCGGTCCGAGGTGGCCGTTTGCCCGCAACCTGGGTAGGCAGAGCGGATGCCGGTGATCGGATTCCACAACTCGCACGAGCAGATCCACCCCGCCCAGCTGCTGAGCGACGTGCAGCACGCGGAGGAGGTGGGCTTCACCGCGGCGATGTGCTCTGACCACTTCGCCCCCTGGAACCTCGAACAGGGGCACTCCGGGTTCGCCTGGTCGTGGCTGGGCGCGGCGATGGCGACGACGTCGCTGCCGTTCGGGGCGGTGAACGCCCCGGGCCAGCGCTACCACCCGGCGATCGTGGCCCAGGCGATCGCGACGCTGGGCGCGATGTTCCCCGGCCGGTTCTGGGTGGCCCTCGGCAGCGGCGAGGCGATGAACGAGCACATCACCGGCGACCGATGGCCGCGCAAGGACGTCCGCGACGCCCGGCTCCGGGAGTGCGTGGCGATCATCCGCGCCTTGCTGTCCGGCGAAGAGGTCACCCACGACGGTCTGGTGACCGTCGACCGGGCCAAGATCTGGAGCCGGCCGGAGCAGCCGCCGGCTCTGATCGCTCCCGCGGTCACCGTGGCGACCGCGAAGGCGGCTGCGGACTGGGCCGACGGCCTGGTCACCATCAACCAGCCGCACGACCACCTGCGGGAGATGGTCACCGCCTACCGGGATGCCGGTGGACGCGGAAAGCTCGTGCTCCAGCACCACCTCTCCTACGATCCCGACCCCGACCGAGCGCTGGAGACCGCGTTCGACCAGTGGCACAGCAACGTCTTCCCGCCGCCGCTGGCCTGGGACCTGGACACTCCGGAGGCATTCGAGGCAGCCAGTGCGCACGTCACGCCGGAGGTCGTCGCGGGGGCGGTGCGGGTCTCCTCGGACCTCGCGCAGCACGCCGCGTGGATCCAGGAGTACGTCGATCTCGGCTTCGAGGAGATCTACCTGCACCACGTGGGCACCGAGCAGCGCGGGTTCCTGGACGCCTTCGGCGAGCACGTGCTCCCGCAGCTGGGCGTCACCGCCCCGGCGCCGTCCGTCGCGCTGTGAGGATCACCGACACGTCCGACCTCTGGTGGAAGACCGCCGTCGTGTACTGCCTCGACGTCGAGACCTACCTGGACTGGAACGAGGACGGCGTCGGCGACTTCGCGGGGCTGGCGCAGCGGCTGGACCATCTCGCCGATCTCGGCGTGACCTGCCTCTGGCTCATGCCCTTCTATCCGACCGCCGAGCGCGACGACGGGTACGACATCACCGACTTCTACGGCGTCGATCCGCGCCTGGGCACCCACGGTTACCTGGTCGACGTCATCCGGACGGCGAACGACCGCGGTATGCGGGTGATCGCCGACCTCGTGGTCAACCACACCTCGCGCAGGCACCCGTGGTTCCGGTCGGCCGAGCGGAGCAAGGACTCGCCGTACCGGGACTACTACGTCTGGCGCGCCGACCCGCCTCCGGACACCACGAAGGACGTGGTCTTCCCCGACCAGGAGACGAGCATCTGGACGAAGTCGGAGCCGACGGGGGAGTGGTACCTGCACAAGTTCTACAAGGAGCAGCCCGACCTCAACGTCACCAATCCGAAGGTGCGCGACGAGATCGCGAAGATCATGGGCTTCTGGCTGCAGATGGGCCTCTCCGGCTTCCGCGTCGACGCCGTTCCGTTCCTGCTGGAGACCGCCGGCGGTGACCACGACTTCCCCGATCCACACGGGTTCCTGCGTGAGCTGCGGTCACTGGTGGGCCGTCGCTCCGGCAACGGGGTACTGCTGGGCGAGGTGAACCTGCCGTTCGAGCGGCAGCTGGAGTTCTTCGGCGGGCCGGACGGCGACGAGCTGACGATGCAGTTCGATTTCATCGGCATGCAGCGTCTGTACCTGTCGCTGGCCCGGGCCGACGCCGCTCCGCTGGTCTCCGCGCTGACCGAGCGCCCCGCCCTGTCGCCGGACTCGCAGTGGGCGACGTTCGTGCGCAATCACGATGAGCTGACCCTCGACAAGCTGTCGGACGACGAGCGGGCCGAGGTGTTCGCCGCCTTCGGCCCCGAGGAGACGATGCAGGTGTACGGCCGCGGGCTGCGCCGTCGCCTGCCCCCGATGCTGGACGGCGATCCGCGTCGGATCCGGATGGTCTACAGCCTCCTGTTCTCGCTCCCTGGCACCCCGGTCCTCTTCTACGGCGAGGAGATCGGCATGGGGGAGGACCTCGACGCCGAGGGCCGGCTCGCGGTGCGGACCCCGATGCAGTGGACGGCCGGTCGCAACGGCGGCTTCTCGGACGCCTCACCACGGAAGCTGCCCGGGCCGGTGGTGAGCGGAGGCTTCGCGCCCGAGTTCGTCAACGTCGCCGACCAGCGGCGCGACCCCGATTCGCTGCTCTCGTTCATGCATCTGCTGATCCGGCGCTACCGCGAGTCGCCGGAGCTGGGATGGGGCCGGTTCACCGTGCTCGAGCAGCCGCATCCCGAGGTGCTGGCGCACCTGTGCAGCTGGGCGGACGGTGCCCTGGTCGCGGTGCACAACCTCTGCGCCGAGCCGCGCACGGTGCCCCTCGTGCTCGAGGACTGCGGACCCGAGCACCGTCTGGAGGACCTGCTGGTCACGCAGTCGACGGCGGTCGGCGACGGCGGGAAGGTCGAGCTGCAGATCGGCGGCTACGGCTACCGCTGGCTGCGGATCGTCGCGGAGGGCAGCCGCCGCCTGGTCTAGCGGTCGATGCCGCCTGTCGGTCCGCGATCCTGTCGCCGTGCGCTCGTACCGTCCGACCGTGCGCGCTTCCCGGTTGTTCCTCGTCTGCCTCTGCCTGCTCGCGCTCACCGGCTGCGAGATCGACTGGTCGGTCGCAGCCCCGGCCGGGCCCTCGCTGGAGTCGGTGGGCCAGGGAGACGTTCCCGCGGGAACGCTCGACCCGGCCGCCGCCGCGTCCGCACTGGCGGCCCTGCCGGTCGCGGAGAAGACGTCGCTGGACGGTTACGAGCGCGGCTGCGGCTCGGGGGAGGGCTGCGTGTTCGGGCCGGCCTGGGCCGACATCGACCACAACGGCTGCGACCAGCGCAACGACGTGCTGCATCGGGACCTGGCCCAGGTGGAGGTCCGGGAGGGCACCCACGACTGCGTGGTCGTCGCGGGGGTGCTCGACGACCCGTACAGCGGCGCGACGGTGCGATTCGAGAAGGCGAACGCCGCGGAGGTCCCGATCGACCACGTCGTCCCGCTGGCCGCCGCGTGGGTGCAGGGGGCGGCGACGTGGACGCTGGACGAGCGGCAGGCCTTCGCCAACGACCCGGCCAACCTGATGACGACGACCCGGGAGCAGAACTCGGCGAAGGGCGACTCCACCGCCGACGAGTGGGTGCCCGCCGATGCGCAGTACGGTTGCTCCTACGCGACCGTCGTCGTCACCGTGAAGCAGCGTTTCTCGCTCAGCGTGACCGGAGATGAGGCGAGCGCACTCGAATCGCTGCTGGCCACCTGCTGAGTTCTTCGCCACTCGCGGCACGCCGGGGCGGCGTCCCGACTCCTGGTGCTCGTGCGCCTAGCGTGACACATGAGGTGATCAGACATGAGTGAACGCAACGGAAAGCCGTCCACGGGAACAGGCACCGCGGAGATCCCGGTCGCGCGGAAGGTCTCCAGCCCGGCCGGTTCGGCAACGGGGGAGACCCCGGCTGCCTCTTCTGCGCCAGTGACCGCCCCTGGGGGCTCCTCGGCCGCCGGTGCCCTTGCGGCGCCCTCCGGCGCCGCTGCCGTCCCCCCCGAGGCCGCCCCGCGGCAGGCGGCGCCGGCCGAGCGTCAGGCCGCGCCTGCCGACGGCGGGCTCGGTGCCATCGGCTTCGGCGCGCCCGCCGTGAGCGAAGCCGTCGCCGAGACGCACCTGACCGCACCGGTGACCGTGCGTCCCGCACCGCGGATGCCGCGGCGCGGTCCGCTCACCGTGATGGGCCCCTGGGCGCCGGTCGCCGGTGGTCTGCTCGGCCTGGTGATCGGCCTGATCGCCGTCCTGGTGCTGGGCGGTTCCGCCGAGTCGTTCGAGGACAAGCTCGGGCTGGTCTTCGCCGTGGTGGGCCTCGGCTCGCTCGGCGTCGCGGGGACGCTGCTGGCCGACGAGGTGCGCATGGTGCGGCAGGGCTCCCGCGAGGCCGCCGTCCGTCCCGCGGTGGTGGAGGCGACGGCCGGCCTGCTGAACGGCCTCACTCCGGCCCGGTTGCTGCTGCTGGTCAGCGCGTTCGTCCTGTTCCTGTCGGCCTACGTCAGCCGGGGCTGAGCGCGCCACGAGGCGACCGTCGGCCGGACCAGGGGTCGGCGGGCTGGCGCAGACAGGTTCCACCGCTTGCGCACGAGGGCGTCGTCTCTGGCGCTCATCACCCGCCTCCACAGACGTGCTGGGACGCTGCGTCCCCGGTAGCAACCGAGCCCGCACGCCGCTACGGCAGTCTCCGTTCCGTTCGGCCCTCAGCCGTAGGCCTGGACGGCCAGATGGATCGCCAGACCCAGGCCCAGGACGGCGATCACCCGGCGGACCAGCGTCTGCGGTGCCCGCCGCACCACACGCGGGCCGAGCCGTCCGCCCATGAACAGGCCGATCGCCAACGGCAGGGCCGCTGACCAGGCGACCGGCGCGAGCACGATGAAGCCGGTCGCGGCGACGGCGTTGGCCACCCCGAGGACGACGTTGCGCAGCGCGTTCCCACGCGCCAGGCCCTCGCCGGTGGTGAGCAGGAACATCGCCAGCATCATCACCCCGGCGGCCGCCCCGAAGTAGCCGCCGTAGATCGCGATGGCGAAGGTGCCGAGTGGCAGCCACGGGGGATCGCGGTGCTCCGGATGGTGCAGCGCGCCCTCGATCGCGAGTTCCCGCGGCGACCGCTGCACCAGGATCGCGACGGACGCCCCGGCGATGAGCCACGGGACGACGCGCTCGAACGCCGACGACGGGGTGGACAGGAGGAGCGCTGCCCCGACCGCCCCGCCGAGGACGCTCGCGCCGGACAGTCGCAGCAGCCGGCGCCCCTGCCCTTCGAGTTCGGGGAGCGAGGCACTCACCGCCCCGACCCCGTTGAGCACCAGGGCGACGGTGTTGGTGACGTTGGCGGTGACCGGTGGAAGCCCGATGGCCAGCAGCGCGGGATAGCTGATCAACGAGGCCAGCCCGGCGACACTGCCGACCAGCCCCGCGCCCACTCCCGCGACGAGGAGGAGGCCGAATTCCAGAACAGTCATCGGGAGAGCAGCACCGCGATGGCGATCAGGCCGAGGACGACGATCGCCGTCCGCAGGAAGGTCGCCGGCAGGCGCCGGCCGAACCGTGCGCCCACGTAGCCGCCGAGGATCGCCCCGACCGCGATGAGCGCGGCGGCGCGCCAGTCCACCCGGTCGGTCGCGACCACCACGTAGGCGGCGGCGGCCACCCCGTTCACGGCGGTGGTCAGGACGTTCTTGACCGCGTTCAGCCGTTGCAGGGACTCGCGCAGGAGAAGCCCGAAGATGCCGATCTGGAGCACTCCCTGGCTCGCCGCGAAGTAGCCGCCGTAGCTGCCGGTCGCGTAGGCGCCGGCGAGCAGGGCGGCCATCCGTCCGGGCCCGATGTGCTGCTCGACGTCGTCGTCGGTCGGGGGCCGGTTGCGGGCCAGCGCACGCTGCAGGGCCGGCTGGACGGCGACCAGCACGACGGCCAGGCCGATCAGCGCCGGGACGATCGCCTCGAAGCTCGACGCCGGGAGGTGGAGAAGCAGGAACGAGCCGGTGAGCGCGCCCAGGATCGACGCCGGGAGCAGGCGGACCAGCAGCCGGCGCTGGCCGCGCAGCTCGCGTCGGTAGCCGATCGCACCCGCAAGGTTGCCGGGGACCAGGCCGAGGGAGTTGCTGATGGTCGCGGTGAGTGGCGGCAGTCCGACGGCCAGGAGAACGGGGAACGTCACGAGGGTGCCCGAGCCGACGACCGCGTTGATCCCACCGGCGGCGAACCCGGCGGCGGCGACGGCCACCATCTGCCAGCCGGTCATGCGCTCATCACAGGGAGCCTCGCACGGCGCACCGGGGTGCCGCGGCCGAGGCGTGGGTCGTTCAGGTCACACGGAGCCTCTGCGGAGCGGCACCGATCCTCTAGCGGGATCCCTGCTGCCGGCGGGCGACGACGACGAGCACCCCGAGGACGACGACGATGGGTGCCCACGACGGCAGCCCGAAGGGACCCAGGATCAACGCGGCGACGAACAACACCAGCCGGAAGGCCAGCCAGAAGGCGACCAGCAGAGCCACCCAATAGAGCACGGGTCGCTCCACCTGCATTCGGCGCAGGTAGTCCATGGCCCCTCCTCGGTGGTCGGTCGGCTGGAACCATTGAACACTTCGGCGGCTTGCGCCGGACAATGAAGGCGACCTGCGCTGAGCAGCACGCTCCTAATCCCTGCGGCCGGCGTCCACGACCCCGAGCACGGCGACGCCCTCCTCGTCGGAGACCTCCAGGTCGACCTCGACGTCGAAACCCCAGTCGTGGTCGCCGGCCGGGTCGTCGAGGATCTGCCGCACCTTCCACAGGCCCGGCTGCGACTTGTCGATGATCAGCAGCGCCGGCCCGCGTGCGTCGGCGCCCGTCTGCACCTCGTCGTGCTCGTCGAAGTACGCCCGGACGACGGCCTCCCACCGCTCGGCGTTCCAGCCGGCGGCGGCGTCCAGCTCGCCCAGGTCGTACCAGCGGCGGCGGGCGAACAGCTCCACCCGCCGGAACAGCGCGTTGCGCACCATGGCGGTGAACGCTCGCTCGTTCCCGGTCAGCGGCCTCGGCCGGGCGGGCACGGCCACGGGGACGTCGAGGGGCTGGTCGGGGGATGTCAGCTGCTCCCACTCGTCCAGCAGCGAGGAGTCGACCTGGCGCACCAGCTCACCCAGCCACTCGACGAGATCGGTGACTTCCTCGGTGCGCGCGGCGGCCGGCACCCCCGAGCGCAGCGCCTTGAACGCGTCGGAGAGGTAGCGCAGCACCGCCCCCTCGGACCGGGTGAGCCCGTAGGTGTTGACGAACTCGCGGAAGGTGAACGCCCGCTCCCACATCTCCCGGACGACGGACTTCGGCGAGAGCTGCGCGTCCGCGGCCCACGGATTGCTCTGCCGGTAGATCTCGTAGGCGTGCGCGAGGAGCTCCTCGAGCGGCTTCGGGTAGGTGACCTGCTCGAGCAGCTCCATGCGCTCGTCGTACTCGATGCCCTCGGCCTTCATCTGCGCGACCGCCTCGCCCTTGGCCTTGTTCAGCTGGGCGGAGAGGATCTGCCTCGGGTCGTCGAGGGTCGCCTCGATCACCGAGACGACGTCCAGCACGTAGGTCTCGGAGTCCGCATCCAGCAGCTCGATCGCGGCCAGGGCGAAGGTGGACAGCGGCTGGTTGAGGGCGAAGTCCGGCGGCAGGTCGAGGGTCAGGTCGTAGTGCCGTCCGTCGGGCTCCGGCTCGGGGAGCCGCTCCAGGACGCCGGCCTGCACCAGGGACCGCGCGATGCCGATCGCCTCACGGATGTGCTGGAGCTGCTTCTTGCGCGGCTCGTGGTTGTCGGTGAGCAGCCGACGCATCGCGTCGAACGGGTTTCCGGGCCGGTCGACGACGTCGAGGATCATCGACGTCGACACCCGCATGTTGCTGGTCAGCTTCTCCGGCTCGCCCTCGATCAGCCGGTTCATGGTCGCCTCGCTCCACGGCACCATGCCCTCGGGCACCTTCTTGCGCACCAGCTTGCGGCGCTTCTTCGGGTCGTCTGAGAGCTTGGCGAACTGCTTGAGGTTCTCCACCTCGTGCTCCGGCGCCTGGACGACGACGGTGCCGGCGGTGTCGTAGCCCGCCCGCCCCGCGCGCCCGGCGATCTGGTGGAACTCGCGCACCTGGAGAAGCCGGGTGCGCGTGCCGTCGTACTTGGACAGGGCACTGAAGACGACGGTCCGGATCGGCACGTTGATGCCGACGCCGAGGGTGTCGGTGCCGCAGATGACCTTGAGCAGCCCGGCCTGGGCCAGCTGTTCGACCAGCCGCCGGTACTTGGGCAGCATGCCGGCGTGGTGCACGCCGATGCCGTGGCGGACCAGCCTGCTGAGGGTGGTGCCGAAGGCGGAGGAGAACCGGAAGCCGCCGATCAGATCGGCGATCGCGGCCTTCTCCTCCTTGGAGCAGACGTTGACGCTCATCAGCGCCTGGGCCCGCTCGAGCGCCGAGGCCTGGGTGAAGTGCACGACGTAGATCGGCGCCTGCTTGGTGTCCAGCAGGTCCTGGATCGTCTCGTGCATCGGCGTCGTCGCGTAGTAGTGGTGCAGCGGGACGGGGCGCTCGGCGTTGGCCACCAGCGCCGTCGGTCGGCCGGTGCGGCGGGTCAGGTCCTCAGCCAGGTTCGAGACGTCGCCGAGGGTGGCGCTCATCAGCAGGAACTGCGCCTTCGGCAGCTCGAGCAGCGGCACCTGCCACGCCCAGCCACGGTCGGGGTCGCCGTAGAAGTGGAACTCGTCCATGACGACGAGACCGATGTCGGCGTCGGCGCCCTCGCGGAGCGCGATGTTGGCCAGCACTTCCGCGGTGCACGCGATGATCGGGGCGTCGTGGTTGACCGACGCGTCGCCGGTCAGCATGCCGACATTCGCCGCGCCGAACACCCCGCAGAGGGCGAAGAACTTCTCGCTGACCAGCGCCTTGATCGGGGCGGTGTAGTAGCTCCGTCGTCCGGCGGCCAGGGCCGCGTACTGCGCCCCGGTGGCCACCAACGACTTTCCGGAGCCGGTCGGCGTCGCGAGGACGACGTTGGCGCCGCTGACCAGTTCGATCAGCGCCTCCTCCTGCGCCGGGTACAGCACGGTGCCGCTCGCCTCGGCCCAGGCGGCGAAGGAGGCGAACAGCTCGTCGGCGTCGTTCCCGCGGGCGCGCAGGGCGGTCAGGTCGCCGGCGTCGTCGAGCAGGGCAGGGGCAGTCGCAGTCATCGTGGGTTACAGCGTGCCTGACGGCCTGCTGCTTCCCGCGCAGGTGGCCGGTTCCGTCGAGGACGTCAGGGGTAGGGCGGATCCGACGTCGAAGAGGGGCGTCCGCTGTCGAAGTACTCCAGGAGGACCCGTGTCAGAGCCCCGTCCCGAATCCCAGCCCGCCCAGCAGCAGAGCCCGCCCGGTGTACTCGGCGAGATGACGCCGAAGCCGGACCACGGTGAGGAGAGCTATCAGGGCCACGGGAAGTTGACCGGCAAGGCGGCCGTCATCACCGGTGGAGACAGCGGAATCGGGCGCGCCGTCGCCATCGCCTTCGCCCGCGAGGGCGCCGACGTGCTCATCTCGTACCTGAACGAGCACGACGATGCGAAGGACACCGCTCGCTACGTCGAGGAGGCCGGGCGGAAGTGCGTCCTGGTCCCCGGCGACCTCGCCGACCGCGCGCATGCCAAGACGATCATCCCGAAGGCCGTCGAGGCATTCGGCAAGGTCGACATCCTGGTCAACAACGCTGCGTTCCAGATGACGCACCCGACGCTGGAGGAGGTCTCGGACGAGGAGTGGGACCACACCGTGGCGACCAACCTGACCGCCATGTTCATCCTCACCAAGGACGCGATCCCGCACATGCCGGAAGGCGGCGCGATCATCAACTCGTCGTCGGTGAACTCCGACATGCCCAGCCCCGACCTCGCGCCCTACGCGATGACCAAGGCGGCGATCGCCAACTTCACCGCGAGCATGGCGCAGATGTACGCGGACAAGGGCATCCGGGCCAACAGCGTCGCCCCTGGCCCGATCTGGACGCCGTTGATCCCGGCGACCATGCCCGAGGAGAAGATGGAGAGCTTCGGCAAGCAGGTGCCGATGGGCCGTGCCGGGCAGCCGGCCGAGCTCGCGCCGGTCTACGTGCTGCTGGCCGGCGACGAGGCGTCCTACGTGTCGGGCGCCCGGGTCGCCGTGACCGGAGGCAACCCGATCCTTTGACAAAGGACCCCGTCCTCCCCACCCTTCGCAGGCTCAGGACGGGGCCAGGGCGGCGGCGATGGACCGGATGTCGTCGGGGCGGACACGGCAGCAGCCGCCGATCAGGCGGCCGCCCGCGTCCACCCACGCCGGGACGTCGCCGGTCGGGATCCCGGCCTCTCCGGTCCATCTCCGGCCGGCGGCGTCCCAGCGCTCGCCGCTGTTCGGATAGACGACGACGGGCTTCCCGCTGCCTGCCGCAGCGTCGATCGACGGACCGGTGCCAGCCGGGTCGGTGCAGTTGAACCCGACCGCGATCACGACGTCGACGCCCGCCGCCATGGCGAACACGTCGGCGGCCGGCTCGCTCCGCCGGGTCCGTACGGTGCCGTGACCGTCCACCACGGTGGTGAGTGACAGCCAGATCGGCACGCCCAGGGCCTCGGCTTCCGTGATCAGCGCCTCCGCCTCGGCGGCGGTGGGCACGGTCTCGCAGGCCAGGACGTCGGCGCCCGCCTCG
>JAOPWH010000299.1 GCA_025965795.1 Blastococcus sp.
GTCGGCGGCCGCGCCCTCGGTCACGACGGTCCGGACGGTCGGTGGGGTCCCGCCGGACCGGGCGCGGTACCCCGAGATGACGTCCTCCACGAGCGCCTCGCCCGTGCGCAGCAGGTCGGCGCGGACCTCGTCCTCGCTCGGAGCGATGACCGAGGACAACTCGGCCCAGTGACCGGACAGCTGGTACGTCGTGACCGCCGCGACCTCGACATCTCGCCGCACGGCCTCTTCCACCCCCGCCAGCAGCGCGGCACGGGAGGCCGCCGACCCGTCGATGCCGACGACGACCGTGCCCGACCGCGGCCGGTCCGGGTCGACGGGGTGCACGACGACCACCGCGCAAGACGCGTGGGTCACGCAGTGCAGGGCCACCGAGCCGAGGAGGGCGCTGCGGACCGCTCCGCGGCCCCGACTGCCCACCACGAGCAGGTCGGCTCCGGCCGACGCGTCCACGAGGACCTGCGCAGCGGATCCGGCCGAGACGGACACGGAGGTGACCACGTCCGCGGCGCCGAGCAGCCCGGCGATCGCGGGGTCGGCGCGCACGTCCTCGACGAGGGCCCGCGCGCGGGTCTCCGTTCCCTCCCGCAGCAGGTCCATCGTCGGTAGAGACAGCGTGTACGTGCCCATCCCGACGACCTGCACCGGCAAGGCGCATACCACCTGCAGGACGTCGCCGCGCTCGGCGGCCGCCGTCAGCGCGTACATCAGGGCCTCGCGGGACCCCGCCGAGCCGTCGATCCCCACGACCACCCGGGCGGGCCCACGGTCGCCGGACCGGGCCGGCCGATCCGCTGTCTTTCCGTCCATGCTCACTCCTCGGCTCGGGCCCGCGTGCCGGGCGCTCGCCCAACCATGCCCCGTGCCGGACCTCGGACCAGCGGGCGTCCCGTCCCGATGTCCAGGACTCAGGTCCTGCACTGGGAGCCGACTGCTCCGGGGGATCGGCCCACCGGCCGCTGACGTCGCTCGCGAGGACCCGCATCCACCGGGCACAGCAGGGCCAGAGGTCCCGGGCCGGGGTCCAGCTGCATGTCCACTGGCTGGCGGCCGAACCGCCTCGGAACCGCTGGGACCCCTGAACCGACGCAGGTGAGCCGTACGGAAGCAGGTCCGGCGACGCCGATCGGTACGGCATGGGATCGCGGTGAACGGCTCAGGCGCCGGCCGGCGCCTGCCGGAGGTGCACGTCAGTGTCAGCGGCCTGCCCTGGCGACCACGTCCACCTCCACGACCACGACCACGACGACTCCGTGACCGGCGGTCGGCCACGCCGAGGCGGGCGGGCGGGCGGCGAGGTCCCCCAGGTCCCCCGACGGTCAGGTCGCGTACAGCTGGGCCGAGCGATTCTGAGGAGGTGGAGACCTCTCTGACCACGCACCTCTCGGCCTTTGCCGCGCAGGGGCGCCGACCCGTCGTGTGGCTGGCCGCCGGGCTGCTCGCATGGGGCGCCCTGCTCGCCATGGCCGTCACGACCGAGGGCCTGGCCGAGGACGACCGCCCAGTGCTCAGCTGGTTGGCCAGTCACCGGAGTTCGGCGGTGACCCCGTTGATGGAGTTCGTCAGCAGCTCCACCGTCGCCGTCCTGGTGCCCGTGGCGGTCATCGCGACGATGCTCACCATCGGGGTGGTCGAGGGGTCCTGGCGTCCCCTGGCGACGGTCCTACTGACCTTCGGCGGGGCGAGCGTGGTCAGCCTGGGGCTGAAGTCGATCGTTCAGCGCGCCCGCCCGTCCAGCACGGTCATGCTCGGGGACCCGGCCACCGGCTGGAGCTTTCCCTCGGGTCACACACTGTTGACCTCGGCGCTGCTGGGCGCGGTCGTCCTGATCGGCTGGCGGCGTTTGAGCAGCGGGAGCGTCCGCGCCGTCACGGTGGTGAAGGCGGCGGCAGCAGCCCTGCTCATGGGCTTCAGCCGGATGTACCTCGGCGACCACTGGCTCACCGACGTCCGGGCGTCCTACGCGCTGGCGGTGTCCGTCCTCGCCGGCACCGCCGTGGTCGTGGGCGGACAGCGGTGGTTCCGCCCCCAGATGACCGCGAGCACCTCGTGAGCGGGAGACCGGGCCACGTCCCGCTGTGGGCGGTGCTCGTGGTGGTGGTGCTGGCCGCGATCGTCGGCGACAGCATCGGCTTCGGGATCGGCCGGCACGTTGGTGTCGCGCCCTCCAGCTGCGCCTGCTCGGCGAGCGCCGCAAGCGCCTGGACGAGGCCCGGGAGTTCCTGTCCCGTCGGGGTGGGGGCGGTTCTGCTCGGCCGCTGGGTGGCGTTCTTCCGGGCCGTCATCCCGCACACGCCGGCACGGCCCAGATGCCCTGTCCCCGCCTTCCCGGCTTCATCGGCCCCGGGCGGACCGTCCGGGGAACGGTCGT
Source organism: Blastococcus sp. (assembly GCA_025965795.1). Lineage (GTDB taxonomy): Bacteria > Actinomycetota > Actinomycetes > Mycobacteriales > Geodermatophilaceae > Blastococcus_B. Next base: position 2,372 of record JAOPWH010000299.1, read on the forward strand.
CGTCCTCGCCGGGTACGCGGCCGGGACGTCCTACGCGCAGGTGCAGCGGAGCCTGCTGCGGTATTCGGCGTTCGTCGTCGTTCCCGCCGTCGCTCTCGTCGCCTGGCTGGTCCGGTAGCGGCGCGGCCGGCACCGCTCGAAGGCCGGGGACCACCCACCAGCTGCCCAGGCCGCGAGGCCCGGTGCAGCAGCGGCGGCGTCGTCACCGCGAGT
>JAOPWH010000304.1 GCA_025965795.1 Blastococcus sp.
TCGCGCCGCGCTGCGACAACGCCGAGGACGACTGCCTCACCGAGGTGTCGGGCAGCACGATCCCGCTCGAGTACGACGGGCCGGGCCGGGAGCTGCGCTGCCGGCACCCGCTGCAGTACCCACCGGCCGCGGCCGGCGCCACTGCCCCGGGAGCCGGCCGATGAGTGCCGTGCCCACGTCGCCGGACGCCGAGCCGCTGCTCCGGCTCGAGGGGCTGAAGGTCCACTTCCCGATCAAGGCGGGCATCGTCTTCGACCGGACGGTCGGCCACGTCCGGGCCGTCGACGGCGTCGACCTGTCCATTCCCCGGGGAGCCACGTACGGACTCGTGGGCGAGTCCGGCTGTGGGAAGTCGACGCTCGGGCGGGCGATCCTGCGGCTGGTGGAGCCGACCGCGGGGCGGGTCCTCTTCGAGGGCATCGATGTGGCCTCGCTCGACGCCGAACCGCTGCGCAAGATGCGCAGGCGCATGCAGATGGTGTTCCAGGACCCGCTGGGCAGCCTCGATCCCCGGCAGAACGTCGAGTCGCTGCTGACCGAACCCCTGCGGGCGCACGGCCTCGGCGGCGGGTCGAAGGAGCTGACGGCGAAGGTCAGCAACCTCCTGGACGCCGTGGGGCTGCCCGCTGCCGCACGCCGCCGGTACCCCCACGAGTTCTCCGGCGGGCAGCGGCAGCGGATCGGCATCGCCCGGGCCATCGCGCTGGAGCCGGACCTGCTGATCGCCGACGAGCCGGTCTCGGCCCTCGACGACAGCGTCCAGGCGCAGGTGCTCAACCTGCTGGAGGAGCTGCAGCAGCGGCTGGGGCTGACGTTCCTCGTCATCGCCCACGACCTGGCGGTCGTCCGGCACATCAGCGACGTCGTCGGCGTCATGTACCTCGGGTCGCTGGTGGAGCAGGCGCCCGCTGACGCGCTCTACGAGCAGCCACTGCACCCCTACACGCGGGCGCTGATGAGCGCCGTTCCGGTGCCCGACCCGGTCGTCGAGGAGCGCCGGGAGCGGATCCTGCTCGCCGGGGACCTGCCGTCGCCGGCGAATCCGCCCAGCGGCTGCCGGTTCCACACCCGCTGCCCCTGGCGGCAGGAGACCCGTTGCGACGACGAGGTGCCGGCCTTGCGGGAGCTGGCGCCCGGACGCCTGGTCAGCTGCCACTGGGCGGAGGAGATCCGCGACGGCCTGCTGTTCCCGAAGTCGGCCGAGGAGGTGGCCGCCACGCAGGGGGTGACCGTGGGTTCCACCGCTGCCGACGGGTTCGAGTCCGACGCGGCGGTCGGCGGCGTCGACCAGCCCATCGAGCGCCGGTAGCCGCAGCTCGCCGCCACTTACGGTCGGGTCCGCCGGCGTGTGAGGATCCGGCCGTGGACGGGGCCCGCTGTTCTTCGTGCGGCGTCCCGCAGGCGCCCGGGGCTCGCTTCTGCGGCGGGTGCGGCAATCGGTTCGGCGCCGCTGACTGCCCGGCCTGTGGCGCACCGGACCAGGCCGGCCGCTTCTGCCAGGACTGTGGCGGGGCGCTGGTGCACCAGGGCGCCGCGCCGGCGCCGGCCGCTCGCCCGATCGACGCCCCGCGCGTGCTCCGGAAAACCACCTCGGTCCTGTTCGGGGATCTCGTCGGCTTCACCGCACTGTCGGAGGCCTCGGACGTCGAGGACGTCCGGGGGCTGCTGAGCCGGTACTTCCAGGTCTGCCGGACCGTTCTCGAGCGGCACGGCGGAACGATCGAAAAGTTCGTCGGCGACGCCGTCATGGCGGTCTGGGGTGTCCCGTCCGTCCATGAGGACGACGCGGAGCGCGCCGTCCGGGCGGGACTGGAACTCGTCGCCGCGGTCGCAGCGCTCGGGGCGGAGGTCGGCGGGCCCGCTCTGGCGATGCGGGTCGGCATCGTCACCGGTCAGGTCGCGGTCACCGAGGGGGCTACCGGCGAGGGGATGGTCGCCGGGGACGCGGTCAACACGGCGGCCCGGGTCCAGACGCAGGCGAAGCCGGGGCAGGTGTGGGTGGACGAGGCCACCCAGCGGCGGGCCGCGGCAGCGGTCTTCTTCGCCGACGCCGGTCGGCACGTCCTGAAGGGCAAGGGAGCCCCTGTCCAGCTCTTCGAGGCGCGCGCGGTGACCGGCAGCGTCGGTGGTGCCCAGCGCATGGACGGGTTGGTGGCCCAGCTGACCGGGCGGGACCGAGAGCTCTCGATCCTGAAGGAGCTGTTCCACGCCACGGTGGAGGACCAGCAGCCGCGACTCCTGGTCGTCACCGGAACCGCGGGGGTGGGGAAGTCGCGTCTCGGCTGGGAGTTCGAGTACTACGTGGACGGCCTGGACGAGACCGTGTGGGGGCACCGCGGGCGATGCCCCTCCTACGGGGACCACGTCGCATTCCGGGCGCTGGCCGAGGCGCTCCGGGGCCGATTCGAGATACCCCCCGACGCCGACGCGGCCACCGTGGACGACCGACTCGCCATCGGGCTGGCCCGCCATGTCCCCGATCCGGACCGGCGGCGCTGGGTCGAGCCACGGCTCGCGACCCTGCTCGGCGGCTCGAGCTCCATGGCCGACCTGGCACGGGAGGACCTCTTCGGCGCCTGGGCGGCCTTTCTCGGTGATCTCGCCGCATCTCCGGAAGGGGTGCCGGGGGACGGCCGCCGGGCTCCGGTCGTCCTGGTGGTGGAGGACGCGCACTCTGCCGACGACGGCCTCCTGGACTTCCTGGAGCAGACGGTCGAGCAGGCCCGGTTCCCGTTCTTCGTCGTGGTCATCGCCCGTCCAGAGCTGGCGGACCGACGGCCGGCCCTCGGCTCCGGACGCCGGCGCAGCAGCATCTACGTCGAACCGCTCCCCGCCGCCCAGATGGCACAACTGGTCGACCGCCTCGTCGACGGGCTGCCGGAGACGTCCCGGGCGCTGCTCGTCCGGCGGGCGGAGGGCATCCCGTTGTTCGCCGTCGAGACCGTCCGGTCGCTGATCGACCGGGACGCCGTCGTCGCCGTCGGCGGCCGGTACACCGCCACCCCGGACACGCCCGCCGAGCTCGAGCGGGTCGCGGCCCCCGCCACCTTCGAGTCCCTGGTGGCGGCCCGGCTGGACGCCCTGGATCCGGAGGCGCGGGATCTCCTCCGCCATGCCGCGGTGCTGGGACTGGAGTTCACCGTGGACGGGCTGGCGGCGCTGGGCACCCCGGCGACGGCCTCCGCCGGCCCCGTGAGCCGGCTGGTCCACCGCGACTTCGTCCGGCCGGTCCGTGGTGACCGTCCCGATGCCGACGGCGCGTACGCCTTCGTGCAGACGGTCGTGCGGAACGTGGCCTACGACAGTCTGTCCAAGCACGACCGGAGGGCCCTGCACCTCGCCGTCGCCACGCACCTCGAGGGGCGGGAGGACCCGGCCGGCGAGCTGGCTCCCGTCATCGCGGCCCATCTGGTCGATGCGGTCACCGCCGCACCCGCACCGGACGACGGGCCCATCCGTGCGCATGCGCAGGACGTGCTGCTCAGGGCCGGGTGGCGGGCGCTGGCCGTCGGCGCACCGGCAGAGGCGTTGCGGCTGGGACAGCGGGCGCTCGACCTGGCGCGGCAGGCCGACGGCGACGACGCGGGCCCGCTCGACCTCTGCACCCTGGCCAGTCGCCGGACCGGCGACCTCGGATCCGCGCGGGCATACGGGGAGCAGGCCATGGCCGGCCACGAGCGGCACGGCCGTCTCCCCGCGGCGGCCCGGAGCGCAGCGGAGACGGCGAAGATCCTGGGCGTCGGCGGCCGGAGCGGGCACGCGGCCCGGCTGCTGCTGCCCTGGTACCACCGGGCGCTGGCGTGGGCCGAGGACGCCGGGCTGACCCCGGAGCAACGGGAGGATGCCGACCACGCGACCGTGCGGGTCCTCGATGCCATGGCATCCGCCCTCGCCATCGGTCCGCCCACGGACGCACCCGCCGATCAGTGGCCGGCCTTCCCGGTGGTCGTGGAGCGGCTGCTGGTGCTGACCGAGCGACGCGGCGAGGTGAAGTACCTGGCGCAGGCGCTGAACATCCATGCCTGGCACCTGCACGAGCGGGGGGCCGGACAGGTCGCGATGGCCCTCTGGAGGCACGCGGCCTCGGTGACCCGGGCCGCCGGGCGGGACTGGGAAGGGGCGCTGCCGCTGGTGAACCTGTGTGCCTTCTCGATCTCCCACGACCTGTCGGAGGCGCGGACCTTCGGCGAGCAGGCGCTCGACTTCGCCGAACGGATCAACGACCGGTGGTTGCTCGCGCTGGCCCGCGAGAACGTTGCCGCGATCTGCTGGGTCGACGGGAACTGGTCGCGGCTCGGCGAGCTGGCCGCCTCCGTGGTCGCCGGCGAGTCGACCGAGGCGGACGTGCTGCTCCTCTACGCCCGCCAGATGGCGCACGCCACGGGGCAGCGGCACCCCGCGGGGGGCGAGGTCCCGCGGGACGACCGACCCGCTGAAGACGACGAGAACCTCGACACCGACATCCGGGCGTGGTCCCTGATGACGCAGGAGATGAGGCGCCCGCACCCGGATGCCTCCGTGATCGAACGGGCCGTCGTCCTGCATGTCACCGGTGCCGGCATGGGCGAGGAGTTCTGGTCGCTCTGGACTTTCGCCGTCGACCACCTGCTGGACCGCGGGGACCTCGCCCGCGCCCGCACACTGGTCGACCTGGTGGGAGCCGCCGATGGCCGGGAGCTGAGCCCGCTGCTGCGTGCCCAGCTCCGTCGCGCTCGCGGGGACCTGGCGCGCGCGGAGGGCGACCGGGCCTCCGCGGAGCCAGAACTCCGGGCGGCGGTCCAGGCGCTCGACGACTTCGGGGCGCCCTTCTACGCGGCGCGCGCCCGGCTCTCGCTCGGGCACGTGCTGACGGCTGCGGGCGGGGCGGAGGAGGCGGCGGAGGAGGCGGAGGACCTGCTGCACCAGGCGATGCGGACCTTCCAGGAGCTCGGCGCGGCTCCCTGGCGCGAGCGGTCACGGGCACTCCTCCCGTCACGGACCACCGCCGGGGCGGTCGTCGGGGAGGTGTCAGGGGACCTGTCGCCTGGGTGACAGCCGGGCGCCCGGCCGCTCGGCAGCCTGATCCCAGCAGCCGCCGACGGCGCGGCGGACGAAGGAGACGGCCATGTCGAGCACCCCGGTCAACGCATTCAGCTCAGCTGGAAAGGATCGGCAGCTGCACACCCAGACCACAGCGCACAGGGCGGCTTCCCCGCTGGCGACCCCGTTCCGTGGGCGGATCCGTCGCAGCGCTCTTCGCCTGTTCGTCGCCTTCCTGTCCCTCGCGGCGGTGGTGGGCTTCGCCTCACCGGCTGGAGCCACGGTCATCGGCTCGTCGGGCGCGACCGGCGTCAGCTCCGTCGGGCAGGGCGCGTGCGAGTACCTGCCTGCCTGGGGCAACCTGCGCGTGAGCGAGGCGCCGCCGACGATCTACGCACGCAACTACCGGTCCGGTGGCGGCAACGACTGGCAGTACGTGCGCTACTCGATCGCGCTGATCGACGCCGCCTCGGGCGCCGTGCTCCAGCAGACCGGCTACAGCGGAGCGGCCGTGGCCTGGGACAACGCACCGGCCCGCTTCAGCGGACAGACCTCGCTGCTGGCGAACTGGCGGGGCAACTACCGCATGCTGGTCACGATCGAGTGGCTGGACACGACCGGCCGCACGGTCCTCGGCCGCGCCTACCAGCGGGTGGACTCCTACCGCTACTGGTCCAACGCGGTCGGCCCCTACGGCCCCTTCTCCAGCTGCGCCAAGGCCTTCTGAGCGCTCCCGCCGAGTCGGAGGGAGGTGGAGCCTCGGGAAACGGCCCGGGGTGGTGGTGGCGGGTACGGCGCCCACGGGGGGCGCCGTCCCCGCCACTTCTGCTGTTCGGTCCCACGGCAGTCCGTGCGCCTCCACCGATCAGGCGGCAGAACTGGTGCGGAGCGCGAGCCTGCGGCACCCTGACGGCCCGGACAAGGGTCGGCCGAGAGGAGTCGCGTGCACAGCGAGGAACTGGTCAGCGCCCTCCGGCGGACGGAGCTGTTCGCCTCCGCCGCCCCCGAACGCCTGGCGCGGCTGGCCGGGCGTGGCTTCGTGCGCCGGTTCGCGGCCGGTCAGGTCGTCTTCACGGAGGGGGAGCCGAGCGAGCACCTCTACGTCGTGCGTACCGGACGCGTGCGGGTCCTCGTCACCTCCCCGCGCGGGGACGAACTGACGCTGTCGGTGCTGGGGCCGGGGGACACGATCGGGGAGCTCTCCATCATCGACGGTGCCGCCCGGTCGGCGAGCGCGGAGGCGGTGGGGGCGACGGAACTCCTCACCCTCCCGGCCGCCGACGTCCGCGCGGCCTTCGAGGCCGATCCGGCGTTGCTGCTCGCGGTGGCCGGGGAGCTGGCCGCCATGGTCCGCCGGCTCACCGGCGGTGCCGCGGATCTCGTCTTCCTCGACCTGCCCCGCCGCCTGGCCAAGCTGATCGTCGCCGAAGCGCGCGAGACGAGGACCGGCACGGTGCACGTCGAGGTCGGGATGAGCCAGTCCGGGCTGGCGGCACGGCTCGGGGTCACCCGGCAGTCGCTCAACCGGGCGCTCTCCGGGCTGGTGCGGCGCGGCTGGCTGTCGGCCGACGACGGCGGTTACGTCGTGCACGACCTGCCCGCGCTCCGGCGGTTCGCCGACTCCTAGCCGGACGGGCGTTCTCGGCGGTGCCGGTTCCGCCGCCCTCGGCGGTGCCGCCGTGGTACTCCACTCACTCGACGACGACGTCGTTCCCGCGCCGGACCGCCCGGCGCACCCGCAGCCTCGCCAGCCGACCGACCGCAGCGACCAGCTGCGTGTAGACCGGGGTCGGACCGTGGTAGCCGAGGAAGCCGCGCGGACCCTCGACCATCTCACCGGTACGGACGTCGTAGCGGCTCTGGTGCCAGGGGCAGACCAGGCAGCCGTCGGCGTCGACAGTGCCCTCGGCGAGATCGGCCAGCTGGTGCCGGCACCGCCGGGACACCGCGAAGAACCGGTCGTCCCCGCGGTTGCCCACCGCCCAGCTCCCCGCCCCCCGGACCGCCCCGGGTGGGAGGTCGGTGGCCGGTGTCCGGTCGGGGTCGCTCACGGGTCCTCCAGAGTGCGGTCAGGTGCGGTGGCACCCCGCCCTACCCCGTGCGGCGGCCCCGGACCCCTCCCGCGTCGGTAGGGTCGGCACTTCCGTACCGAATCTGTCCGGGAGGTGGCCGTGCGCCGGCTGTTCGTCGTGCTCGGTGCGTCGGCCCTGGTCGCCCTGAGCGGGGGCCCGGCCGCGGCCGACGAGCCGTTCCGGCTCGACCAGCAGGTGGTCGACGAGGCCGGCGTGATCGGCGACGAGTCGCAGGTCGACGCCGCACTGACCGAGCTGCAGACCGAGGACGGGACCCAGCTGTTCGTCGTCTTCGTCAACACCTTCGAGGGCCAGACCTCGACGGCGTGGATGGACTCCACCGCGTCGCTGTCGGGTCTCGGCGGGAACGACGCCCTGCTCGCGGTCGCCGTCGACGACGGCGAGTACGGCTTCCTGCGGCCGCAGAACTCCGGGCTCAGCAAGGACGAGATCGAGCAGCTGGCCGGCCAGGACGTCGAGCCGGACTTCCACCAGGGCGACTGGGAGGCCGGCGTCGTCGCGTTCGCCGACATCCTGCGCACCGGCGACGCGTCGGCCTCCAGCAGTTCCGCCGACTCCGGCTCCGGGGGCGGCGGGGGAGGTGCGCTGCTCGTCGTCGGCGCCATCGCCCTCGCCGGTGGAGGCGCCTACCTGGTCTCCCGCTCGCGCCGCCGCAAGCGGGAGGCGCAGCCACCCCCGACGGTCCGGATCGAGCGGAAGGACCCCTACGAGGGGACGTCGACCCAGGAGCTGCAGGGTCGCGCCAGCACGGCGCTGCTCGAACTGGACGAGGCGATGAAGACCTCGCAGCTCGACCTCGACTTCGCCCGCGTCCAGTACGGCGAGGACGCGGTGACCGGCTTCGACGAGGCGCTGGCCCGGTCGCGGGACGAGCTGTCGCGGGCATTCACCATCCGCCAGCAGCTCGATGACGAGATTCCCGAGGACGAACCGACCACCCGCCAGATGCTGGGCGAGATGCTGCGGCTCACGGCGGCGGCCGACGCGCGGCTGGACGAGCAGGCGGAGTCGTTCGCCGAGCTGCGCGATCTGGAGAACACCGCGCCCGCGGTGCTCGAAGCACTCCGACCGCGGATCGACGCCCTGCAGGCGCGGATCCCGCAGGTCGAGGCGCAGCTGACCAGCCTTCAGGCGCGGTTCGCCGCTTCGGCGCTGAGCCCGGTCGCCGACAACGTCACCGAGGCGCGCGCTCGGCTGGCCGCCGCCGAGCAGGAGGCCGGCGAGGCCCGGGATGCGCTCGCCGCCGGTGAGACCGGGCAGGCGGTGGGCGACATCCGAGCGGCGGAGGACGCCGTCGCGCAGAGCGGCACGCTGCTCGACGCCGTCGGCCGGCTCGCCGCGGACCTGGACGCCGCATCGGGCCGGGTCGCCGACGTGCGGGCGGAGACCGAGAAGGACCTCGCGGAGGCGCGTGCGCTCGTCCGGGACGCCAACCGCAGCGGGCTCGGACCGCAGATCGCCCGCGCCGAGGCCGCGCTCGCGGCCGCCGACGCCGTGCTGAGCCGCGCCGACGGTTCGCTCGCCGACCCGTTGGCAGCGCTGCGCCAGTTGGAGGAGGCCGACATCTCGCTGGAGCAGGCGCTCTCGGTCGCCCGCGACGCGCAGACCCAGGCCCGCCGGGCGGGTGCGTCACTGGAGCAGGCGCTGCTCACCGCCCGGTCGACCATCGACGCGGCGAGCGACTTCATCAACACCCGCCGCGGCGCGATCGGCCCCGAGGCGCGCACCCGCCTGGCCGAAGCCCAGCGCCACCTCGACGTCGCCGTCGAGCAGGGCCGCGACGATCCGGTGGGGGCGCTGCGGGAGGCCCATCAGGCGGCCGGCCTGGCGCAGCAGGCCCTGGACCTGGCCCAGGACGACGTCTCCGACTGGTCCGGCGGCGGCGGGTACGGCGGATACGGCGGCGGCCACGGCGGTGGGTACGGGCCGTCCGGCGGCTTCGGCGGCGGGTTCGGGGGCGGTCGCCGCGGCGGGATCGACCTGGGCAGCCTCGTCCTCGGCGGGATCCTGTCCGGCGGCGGGCGCGGCGGCGGGTTCGGCGGTGGAGGTGGCTTCGGCGGCGGGTTCGGCGGTGGCGGTGGCGGTGGCCGCTCCGGTGGCGGCAGCTTCGGCGGCTCCGGC
>JAOPWH010000023.1 GCA_025965795.1 Blastococcus sp.
CGGCGCGCGGATCGCTTGGTCGAGCAGCCGCTCCCGCACCTCCGACGGCACCGGCCGGGCGGGGTCGTAGTCGCGCACAATGCGCCGGCGGCGCACGACGTCACCGAATTCCATCGGAGCACTCCACGGCCACGACTCTCCTACACCCCGCGGGAGCACCCTCACCCGACTGTGGCGGTCCCCGGCGGAAGGGGCGCCCGTTGTCAGCCGGTCGGATCCGGATCCAGGCGGAAGACCCCCTTGTCGTTGTAGGACACCCACACCGCCCCGGCGGCGACGAGGACGTCACCCCCGGCCGTGGCATCGGGCCAGTCGTAACCGACGACGGGTGCGCCGTCCGCCGGGTCGAGCCCCACGAGGAGCCGGGTCGCGTTGCGCACCCACACCCGGTCTTCCCCGATCGCGATCCCGCCGAGGTCGCCGCTGCCGAGCGGGGAGGTGAGCAGCACCTTCCCCGAGTCGGGATCGATGCGCACCGTGGATCCGCCGCTGACCCAGACCTGGTCGGTGACGGCGATCGCGAACGGCTGGTCCAGGCCCTCGACGCGGCGGTCCACAGTGCCCCTGTCCGGGTCCACCCGCAGCGCTTGGCCGTCGAGGGAGCTGACCACCCACAGGCCGGCGGCACCGGCCGCGAGGTCGGTCCCGCGGACATCCAGCGAGACGGTCGACGTCGTCGCGCCGCTGACGGCGTCGAGACCCAGCAGCGTGCTGCCGTCGCCGGTGAGCACCCACACGCGGTCGTCGGCGACCACGATGTTCCCCTGCTGGCGAGCCTTGGAAACGGAGAAGGTGGCCTCCACCTGACCGGACGCGGGGTCGATGCGGACGATGTCGGTGTCCGAGCAACTCCAGATGTAGCCCAGTCCGGCGCCGAGTCCCTGGCAGAGCTCGCCCGCGACCGGTGCCGTGGTCAAGATCGCTCCGGTGACCGGATCCAGCCGCAGGGCCGGCCCATGGTCGAGCTTCACCCAGATCCCGTCGTCGCCGGCGTCGACGAGCCAGTCCGGGCTGGCGAGCTCGATCACGGAGTCGTCGGGCACGGGGAACGCGGGGTAGTCCGGCGGCTGCGTGGCCACGCTGGATACGGACGTCGTGGTGGAAGGTGCGGTGGCTCCGGCGTCTTTCCCGTCGGAGGCACATGAGGTGAGGCCCACCAGCCCGGCGACGAGGACGGCGCATCTCACGGCGGCGACGTGCTGGGGCATCACAGCTCCCTGACGATCGGGGGCCGGACGCTACTCCGGGCGAAGATTCCGAGGAAGCAGGCTGGCGCCCGACGAGCTCCGCGAAGTTCCCGGCGGCCACCCTGCCGCACACGACCACCGGTGGGCGCTCCTAGGCTGGCCTCCGTGCCCAAGCTGCAGCTGCTCCCCGCCGTCGACGTCGCCGACGGCCAGGCCGTGCGGCTGGTCCAGGGGGAGGCCGGGAGCGAGACCGCCTACGGCGACCCTCTCGAGGCGGCCATGCAGTGGCAGCGGGACGGCGCCGAGTGGGTGCACCTGGTCGACCTCGACGCCGCCTTCGGCCGGGGTTCGAACCGCGAGCTGCTGGCCCGTGTGGTGGCCGAGCTCGACGTCGACGTCGAGCTGTCCGGCGGCATCCGCGACGACGAGTCGCTGACCGCCGCGCTGGCGACCGGCTGCCGCCGGGTCAACCTGGGTACCGCCGCACTGGAGTCGCCCGAGTGGTGCGCGCGGGCCATCGCCGAGTACGGCGACCGGATCGCCGTCGGCCTCGACGTCCGCGGCACCAAACTGGCCGCCCGCGGCTGGACCCGCGAGGGCGGCGAGCTCTACGAGACCCTCGCCCGCCTCGACGCCGAGGGCTGCGCCCGCTACGTGGTCACCGACATCACCAAGGACGGCACGCTGCGCGGGCCCAACCTCGATCTCCTGCGCGAGGTCTGCGCCGCCACCCCCCGGCCCGTGATCGCGTCGGGCGGGGTGAGCTCGCTCGACGATCTCCGGGCGCTGGCCGCCCTGACCGCCATCGGGGTCGAGGGGGCGATCGTCGGCAAGGCGCTGTACGCCGGCGCGTTCACGCTCCCGGAGGCGCTGACGGTGACGGGGGAGAGCGCGTGAGCGTCATCCGCTTCGGCTCGGGTGCGCCGTGGGAGGGCATCGTCGGGTACAGCAGGGTCGTCGTCCGGGGCGAGGCCGCGTGGGTCAGCGGGACGACGTCCATGGTCAAGGGCTCCGTCGCGCACCCGGGTGACGCCGCGGCGCAGACGCGCCAGGCACTCGAGATCATCGCCGGGTCGCTCCTGAGGGCCGGGTTCTCGATCAACGACGTCGTCCGCACCCGGATCTTCGTCACGGACATCTCCCGCTGGGAGGAGATCGGGCGTGCCCACGGCGAGGTGTTCGGCGACGTCCGACCGGCGACGACGATGGTGCAGGTGGCTGCTCTGATCGATCCGGAGATGCTGGTCGAGATCGAGGCGGACGCGGTGCGCGGGATGCCGGCGTGAGTACCTGGGGCCGGGGAGCGGGGAGATGAGCCTGGCGGTGCGGGTCATCCCGTGCCTGGACGTGGACGCCGGCCGGGTGGTCAAGGGCGTGAACTTCGTCGACCTGCGCGACGCCGGCGACCCGGTGGAGATGGCCCGCATCTACGACGCCGAGGGCGCCGACGAGCTGACCTTCCTCGACATCACGGCGAGTTCCGGGGACCGCGCCACCACCTACGACATGGTCAGCCGGACCGCCGACAGCGTCTTCATCCCGCTCACCGTCGGCGGCGGCGTGCGCAGCGCCGACGACGTCGACCGGCTGCTACGGGCCGGCGCGGACAAGGTGGGCGTGAACACCGCCGCCGTGGCCCGCCCGGACCTGATCGCCGAGATCGCCGACCGGTTCGGCAACCAGGTGCTGGTGCTCTCGATCGACGCGCGGCGCTGCCAGGACGGCGCGGTCACCGGGTCCGGGTTCGAGATCACCACGCACGGCGGACGGCGCGGCACCGGCCGGGACGCCGTCGAGTGGGCGGTGCAGGCCGCCGAGCTCGGGGTGGGCGAGATCCTGCTCAACTCGATGGATGCCGACGGCACCCGCGCCGGGTTCGACACCGAGCTGATCCGCGCGGTGCGCCGCGAGGTGCGGGTGCCGGTGGTCGCCAGCGGGGGAGCGGGCGCGGTCGAGCACTTCCCGCCCGCGGTCGAGGCGGGCGCAGACGCCGTCCTCGCCGCCAGCGTCTTCCACTTCGGCCTGCTCCGGATCGGCGACGTCAAGGCCGAGCTGGCCAGGACCGGCCACCCGACCCGCTGAGCGGAGTAGGAGGGGCGCACTTTCCGCGCCCTGCACTCCGCTCAGCTCACGGTGACGCGGGCGACGTCGCGGCGGCCGCTGGTCCAGAGCAGGAGCTCCAGCGGCTCGCCGGCCAGAGTCCGACCGCCGTCGCCGATCCGCTTCTCCGCGCCGTCGACGTCGGTGCGGCGGAGCACGACCCCGCCCCGCACGCGGCGGGCGAACAGCGACGTCGGGCCCCAGAGTGCGTCCTGATCGGTCGGTGACAGCGGCCGCGGGGCCCAGTCGGGCTGGGCACGGCGGACGTCCTCGTGATGGATCGCGAACTCGGCGGTGTTGGCCACCCCGGCCACCCCGGGCCAGGCGGTCGGCATCCAGGGCGGCGGGCCCGACCGCACCCGGTCGACCACGGCGGCGAACGGGGTCGACGTCCGGAGCCGGTCCTCCATCGCGTGCGACCGCGCGGTCAGTGCCCGGGCAGCGGACACGCCCTCGAGCGCGAAACCCGCCATCGAGTCCGGACGACGGTCGCGCACGGCCAGATGCGCGGCGAGGTGCGCGGTGGTCCAGCCCTCGCAGCAGGTCGGCGCGTCCGGCCCGAGCTTGTCGAGCAGGTCGGCCAGCTCCGCCCGTTCGCGGTCGTGGAACGGGCGGGAAGAGTCGCTCATCACCCGAAGTTAACTCTTCCGGCCGCGCGGGCTGCTGCTCGCCACCGGTTAGCCGGACTAAGGAACGCGTAGGATCCGGAAGACCGCCGCTCGACCCCTGAGGAGATCTGTGTCCCGCCGTCGAGACGCCGTCGTGCGCCGGGGCCGTGATCCTGTTGTCCGCCGAGGCCTGCGGCACGTCCTCCGGGCGATCGTCGAGCAGCCCGGCATGTTCGCCCTCGCCGTCACGGCCAGCAGCCTCTACGGCGCAATGACCGTCGCCAGCGCCTGGGTCATCGGCAGGGTGACCGACCGGGTGCTCCTGCCGGCCTTCGCCGAGGGCGCCACCACCGGGGCCGCGCTCGGTCTCGCCGTCGCCGCGATCATGGGCGTCGCCGTCCTGAAGATCGTGGGCATCCTCGGCCGGCGGTTGTTCGCCGGGATCATGAGCTACCGGCTGCAGGCCGACTACCGTCGCCGGGTCACCGGCCAGTACCTGCGGCTCCCGCTGTCCTGGCACCAGCGGCACCCGACCGGCCAGCTCCTGTCCAACGCGAACTCCGACGTCGAGGCGGCCTGGTTCTTCGTCGCGCCGTTGCCGTTCGCCTGCGGGGCGCTGGTGATGATCGCGATCACGTCGGTCGCCCTGGTGCTCACCGACCCGCTGCTGGCGGTCGTCGGGCTGGTGGTCTTCCCGCTGGTCTTCGTGGTCAACATCGTCTACTCGCAGGTGATGTCCCCGCGCATGCAGCGGGCCCAGCAGCTGCGCGCCGAGGTCAGCGAGATCGCGCACGAGAGCTTCGACGCCGCTCTGGTCGTCAAGACCCTGGGCCGGGAGGACGTCGAGACCGCCCGGTTCGCCGCGCGGGCCGAGCAGCTGCGCGACGGTCTGGTCGCCGTCGGCCGCGTGCGGGGCCTGTTCGACCCGATGATGGAGGCGCTGCCCAGCCTGGGCACGCTCGCCGTGCTGCTCATCGGCGCAGGCCGGGTGGCCGAGGGCACCACCGACGCGGGCGAGCTGGTCGCCATCGCCTACCTGTTCACCCTGCTGGCGCTGCCGATCCGGGCGATCGGCTGGGTGCTGGCCGACCTGCCGCGCGCCCTGGCCGGCTTCGACCGCGTCACGCCCGTCCTCGAGGCGAGCGGCGAGACGGTCTACGGTCCCGACTCCGCTCCGACCGGCGGCGAGGGTGCCGGGCTCGACGTCCGCGGGGTGGGCTTCACCTTCGAGGGCGCCGGCCGCCCGACCCTCACAGACGTGACCTTCGACGTCGCCGCCGGCAGCACGGTCGCCGTGGTCGGACCGACCGGGTCCGGCAAGTCGACGCTGGCCGGCCTGCTGGTCCGGCTGGTCGACCCGGTCGGGGGCGAGGTGCTCCTCGACGGCGTCGACCTCCGCCGGCTGCGCGAGGGCGAGGTCAGCTCGCAGGCGGCCTTCGTCGCCCAGGGCGCCTTCCTCTTCGACGACACCGTGCGCGGCAACGTCACCCTCGGCGCCGACGTCGACGACGATCAGGTGTGGACGGCGCTGCGCGTGGCCGCTGCCGACGACTTCGTGACCGCGCTGCCGGAGGGGCTCGACACCCGGGTCGGGGAGCGCGGCGCCTCGCTCTCCGGCGGTCAGCGTCAGCGCCTCGCCCTGGCCCGCGCGGTGCTCCGCCGTCCCCGGCTGCTCGTCCTGGACGACGCGACCAGCGCCGTCGACCCGTCGGTGGAGGCCCGCATCCTCGACGCCCTCCGCAGCAGCGACTCCCCGGTGACCGTGGTGGTCATCGCCTACCGCCAGGCCACGATCTCCCTCGCCGACGAGGTGGTCTGGATCGAGCACGGCCGGGCCCTGGCGCGCGGCAGCCACGAGCAGCTGCTCGAGGACGTCCCGGGTTATGCCGCGCTCGTGCGGGCGTACTCGCCCGAGGGGGTGCTCGCATGAGCCGGACGTCCAAGGACCTGGCGGACCTGACCGACGACCACCGCTCCGAGGGAGCCTTCACCACGCTGCGCCGCGGCCTGCGGATGATGCCCGAGTTCCGCCGCGGGCTGCCCGCAACCTTCGCGCTCGCGCTCGTCGCCACCGCGGGCCGGGTCGTCGTGCCCGTCGCGGTCCAGCAGGTCATCGACCGGGGGCTCACCGCCACCGCCGCGGGGCCGGACATGGGCCTCATCGCGCGGCTCATCGGCGCCTGCGCGGTCGTCCTGATCCTCACCGCCATCGCCGTCTACCGGATGAACGTCCGGCTGTTCAAGACGACGGAGACAGCGCTCGCGGGGCTCCGGGTCCGGGCTTTCCGTCACGTGCACGACCTCTCGGTGCTGCACCAGCAGGGCGAGCGCCGCGGCTCCCTGGTCTCCCGGGTCACCAGCGACGTCGACCAGCTCTCGGTGTTCATGCAGTGGGGCGGCGTGCTCGGCCTGGTGAGCCTGGGCCAGCTCGTCGTCGCCACCGTGGTCATGAGCCTCTACTCGTGGCAGCTCACGTTGCTGGTGCTGGCGTGCTTCATCCCGCTCGGTATCGCGGTGCGGTGGTTCGCCGGCCGGCTGGCCCGCGTGTACGGCGTCGTCCGGGAGCGGGTCGGCGACGTGCTCGCCGCCGTGGCCGAGTCCGTCGTCGGGGCGCCGACGGTCCGCGCCTACGGCGTCCGTGCGCGGACGGCGCAGCGGATCGACGCCGCCATCGACCGGCACTACCGCTCGCAGGTCGACGCGCAGAAGGTCACCGCGGCGGTCTTCGTCAGCGGCGAGTTCGTCGCCGCCCTGGCCAACGCGGCCGTCGTGGTCGTCGGCGTCCTGCTCGGCCTCTCCGGTGGCATCACCGCGGGCACGCTGGTCGCCTTCCTCTTCCTCGTCACCCTCTTCGTCGCCCCGGTGCAGACAGCGAGCGAGGTGCTCAACGAGGCGCAGAATGCCCTCGCCGGATTCCGGCGTGTGCTCGACGTGATCGACACCGAGCCCGACATCCGCGATCCGGCGATCGACGACCCGCACGGCGTGCACGAGCTGCCGGCCGGCCCGCTCGGCGTCCGTTTCGACGCCGTCACCTTCCGGTACGCACCGGGCGCCCGCCCCGCTCTGGACGGCGTGGACCTGACCGTCGAGCCGCGCCGCCGGGTGGCGATCGTGGGGGAGACCGGTTCGGGCAAGACGACGTTCGCCAAGCTGGTCACCCGGCTGATGGACCCGGTCGAAGGCCGGGTGCTGCTCGGCTCGGACCCCGCGGGCTGGGTGCCCTTGAGCGACGTCGCCTTCGCCTCGTTGCGCTCGCGGGTGGTCATGGTTCCCCAGGACGGCTTCCTGTTCGACGCGACCGTGGCAGACAACGTCCGCTACGGCCGGCCGGGAATGACCGACGACGACGTGGCGGCCGCCTTCGACGAGCTCGGCCTCGGCGACTGGGTCGCCGGACTCGGGGACGGCGTGGCGACGCCGGTCGGCCAGCGGGGTGAGTCGCTGTCGGCCGGGGAGCGGCAGCTGGTCGCGGTCGCCAGGGCCTACGTCGCAGATCCCGATCTCCTCGTGCTCGACGAGGCCACCAGTGCGGTGGACCCCGCGACCGAGCAGCGCCTGACCCGGGCGCTGGACCGGCTCACCGACGGCCGGACGACGCTCACCATCGCCCACCGGCTGTCCACCGCGGAACGGGCCGACGAGGTGCTGGTCGTCGACGGCGGGCACGTCGTGCAGCGCGGCACGCATGCGGAGCTCGTCGACGCCGACGGCCCCTACGCCGGCCTCCACGCGTCCTGGCGCCGGTCGTCCGCCGGCCGGCCCGCCC
>JAOPWH010000126.1 GCA_025965795.1 Blastococcus sp.
TCGTGTCGATCGGCGAAGCGTTGCGACTGGCCCAGGACTCGGAGCTCGACCTCGTCGAGGTCGCTCCCATGGCCCGGCCGCCGGTCTGCAAGCTCATGGACTACGGGAAGTTCAAGTACGAGTCCGCGCAGAAGGCCCGCGAGGCCCGGCGGAACCAGGCGCTCACCGTCATCAAGGAGATGCGGCTGCGCCTCAAGATCGACCCGCACGACTACGAGACCAAGAAGGGCCATGTCGAGCGCTTCCTCAAGGGCGGCGACAAGGTCAAGATCACCGTCATGTTCCGGGGCCGGGAACAGTCCCGCCCGGAGATGGGGTACCGCCTGCTGCAGCGCCTGGCCGCTGACGTCGCCGAACTGGGTGTCGTGGAGTCCAACCCGAAGCAGGACGGCCGCAACATGGTGATGGTGATCGCTCCGCACCGGAACCAGGCAGCGACTGATGCCGCGCGCCGCTCCGCGAAGGCAGAGAAGCACTCGGCGGCCGAGGAGCAGGCGCCCACCGCCTGATGAAAGACCCTCCTGCCCCCGCACGCTCGCGGCGGGCGCCTGCAGGAGGGCCGACGACGTAGCAACGACACGAACAGGACGAGGACATGCCGAAGCAGAAGACCCACAAGGGCGCGAGCAAGCGGATTCGCGTGACCGGCACCGGCAAGCTGGTGGCCGAGCACACGAACAACCAGCACAAGTTCGAGCACAAGTCGTCCTCGCGCAAGCGGCGCATCGACGGCACGGGCGTGCTCTCCCCGGCCGACGCGCCGCGGATGCGCAAGCTGCTCGGTCTCTGACCGCCCTTTCCGTAACCAGAAGACAGGAGCTCTCACGTGGCACGCGTGAAGCGGGCGGTCAACGCCCAGAAGAAGCGCCGGACGACCCTCGAGGCCGCCAGCGGCTACCGCGGTCAGCGTTCGCGTCTGTACCGCAAGGCCAAGGAGCAGCTGCTCCACTCGGCGACCTACGCCTACCGCGACCGCAAGGCGCGCAAGGGTGACTTCCGCAAGCTGTGGATCACCCGGATCAACGCCGCGGCCCGCCTGAACGACATGACCTACAACCGGTTCATGCAGGGCCTCAAGCTCGCCGGCATCGAGCTGGACCGTCGCGTCCTGGCCGAGCTCGCCGTCAACGAGCCGGCCGCGTTCGCCGCCCTGGTGGAGACCGCGCGCGCCGCCGTCGCCGCTGTTCCGGCGACCGAGGGCCAGGCAGCCTGACAGAGGACCCTCCTGCCCCCCCCACCACTCGCACGCTCGCGGTGGGCCCCTGCAGGAGGGCCGACCGACGCCGTCGGTGACCGGTCCTTGGTGGCCGGCACCGGCGGCGTCGGCGTCTGTGCCGACCACGACATCGGAGGGGGCACGCTCATGGCAGGCGTCGATCTGTTGACGGAGCGCTCCGCCCGCATCGTCACCGTGCGCAAGCTGACCCGGCGGGCCGGCCGGGACGCGGCCGGGCTTTTCCTCGCCGAGGGACGGCAGGCCGTCGTCGAGGCTCTCGCCGATCCGGACGGCGTCCGCGAGGTCTTCGCCACCGAGGCCGCCGCTGCCGCCCACCGCGACCTGCTCGCCGGCTCGCCGGTGCCGGTGCGGCTGCTCACCGACAAGGCGGCCGCAGGGCTGTCGGAGACGGTCACGCCGCAGGGCCTGGTCGCCGTCTGCGCGCTGCGGGACGTCGCAGCCGAGACCCTGATCGAGAAGCCGCCGAGGCTCTCGGTCGCGCTGGCCGAGCTCGCCGATCCCGGTAACGCCGGCACGGTGCTGCGAACCGCGGACGCCTGTGGAGCAGGGGCGGTCGTGTTCGGCGCCGGCTCGGCCGACCCCTACGGCGGCAAGGCCGTTCGGGCGAGCGCGGGCAGCCTCTTCCACGTCGACGTCGTCCGGGGTGCGCCCCTGGCGCCCCTGATCACCGCACTGCGGGACGCGGGGGTGACCGTGCTGGCCGCCGACGGCGGGGGTGAGGTCTCCCTCGACTCGCTGACCACCGAACTCGCCGGCCCGGTCATGTGGCTGTTCGGCAACGAGGCCCGAGGGGTGCCCCCGGAGCTGGCCGCCCTCGCGAACGCGAGGGTGCGCATCCCCATGCGCGGCCGGGCGGAGAGCCTGAACCTCGCCGCCGCCGCCGCGATCTGCCTGTACACGACGCAGTCTCGAGCGGAGTAGCAGGGCGCGGAAAATGCGCCCCTGCTACTCCACCTGCACCAGGTGGGCGCGGCATTCGTCGGCGACCTCGGTCAGGCCCGCTGGACGTGCGGCTGCGCCGGGTCGTCGCCGTGGATTTCGCGCACCATCAGTTGCATGAGCAGACACTCGAACCAGATCGGACCCCGGAGATCGAGCAGTACTCGTGGCTCGTGAGTGTGACGCGCTGTTCTTCGGTCATTGAGTCCTACAGCGGCGTGCCGGACAGCGTCGACCACTCCAGTGACAGACCGTAGAGGAGGTCAGGAATCGGAGCGGCCGGTCGATGTCGACGACGGGGTCGCAGGACGCCCGAGCAGGGGGTCGACAGCTCCAGCGGGCGACGGGCTGTGAGGAAAGGTAGCTGTAACCGTGAAACACACGCAACCGGTGGCCGATGATCCCGTCGGCCCCGCCCGCGTTCCGGCCCCGGCTACCACCGTTCCGGCGTCCGACGGGCGCCGGTCGCGTTGGACCGAGCACCGGCGGGCGCGCCGAGAAGAGCTGACCGCGGCCGCTGTGGAGGCGGTCCGGCTCGCGGGCCCGGCGTTCGCCGTCGACGACGTCGCCCGCAGCGCCGGCGTCTCCAAGACCGTCATCTACCGCTACTTCAGCGACAAGGACGAGCTCGTGGACGCCGTGCTGGAGCGGATCTCCGACGTCGTCCTGCTGCCCCGGCTGCTGGGCGAGCTCGCCCGTGACCACGCGAACGACCGCGCCCGGCTGCATGCCGTCATCGCCGCTTTCGTGGCCCTCATCGAGGACGAGCCGGCGCTCTACCGCTTCGCCTATGCCCACGTCGGCCGGTCCGGACGAGCCGACCTCGTCGCCGCTACCGAACGGGAGATCGCCGAGGCACTGGCGGCCGCCATGACGGAACGACTGGCCGAGGCCGGACGGTCCACGGCCCCGGCCATGACCTGGGCGTACGGCATCGTCGGCATGGTCCAGCTGGCCGCGCACTGGTGGGCCGAGACCCGAGCCGTCCCGGCGGCCGAGCTGGTGGGCCAGCTGACCGACCTCGCCGACGGCGGGCTCGGCGCCCTCCTGCCCCCTCGCCGGTCCTGATCCGGCGGCGCACCGTCGTCAGCCGGGCAGCGTGATGAGCACGACGGCAGCCACCGCTGCACCGAGGCCGGCGACCTGGGCAACGACGAGCCGCTCGCGCAGCACGACCTGCGCCAGCAGCACGGTGCTCACGGGGTAGAGCGCGGCCAGGACGCCGATGATCGCCAGCTGACCGTCCTGCTGGGTGGCCAGCAGGAAGAGGGCGTTGGCGGCCATGTCGCCCACGCCGGAGGCCGCCGCGATCGGAAGGGCCGGTCGGGCCACCCGCAAGGAATTCCGGCCCGCCAGCGCGATCACCACGACGAGTCCCAGCGACGCCAGCCGGGCCGTGGCCAGGGGCGTCAGCCCCGAGCCGTCGGAGGTCTGGTCCAGCAGGACGAAGAACACCCCGAACATGGAGCCGGCGAGCAGCGCCGGGGCCAGGCTGGCCGGACGCGCGGCACGCAGCGTCGAGAGCCCGCCCTCGGCCGACACGAGGACGACGGCGGCCAGTGCGACCGCGATGCCGACGGCGGCCCACGCGCCGATCCGGTCGCCGCCGACGAGCCCGACCAGCACGGGGACGGCGGCGGCGCTGAGCGCCGTGACGGGCGCGATCACGCTCATGACCCCGCGGGCGAGGGTGCGGAAGAAGACCATCAGACCAGTGGCCCCCGCCAAGCCCGCGGCGGCGCCCCACCAGAGGTCGGCGGATCCGACGGGACCGCCCAGCCAGGGCAGCAGGGCGAGAAGAGCCACCAGGCCCACGACCTGGGACACGGCGACCACGCCGAACACCGATGCCCGCCGGCTGGCCAGGCCGCCGAGGAAGTCGGACGCGCCGTAGACGACGGCGCAGCCGAGCGCGAGCAGCACCGCCACGCCGACCTCCGGTTCCGGTGCTGTTGATCAGGCACCTGATCAACAGGGTCCTGGCTCAGTATCGACGGTGAGGCAGGACCACCTGCACCGAGCCAGGATGCGCCGACGAGCGAGCGCGGCGCTCCGGCCGGGAACCCAGGCGCGGCGGAAGGGGCGAGCCGGGCAGAATGGCGTCCCGTGTCTGGCGCCAACGATCCATACGACCCCAAGCAGGTCGCCTCGCTCTCGGCCGAGGCCCTCGACGAGGCGGTGACCGCTGCGCAGAAGGCGTTCGCGGGGGCAACGGACCTCGAGTCGCTGGCCGCCGTCCGCCCTGCTCACCTCGGCGACCGGGCCCCGGTGCTGCTGGCCCGGCGTGAGCTCGGTGCCCTGCCCCCGGCGGCCCGTTCGGACGCAGGCAAGCGGGTGAACGCGGCCCGCGTAGCGCTGACCGAGGCGTACGAGAGCCGGCTGGCCGAGCTCGAGGCCGAGCGGGACGCGCGGGTGCTGGCCGAGGAGCGGGTGGACGTCACGCTGCCGTGGGACCGCTCCCCCCGGGGCGCCCGGCACCCGCTCACCAGGCTCACCGACCGGTTCGGCGACATCTTCGTGGGCATGGGCTACGAAGTGGCCGACGGCCCCGAGCTCGAGGCGGAGTGGCTGAACTTCGACGCGCTCAACATCGGCGCCGACCACCCGGCGCGCACGATGATGGACACCTTCTTCGTCGCACCCGAGAACTCCGGCCTGG
>JAOPWH010000111.1 GCA_025965795.1 Blastococcus sp.
CCTCGGCGCGCCGGCCGGCCTCGTCCAGGGCGGCGCGCGCATCGGTCACCCGCGCCGTGGCGAGGGCCAGCTCGGCTGCGGCGCGCTCCGCCCGGGCGACGGTGCCTTCTGCGGCCTGCTCCTCCCGTTCGGAGACCGCCTGGGCGAAGAGGACGTCGCCCGTGGCGTCGGCGTCGTGGACGCTGAGGGCCAGTCCGGGAACCCGGCCCTCGGGGGTGGACCGGTAGAGGTCGGCCGCGGTCGTGCCGACGACCTGCTGCTCGGCGTCGACCCGGGTCAGGGCGGCCTGCTCGGCGGCGCGCGCCGTCGTCAGGTCGGCCCGGGCCTGGGCGGCCTCGTGCTGCAGCTGCCGGTAGCGGTCGGCGTGCTGCAGCAGGGTCGACTGCGCGGTGAGCGCCAGCGACGTGGCGTCCTGTGGACCGCCGGTCGTGGCGTCCTTCGGTCCGGTCAGGGCGATCGTGGCCAGCGCTGGGAGCAGGACCGCGCTCGCGGCAACGAGACCGATCCGGGTGCGCCAGGCGAAGCCGGCGGTGCCCTCCGTTCCGGCGCGGGCGGCCACGCGCGCTGCCTTGCGGGCCGCCTTGACAGCCTTTCGGGCTGCGGGCGTGCGGGTCGCGGACGTGCGGGTCACGGGCTTCCGAGCCGGCTTGCGGGTGGCGGACTGTCGAGCCGCCGACGTGCGCGCAGATGGCTTACGGGCACCGGACGCGGCGGTACGACGGCCGGGGGTGGCGCCGATGGTCGCCGCGGCGGTCCTGAGGACGGCGGCCTGCTCGGCGGTCAGGGGGCGACCGGCGGCGAGAGCCTGGCGGACCGCGAGGGCCTCGCGCAGCGCCTGGATCTCCCGCGGGGACAGGTCGGGACGCACGGCCGTGCGTGTGGCAGGCACTGCAGCGTCCCCCGGCGTCGTCGGTACGTGGTCGGCTCCGGCTGCGGTGTGCAGCCGGAAGCACTCGGACCTCGTATCGACGCCGCGGCGACGGCGGAGCAGAGCCCCCGCGGCGGTCTCACCCCAAGGGGGGAGCGGGGATCGGGCGGGGGCCACCCGTCCGGGGAGGGTGGACGGGGGAGGGGACGAGCAGGTCCTGCGGGTGGATCAGACCGGGGTGGGTCGGACCGCCCGGGTCAGGCGGCCCGGGTCACGGAGCCCACCAGGCGCCGTGCCGATGGACCAGGGGGATCCGGAGCTCGCCGCCGTCCTCGGTGGAGACGACGAACTCGACCTTGGTGATCCGCAGCGGCGGACCGTCGCCCTCGGGTTCGAGTAGCTGTCCTGTCGCCAGCGGGACCGGCGGCACGAAGAGGACGTCCTCGTCGGTCTCGGTCATGGTGTCCTCCAGGAGTGCGCGGGCGCGTCCACCGTAGGGCGCCGGGTCAGGACACGGATCGGGCCGGGCAGCCCTCCTGGGAGGAGGAGCTGCCCGGCCCGGTCGAGACAGGCGTAGGGCCGCGTCCCGAGGCTCGCCCCGAGCGTTGCGCGGGGTCCCGCGGAGGGGTCCCTTCTCAGCGGTCGGAGACAGGGACGAAGTTCCGCTCCGTGGCTCCCGTGTAGAGCTGGCGGGGACGGCCGATCTTGGTGCTCGGGTCGGCGATCATCTCGCGCCACTGCGCGATCCAGCCGGGCAGCCGGCCGATGGCGAACAGCACGGTGAACATCCGGATCGGAAAGCCCATCGCCCGGTAGATGAGCCCGGTGTAGAAGTCGACGTTCGGATAGAGCTTGCGCTGGATGAAGTAGTCGTCCTCGAGCGCGATCTCCTCGAGCTGGCGGGCCAGGTCGAGCAACTCGTTGTTACCGCCGAGCTTGTCCAGCACGGTGTCCGCCGTCGACTTCACGATGGCCGCACGCGGGTCGTAGTTCTTGTAGACGCGGTGCCCGAAGCCCATCAGCTTGACGCCCGGCTCCTTGTTCTTCACCCGCTCGACGAACCGCGGGATGTTGCCGCCGTCGGCCTTGATCGCCTCGAGCATCTCCAGGACCGACTGGTTGGCACCGCCGTGCAGCGGGCCGAACAGTGCGTTGATGCCGGCAGAGACCGAGGCGAAGAGGTTGGCGTGCGAGGAGCCGACCAGCCGCACGGTCGACGTCGAGCAGTTCTGCTCGTGGTCGGCGTGCAGGATGAACAGCATGTCCAGCGCCTTGACCAACTCGGGGTCCTGCTCGTAGGGCTCGGCGGGGAAGCCGAAGGTCATCCGCAGGAAGTTCTCGACCAGGCCGCAGGAGTTGTCGGGGTAGAGGAACGGCTGCCCGACCGACTTCTTGTACGCGTAGGCGGCGATGGTCGGCACCTTCGCCAGCAGCCGCAGGGTGGAGATCTCGACCTGCTCCTCGTCGAACGGATCCAGGGAGTCCTGGTAGAAGGTCGACAGTGCGCTGACCGCCGAGGAGAGCACCGGCATCGGGTGGGCGTCGCGCGGGAACCCGTTGAAGAACATCTTCAGGTCCTCGTGCAGCAGCGTGTGCCGGCGGATGCGCTGGTCGAACGCGCCCAGCTGGTCGGCCGTGGGCAGCTCGCCGTAGATCAGCAGATAGGTGACCTCGAGGAAGCTCGAATGCTCCGCGAGCTGGTCGATCGGATATCCGCGGTACCGCAGGATCCCGGCGTCACCGTCGATGTAGGTGATGGCCGAGGCGCAGGACGCGGTGTTCACGAAGCCGATGTCGAGAGCGACCTTGCCGGTCGTCGACAGGAGCTTGCTCGTGTCGTAGCCGTCGGACCCCTCGCTCGCCTTGACGACGGGAAGGGGCAGTTCTCCACCGGGGTAGCGCAGGGCTACATCTGTCTCGCTCACGGGATCGGACGCTACTGCGCCCGGCCGAGCGGTGCCCCCCGAGCCCGGACGAGTGGAGTGCCCAGGGCAGCGTCTGCCGCGCCGTGGCACTCCACTCGTGGATCAGGGGTGGGTCATCGACAGGACGTCGAGGGCCTCGTCCAGCTGCTGCTCGGTGAGCTTGCCCTGGCCGAGGTAGCCGCGTTCCACCACGACCTGGCGGATCGTCTTCTTCTCCTTCAGCGACTGCTTGGCCACGATCGCGGCCTCCTCGTAGCCGATGTACTTGTTCAGCGGCGTGACGATCGAGGGCGAGGACTCGGCCAGCTCGCGGCAGCGCTCCACGTTGGCGGTGATGCCGTCGACGGTGCGGTCGGCCAGGATCCGGCTGACGTTGGCCAGCAGCCGGATCGACTCGAGCACGTTGCGCGCCATCAGCGGCAGGGTCACGTTGAGCTCGAAGTTGCCCGTCGTCCCCGCGAAGGTGACGGCGGCGTCGTTACCGATCACCTGCGCGGCCACCTGCACGGTCGCCTCCGGGATCACCGGGTTCACCTTCCCGGGCATGATCGAGCTGCCCGGCTGCAGGTCGGGCAGGAAGATCTCGCCGAGGCCGGTGCGCGGACCCGAGCCCATCCAGCGGAGGTCGTTGGCGATCTTCACCAGGCCGACGGCGATGGTCTTCAGCTGACCCGAGGCCTCGACGAGGGCGTCGCGGGAGCTCTGCGCCTCGAAGTGGTTGCGTGCCTCCGACAGGGGCAGACCCATGTCGGCGGCCAGCTTCTCGATGATCGCGGCGGCGAACCCGGGCGGGGTGTTGATGCCGGTACCCACCGCCGTGCCACCCAGCGGCAGCTCGCCGACGCGGGGGAGGCAGGACTGCAGGCGCTCGACGCCGTAACGGATCGCGGCGGCGTACCCGCCGAACTCCTGGCCGAGGGTGACGGGCGTGGCATCCATGAGGTGGGTGCGGCCGCTCTTGACGACGTCGGCGAACTCGTCGGCCTTGCGGTCGAGGGAGGCCTCGAGGTGCTCGAGTGCCGGGATCAGGGTTGCGACGATCGCCCGGGTGGCCGCGATGTGGATCGCGGAGGGGAAGACGTCGTTGGACGACTGCGAGGCGTTGACGTGGTCGTTGGGGTGCACCGGCTTGCCGAGCGCCTCGGTGGCCAGGGTGGCGATGACCTCGTTGGTGTTCATGTTGCTCGACGTCCCGGAGCCGGTCTGGAAGACGTCGATGGGGAAGTGGGCGTCCCAGTCGCCCCGGGCCACCGCGGCGGCGGCCTCGGAGACGGCGGTGGCGATCTCGCGGTCGAGCACTCCCAGGTCGGCGTTGACCGTGGCCGCGGCGCCCTTGATCGCGGCCAGGGCGCCGATCAGCTCGCGCTCGATCGGCGTCCCCGAGATGGGAAAGTTCTCCACTGCCCGCTGGGTCTGGGCCCGCCACTTGGCCCAGGCGGGTACGCGGACCTCCCCCATGGAGTCGTGCTCGATGCGGTACTCGCTGGCGTCCTGGCCGATGCCGTCCTGCTGTGCCGCCACGCTCTGCTCCTGGATGGTGTGGATGGGAACCGTGCTCCGCCGGACCCTCGACACCAGGCGCCGACGCCGCGGTTCCGGTCCGGCGACGGGAGGGCGAGGAGCCGCTGTCACCGGGCACCGGTCCACCTCGGTGTCCGGTGCGAATGTTCTGCGCCGGGATGGCAGCCGTAGAGGGAGCTCTCACGACGCCCTAGCATCCGCTGCGTCGACTGACGTCGTCCGAGGAGCCCCCATGTCGCAGCCGCCGTACCCGCCGCAGGGCGGTTCCGAGACCGGGGGCGACCAGCCCGGATCGCAGGGCTGGGATCCATCGTCGGGCAACGAACCCACGCAGCGGTTCGGTCCGCCGGCCGACCAGCCCCGCGACCAGACGCAGCAGTTCCCGCAGCCGCCTCCCTATGGGCAGCCGCCTCCCTATGGGCAGCAGCCGCCCTACGGCCAGCCGGCCCAGCCGCCCTACGGCCAGCCGGGGTCACCGCCGTACGGGCAGCCGGCCCAGCCGCCCTACGGCCAGCCGGGCCAACCCGGTCAGTTCGGGCAGCCCGGCCCGTACGGCGCTCCGGGGCAGTACGGCCAGCCGCCACCGTGGGGCGCGCCGGGGGGTCCCGGCGGCGCACCGCCCAAGGGAAACAAGAACACCCTCATCGCCCTGATCGTGGCCGGCGTCGTGGTGCTCGCCGCCGTCGGCGTGGCGTTGTACCTGGTCTTCGGCAGGAACGACGACCCCGGGCCCGTCGCCTCGGGCGCGACCGCCACGACCGACCCGACCACGGCGGAGTCGTCCACCACCGAGCAGACCACCTCGAGCTCGGCGGAGTCCTCACCCACCGAGCAGCCCACCGGCAGTGGGGTGCCGACCGACGCCGGACCCATCCCCGACCCGACGGTGCCGCCGGTCGGACTGGGTGACGACCCGACCCTCGATGCCCTCGCCCAGGGCTGTTTCATCGGGGACATGCAGTCCTGCGACGATCTCTACGACGACTCCGACGCGGGCTCGGACTACGAGACCTACGGCGACAGCTGCGCCGGTCGGCAGGAGACCGGGACGTTCGTGTACTGCACGGAGAAGTTCGGCGGCGGCTGACCGGCCCGGTCCGGCAGCGGGTGGGGTCGGTCGCTCGGTCGGATACGGTCGGTCTCGTGCCCGATGACCACGAGTCGGCTCGCGCCCCGGTCGTCCGTGCTGCCGACGCCGACCGTGCCGCCGCCGTGTCCCGGCTCGAGGTTGCGCTCGCGGAGGGCCGCATCGACCACGAGGAGTTCGGGCAGCGCGCCTCGGCTGCCTACGCCGCGGTGACGACGGCGGATCTCGACGCGCTGCTGGCCGACCTCCCGCGGAACGTGCCGGCGGAGGTCGTGGGCCGACGGACGGCGGAGGAGCTGAGCAGCGTCTTCGGCGACATCCACCTCGCCGGCGCCGTGCCCCCGGAGCGGGCGAGCTCCGTGTTCGGCGACGTGCGCATCGACCTGCGCGCCGTCCGGACGGGTGCCGACCGGATCGAGCTGTTCCTCAGCTCGACCTTCGGTCACGTGGATGTGATCCTCGCCGAGGGCATGGACGGCGAGCTGCACGGCCGAACCGTGTTCGGGCACCGCAAGGTCGAGCTCGCGCCTGGGCCCCGACCGGTCGGCACGCCGTATGTCGTCGTGCACGCCTGCACCGTCTTCGGTGATCTGCGGCTGCGAAGCCTGGCTCCCGGAGAGTCTCCGAGCCGGTGGAAGGCGATGCTCGACCGCCTCGCGCATACCCGGCGGCCACTCCCGCCCCCGCCCCCGCCGCCCTCACCACTGCCGCCCCCGCCGCACGGCTGAATGGGGCAGCATGTCGCGCCGAGTGGGGCCCGGAGGGTCCCGGGCAGGGGCGACGCAGCGGCTCCACGCAATCGGGGAACGGCACCTGGCCGCGGTGCGATCCGGAAGGATCGCCATGTCAGTGCGATCGGGAAGGATCGCAATGACACCGCGTTTCAGTCGCGTTCGTCGAGGCGGTCGAAGGGCACCGCCGAGTAGGCGCGCAGCTTCTCCAGCGAGTGCAGGCTGTCGATCGAGCGGATGGTGCCCGACCGGGAGCGCATGACCAGCGACTGTGTCGTGCAGCCACCCGCCCGGTACTGCACCCCGCGGAGGAGCTCGCCGTCGGTGATGCCGGTCGCCACGAAGAAGACGTCGCCGCGCACCAGGTCGTCGATCGCCAGCACGCGGTCGAGGTCGTGGCCCGCATCGAGGGCCTTCTGCCGCTCCTCGTCGTCCTTGGGCCAGAGCTTGCCCTGGAACGCACCACCCATGCACTTGAGCGCGCAGGCCGCGATGATCCCCTCCGGGGTGCCGCCGATGCCCAGCAGCAGGTCGACGCCGGTGCCCTCGCGGGCCGCCGCGATCGCCCCGGCGACGTCGCCGTCGGTGATGAACTTGATGCGGGCGCCGGCCTCGCGGACCTCCCGCACCAGCTGCTGGTGACGCGGCCGGTCGAGGATGCAGACCGTCACGTCGCCGGCCGAGCTCTTCTTGGCCTTGGCGATCCGGCGGATGTTCTCGGCGACCGGTGCGGTGATGTCGACGACGTCGGCCGCCGCCGGGCCGGTGGCCAGCTTCTCCATGTAGAAGACGGCGGACGGGTCGTACATCGCACCACGGTCGGCCACGGCCATGACCGCGATCGCGTTCGGCATGCCCTTGGCCATGAGGGTCGTGCCGTCGATCGGGTCGACGGCGACGTCGAACTCGGCGCCCTGGCCGTCACCGACCTGTTCGCCGTTGTAGAGCATGGGGGCCTCGTCCTTCTCGCCCTCGCCGATCACGACGACGCCCTTCATGCTGACCGTCCCGATGAGCGCGCGCATGGCGTCCACCGCCGCGCCGTCGCCACCGTTCTTGTCGCCGCGCCCCACCCAGCGGCCCGCGGCCATGGCGGCCGCCTCGGTGACGCGGACCAGTTCGAGGGCCAGGTTGCGGTCGGGGGCCGGCCGGTCGGCCCGGAAGCCGTGACCGGCGGTTCTCGTCGGGAGCGGGCTGTCATGACCGGGCAACGACACGGGACCTCCTGGTAGAAGGACCCCGTCCTCCCCACCCTTCGCGAGCTCAGGGCGGGCCCGGGACGAGGCCATAGGCGCGAGGCGGGACGGCTCGCCTGCGATCCTAGGTCCATGACCGGAACGGGCCCGACGAGCCAGGACCACCAGGACCCCGCCCCGGGGGGAGTCGCCCCCGGGACGGGAGAGGAGGTGCCGCCGGCGGCTGGGGCGTCACCCGCGATGGCGCGGGCGAACCGCATGAGCCCGGCGAACATGCTCCGCTCGTTGCTGCCGCTGGTCGTCATCTGTCTGCTCATCGTTGGCTGGAACTCGCTCCAGCAGAAAACCGACGAGGGTGTCCGGACGGTCGATCCGTCGA
>JAOPWH010000131.1 GCA_025965795.1 Blastococcus sp.
GTCCCTGTCCCCCAGCGCCCGGCGCACCTCGTCGGCCTCGGCCAGCGTGCAGCCGGTCATCCGCGCGACGACCTGGAGCACCTGCTCGTGGAAGACCACCACGCCTGCGGTCTCCTCCAGGGCGAAAGCGAGATCAGGATGCGGATAGACCGCGTCGCGCCAGCCGTTCCGCGCCATGAGGAACGGAGTGACCATGTCGCTCTTCACCGGTCCGGGCCGGAACAGCGAGATGTCGATGATGATGTCCTCGAACGTCTGCGGCCCGAACTTGCCGACCAGCTCGCGCTGCCCCGGCGACTCGATCTGGAACATGCCGAGGGTGCGGGTGCTGCGGATCAGCTCGAACGTCGCCGGGTCGTCGCGCGGGACGGCGTCGATGTCGACGGTCTCACCGTCGACCCGCACCACCTCGTCGAGCGCGTGCGCGATCGCCGACTGCATCCGGATGCCCAGCAGATCGAGCTTGAGCAGGCCCAGTTCCTCGACGTCGTCCTTGTCGAACTGGCTCATCGGATAGCCGAGGTAGCTGCTCTCCACGGGCGTGCGGTCCAGCAGCGTGGCGTCCGACAGCAGCACTCCGCAGGGATGCAGCGCGATGTGCCGGGGCAGTCCGTCGAGGCGCGAGACGAGGTCGAAGAGCAGATCGAGATCGCCGGTACCGCCGCCGCGCCGGGAGCCGAGCCGGCTGGCCCGCAGCTCCGGGAGGTCCTTGAGCGCGGCGTGCACCTGGTTGGCCCGGATGTGCGGAAAAGCCTTCGCCACCGCATCGATCTCGGCGGGAGGCAGACCGAACGCGGCACCGACGTCGCGGATCGCGTGCCGGACCCGGTAGGTGTCCATCATCGAGATGCAGCTGACCCGGTCCGCGCCGAAGCGGTCGAGCACCGCGTCATAGACCTCCATCCGGCGGGCGGACTCCACGTCGATGTCGATGTCGGGCAGCTGGTGGCGCAGCGGGGAGAGGAACCGCTCCATCAGCAGCCCGTAGCGGAGCGGGTCGACGTCGGAGATGCCCAGCAGATAGGTGACCAGGCTGCCGGCGCCCGAGCCGCGAGCCGCCGCCCGAACCCTCAAGCTCTTGATGAGGTCGACCACGTCGGCGACGGTGAGGAAGTAGGACGGGTAGCCGAGCTGGTCGATCACCGCCAGCTCCTCGTCCAGCCGCCGCCGCACCCGCTCGGACGGGGGCAGGCCGCGTCGGCCCATGCCGGCCTCGCACCGGCTCCGGAGCACCGCGGAGGGGCTCATCCCCCGTTCGGCGACCGTGGTGACCACGTCGAGTTCGGGATAGCGGACGCTGCCGATGCCGAGGTCCTCGCGGATGTCGACCACGCACTGCTCGGCGAGGTGGGCGGTGCGCTCGAGCAGCCGGAGGGCGGCGTCACGGTCGGGACCGACGAGGTCCTCGGCCACCTCGGCCATCTCCTTGCCCGACTTCAGGTAGCCCTCGGCGGTGCGCCGGTCGACGTGCCGGGTGGCCAGTGGAACCAGCCGGCGGGCCGCGTCGAGCACGTCGGCAGTGGGCGCATCCACGGCGTCGACGTAGCGGACGGCGTTGCTCAGCGCCACCGGCAGACCCTGCTCGGCGGCGAACCGGAGCATCGCCTGCGCCCGGGACCGGTCACCGTGACCGCGGTGGTGCACGACCTCGAGCACCAGCCGGTCAGGACCGAACGCCGCGCGCCAGGCGTCCAGGTGGGCTTCGGCGAGGTCGGCCCGCCCGACGGCCAGCGCCCGGCCGACCGGGGAGTCGGACCCCAGCAGGGCGATCAGCCCGCTCGCGTGCTCGGCGGCCATCGCCAGCGAGCTCACCGGCTCCCCGCGGGTGCCTCGCAGATGGGTGGCGCTGGTGAGCCGGCACAGCGACCGCCAGCCGGCGCCGTCCCGGGCGAGGAACGTGACCCTCGGCAGGCGCGGATCGACGCTGGCCCCGCCTCGGGCAGGCGCCCGGCGGGCGTGCGGCACCCGCAGACGAGGAGGCACCTGACCGCCGATCGCGACGGCGAGGGCCGGGGGCAGCGCAGTGTCGACGGCGGGGGCGACAGCCAGGTCGACCCCGAAGATCGGCCGCACACCGGCCGACCGGCAGGCGAGCGCGAACTTCACCGCTCCGTAGAGCCCGTCCCGATCGGTCAGCGCCAGCGCCGTCATGCCGTGCTCGGCGGCCCGCGACACGAGGTCGGCCGGATGGTTGGCCCCGTACCGCATGGAGTAACCCGAGGCGACGTGCAGGTGGACGAAGGGGTCATTCACCTCCGCGACCTGAGCGCCGGCCTGGCGGCCCGCGGACGGGTGAACGGCGAGCGGGGCGGCTCCGGCGGAGCAGGAGCTGCGGCGAGGGAGCTCTCCACCACCGCGAAGAACGCGTCGACGTCCCGAACGAGGTCGTCGGCCTCCCGCTCGGTGACCGCCCGGGAGAGCCCGGCCTCCGCCGCGGCCCGCTTGGCTGCACCCGCGGCGAAGAAGGTGGCCCACTCCCCCAGCTCCGGAGCGACCTGCGCGAGGAGCACCCAGGCACTGCGCGGCCGGCGCCGGCTGCCCTCGGGCCGGGTGCGGGCGGCCAGCACGGCCGCGGCGGCACGCAACGCGGCCAGGTGGGCCGCCGCGTAGCGCTGCCGCGGATCGACGGAGCCGGCGGCCTCGGCGAGACCGCGATGCGCCTGGTCGAGAAGCTGGGTGGCGGCGACCGGCAGCGCCGGGGGCAGGGGCAGCTGACCGGCGGAGGGAACGGCCCGGACGGCGCCCATCAGTCGTGCACCCGCACGAGCCACCAGCGGTTGCCCGCCGCGTCCCAGGACAGGACGAACACTCCGGCGAAGCTCATCCGGTACCGCCCGGCGCGCACCGCCTCGACCCGCCACACCTCCCGCGAGGAGACCAGGTCGGCCGATGCCCCGCCCAGGTCGGCCGAGTCGCGCTGCCACCACGGCGGGGTCTCCACCCAGGAGTCGAGCAACTCCCCCACCACGTACCGGGACTGCCCGCGCCAGAACTGCAGCGGACCCAGGGCGCCGCGCTCGACCTGGACCTCCTCGCCGACCCGTCCGACGTCCGTACCGAGCACCCGGCTCATGACAGACTCCCCACCTCTCGCCCGCCGCCTGCATCCCGGACCGGACCGGCTCCGGGCGGGGAAGAGCCAGGGAGCGACGGCGGACCGAACTGTCGTGTCGTTCGAACACGTGTTCGAACACCGGCCAGTAGACCGCACGCTCACGGGTCCGTCAAGACCGACGCACCGATGCCGCACGGCTTCTCCGCCGGTGGCAGGATCAGAGGATGACCTCACCGGCGCACCCACGGGTGGCTGCGGTCACCCGCCTGCTGGCCGAGGCCGGTGCTTCCGGCGAGGTGCGCGTGCTGCCGTCCGACGTCCGCACCGCCGTCGCGGCGGCCGCAGCCCTCGACGTCCCGGTCGGAGCGATCGTCAACAGCCTGGTCTTCGCCGTCGACGACGCTCCCGTCCTGATCCTCACCAGCGGCGCCCACCGCGTGGACGAGAGCCAGGTCGCCGCGCTCCTCGGCGTCGCACGCATCACCCCGGCCAGGCCCGACTTCGTCCGGCTGCACACCGGGCAGTCGATCGGCGGGGTGGCGCCGATCGGCCACCCGCACCCCATCGGCACCCTCGTGGACATCGAACTGGCCCGGTACGACCAGGTCTGGGCCGCGGCGGGGCACCCGGCCGCGGTGTTCTCCACCACCTACGAGGAGCTGCTCCGGCTCACCGCCGGCACCGCGGCCGAGGTGGGCAGCGGGCCGATCGGCGACGCGAGCACACAGCCGGACACCGCCCGGCCGGCCGGCGCATGACCGGGACCAAGCCGTCGACGCGGGTGGTCGAGCTGCCGGTCGCGTGGCTGCGCGACCACATGCACGAAGCGCTGACGATCTACGGCCTGGCCATGGGCTACGACTCCGCTGTCGTCGCCGGCCGCTACGGCTACGCCGTCCAGCACACCGAGCGCTCCGGCTTCCGTGCGGTCGGCGCGTTCGCCGAGACCCCGGACGGCGAACAGCTGGTCGCCTTCGGATACGGCTACCTCACCGCCCCCGGCCAGTGGTGGCACGACCAGGTCCGTGCGGCACTCGACCGTCGAACGGCGAAGAAGTGGCTGCCCGACTCGTTCGAGGTCTGCGAACTGCACGTCCATCCCGACTACCAGAGCCAGGGGCTGGGCCGCCGCCTGCTGCACGCCCTGCTCGCCGACCTGCCGCAACCGGCGGCCCTGCTGTCCACCCCCGACGCCGACACCAAGGCCTTCCGGCTGTACCACGCCGACGGCTTCGTCGACCTCGCCCGCGGCTACCACTTCCCCGGCGACGCCCGTCCCTTCGCCATCCTCGGCGCACGCCTGCCCCTGCATCCACGCGACCTGCATCCACGCGACCCCGCCCCGGCGAACAACCCGCCGTGACCCCCGCGCCCGACGCCGCCGTCGACGTGGTCGTGATCGGCTCCGGGCACAACGGACTGGTCGCGGCCTGCTATCTGGCCCGGGCCGGGCTGTCGGTGGAGGTCGTCGAGTCCGACGACGTGCTCGGTGGCGCCGTCTCCACCGTGGAGCGCTGGCCCGGCGTGCGCGTCGACCGCGGCTCGAGCGCCCACGTCATCGTCCGGCACAGCGGCATCGTGGAGGAGCTGGACCTCGCCTCGCACGGACTGCGCTACCTCGACTGCGACCCCTGGGGCTTCGCCCCGGCACCCCGACCCGGGGACGACGGCCCCGACGGCCGGCCCCTGGTGTTCTCCGTCGACCTCGACGCCACGTGCGCCTCGATCACCGATGCCTGCGGCCCCGAGGACGCGGCCGCCTATCGCACGTTCGTCGAGGTGTGGGGCCCGCGCAGCCGGGCGGTGGCGAACTCCTTCGGCGCCCGGCCGAGCCCTGGATCCCTCGTCCGGTCGTTCTGGCCGGTCGGCGCTCCCTCCGGGGGCCGGCCCCGGACGCCGGGCGGCGAAATCGCCGTCGACTTCCTCGGGTCCGGCGACGCGCTGCTGGACCGGTGGTTCACCAGCGAGCGGCTCAAGGCGGCGCTGGCCTGGTTCGGCGCCCAGTCGGGACCGCCGATGTCCGAGCCCGGCACGGCGGCGATGGTCGCCTGGGTGGCGCTCCTGCACGACATTCCGCCCGGCCATCCGGTCGGTGGCTCCGGCGGGCTGACCGCGGCGCTGCGCCGGCGGTTGGAGGCCGACGGGAGCCAGGTGGTGCTCGGCGACGGCGCCGCCCGGCTGCTCGTGGAGGACGACGGCAGCGGTCCGCGCGCCGTGGGCGTGGAGACGACGTCGGGACGACGGGTGCATGCCGCCGCCGTCCTCGCCGCCTGCCACATCCAGGTCACCCGGCAGCTGGCCGGCGATGCGGCGCCTCCAGCGCTGGCCACGGCCGATCCCCCGCTCGGCAACGGCTTCGGCCTGGTCGTGCGGGCCCTCACCGACGCGCCCCCGCAGTATCCCGGCGCCTCCGAGGACGAGTCGTTACAGGGACTGCAACTTCTCTGCACCGACCGCGCAGACCTGGCCGCCGCCCACGGCGACTGGGGCGCCGGGCGGCTGCCGCGCGTGCCGGTGCCACTGGCCATGTGCTTCTCGGCCAGTGACGACACGCTCGCGCCCGAAGGTCGGCACGTCGTCACGATCTGGGGCCAGTGGTACCCGTACGCGCTCGCCGACGGTTCCGACTGGGACACCCTCGCCGACGCGGAGGCCGCCCGACTGGTGGCCGCAGTCGACCGCTACGCGCCCGGGTTCGCGAACTCGGTACAGCGGCTGTACGTCCAGACGCCCCTGGAGCTGGAGCGCGAACTCTCACTGCCCCGGGGCAATGTCATGCACGTGGAGATGGGGCTGGCGAGCATGTTCGGCTTCCGCCCGACGCCGGCCCTCTCCGGCTACCGGGTTCCCGGGCTGGCCGGCCTCTACCTGGCGGGCGCCTCCACCCATCCCGGTGGCGGCGTCTCCGGAAACTCCGGTCGGAGCGCCGCCCGCCTCCTCCTGGCCGACCGGCGACCGGCCGCCCGTCTCCGCGCCGCCGGGGTGCGCGGGATCCGCCGCGGGGTGCGGCGGATCCGGTCGGCATGACCGCCGAGCTCGCGGCGTCCCGCGTCCGCCGGGCGCCCGCCCTCGCAGGGGTGCCGCCGGTACTGGCGGCCGTTCTGGTGCTGACCGCGATCGCCTATCCCCTGACCTCCGGCGGCGCCCGCGACGCGGTCAGCTGGGCGATCGTCGTGCTCGGCAGCAGCTTGTCGGTCGTCCACGCCGGGCTCAGCCGCGGCCGGCGCACCGCGGCCGGGGTGCTGCTGCTGGTCGCCGCGGTCGCCGTCGCCTTCGAGGCGGTGGGCCTGGCCACCGGGTTCCCGTACGGCCGGTACACCTACAGCGACGCCCTGGGCCCCACCCTGCTGGGCGTGCCCTTCCTCGTGCCGCTGGCCTGGCTGATGATGGCCTGGCCCAGCCGGCTGCTCGCCGAGCTGCTGACCCGGACAGTCCGGAGCGGACGCCGTCGGGCGGCACGGATCGCGGTGGCCACCGGGGTCTTCGCCGCCTGGGACGTCGTCCTCGATCCGCAGATGGTGCAGGCGGGCTACTGGACGTGGACGCACCCGCACCCCGGCCTCCCCGGGATCGGCACCGTTCCGCTGACCAACCTCGGCGGGTGGCTGCTCGCGGGCGCCACGCTGATGACGATGCTCGACCTGCTGGTCGAGCGCACGGCCGTGCCGGGATCCCCCCGCATCGGTGCGGTCGCCCCGCTCGGGGCGCTGGCCTGGATGACCCTCGGCGGCGCCTTGGCGCACGCGGGCTGGCTGGATCTCCCCGGCTCGGCCGCGTGGGGCGCCGCGCTCGCCGTCCCGGTGCTGGCCGCCCTCGCCCGCCAGCGGCGACGGGCAGCACCCCGATGAGCCGGCGGCTGCTCCGGCTCCTGGCCGGCCTCTCGGTCGTCGGCTCGGTGCACGCGGTCCTGAACATGCTGCTGCTCCGGCGTCCGCCTGCCTCACCGCCGCCCCTGTGCCGGACCGTCACGGTGGTTCTTCCCGTCCGCGACGAGGAGGACCACGTCGGCGGCTGCGTGGACGCACTCCTCGCCCAGCAGGGCGTTGCCGACCTCCGGGTGCTGGTGGTCGACGACGGCTCCACCGACGACACCGCGGCCCGCGTGCGGGCGATCGCCGATCCGCGGGTGCGCCTGCTCCCTGCGGGGCCGGCACCGCCCGGCTGGCTGGGCAAACCGTGGGCCTGCGCCGCCGGCGTCGCGGCGGCCGGGACCGAGGGCCGCACCGGGGACGACGCGGTGCTGGCCTTCGTCGACGCCGACGTCCGGCTCTTCCCCGACGCCCTGGCCGGGGCACACGCGGTGCTGGACGCGCGCGAACTGGACCTGGTCTCCCCTTGGCCGCGCCCGCTCGCCCAAGGCCTGGCGGAGCGGCTGGTGCAGCCGCTCGCCCCCTGGCTGTGGGCGACGACGCTGCCGGTGCGCCTGGCGGAGCGCTCGACGCGGCCGTCACTCGCGGCGGCCAACGGCCAGTTCCTGATGCTCACCGCCCGCGGGTACCGGCGGGCCGGGGGGCATGCCGCCGTGCGCGGAGAGGTGCTCGAGGACATCGCGCTGCTCCGGGCGCTGAAGCGCGCCGGTGGCAGGGGCGTGCCGATCGACGGGTCACAGCTGGCCGCCTGCCGCATGTACGACGGCTGGCCGGCCCTGCGCGCGGGCTACACGAAGTCGCTCTGGGCGGCTGTGGGCAGCTCCCCCGCGGCCGGACTGGCCGCGGCTGCCGCCCTCACCGCGATCTGGGTCGTGCCGCCGGTGGCGGCCCTCCGCGGGTCCGGTGCGGGCGCGGTGGCCTACGCCGCCGGTGTGGCGGGCCGACTGGCTGTGGCAGCGCGTACCGGGGGCCGGCTGTGGCCCGACGCCCTCGCGCATCCCGTCTCGGTCCTCGCGCTCGACGTCCTGATGCTGCAGTCGGTCACCGCGTACCGGCGCGGCACGCTGCGTTGGCGGGGCCGGCCCGTCGTCGTGCCGGGGGACGCCGCGTCGCCCCGCCGGCGGTAGGTCACGATGGCGCGGTGACCCTCCCCGCCACGCCCGGCCGCGTCCACTTCGACCCCGCCGCGATGGAGACCCGGGCGTTCTACCGGGTGCTGAACTCGGTGGTGGTACCGCGGCCGATCGCCTGGGTGTGCAGCCGCTCGGCCGACGGCGTGCTGAACCTCGCACCGCACTCCTTCTACACCGTGGCGTGCGTCGATCCGCCCGTCGTCCAGTTCACCTCCGTGGGGCGCAAGGACTCGCTGCGCAACGTCGAGGCGACCAGGGAGTTCACCGTCAGCCTCGCCCCGGAGTCGCTGTTCGAGCAGGTCAACGCGACCGGCACGGACTTCCCCGCCGGGCTCAGCGAGGCGGACGAGGTCGGCGTGCGCCTCGAGCCCAGCGAGAGGGTCGGTGTGCCGCGGGTGTCGCTCTCCCCCGTCGCCGTGGAGTGCGAGCTGCACTCCACGATCCGGCTGGGCGACAGCACGGTCGTGTTCGGCCGGGTCGTGCACATCAGCGCCTGGGAGAGCGCCGTCCGCGACGGCCGGCCACGGATCGAGCAGCTCCGGCCGCTCGCCCGGCTCGGCGGCAACGAGTGGTCGACGATCGGCGAGGTGCTGGAGATCTCACGCATCCCCTTCCGTACCTGGCGCGAGGACCCTGCTATCGGCGAACGCCTGCGTGGGCAGTAGTTGTCACACCAAACGTCCGGGACAACCGTCGACGGCATACCGTTCTGACGTGGCACCCCCCAGGGTCCGCTCGGCGCACGCGGTCGACGCCCGCTTCATCCATCGACTCGGCGCCGGCATCTTCGGCGCGCCATGGGACCGCTACTTCCCGACCGGATGGCGCCACGTGGCATCCCTCGTCGGAGCGCCGGGATGGGAGTTCCTCGTCGTCGACGAGGGTCAGGTGGCCGGATTCGCCGTCGTGCAGCCGGCGAACGACGCCGAGCTGCGGCCCCAGCCCGAAGGGATCTGGGGTGAGCTGCTGTTCCTCGCGGTCGCCGAGCCGAAGCGACGAGCCGGGCTGGGGACCGCGCTCCTGCACGCCGCGGAGGAGCGGTACCTGGCTGCGGGATACCTGGCGCTCATGGCCTCGGTCAAGCCGGACCTGACGAGCTGGTACGGGCGGAGGGGCTGGAGAACGCATCCGGCGGGCGCCGCACTCTCGTTCGCCGACCTGCGACGCGCGAACGCGCATGCGGCACGCGGGAGGCCCGTCGGGTACGCGTGGCTCACCCCGGCGAGCACCGTCCACCCGGTGTGGGCCTGGAAATCCCTCGATCCGGCCCGGCCGGTCAGTGCCTGGCCCATGCTGATCCCCGACCCCCGGCTGCAGGACGTCGCGCGCATCACGGCCGAGCTCCAGCGCCAGGAGTCCCACGGGCTCGGGCGGATACCCGCGGAACTGCTCCAGCGACGCCGCTCCCCGACCGAGCCCTAGGGCGCCCGCTCAGGGCAGGTGCGGAGCGACCTCGTCGGCGGCGTCGCTGCCGAAGGCCTCGGCGAACCGCCCGAGGAAGCTGTCCTTGGGCAGGTCGTACTCCTGGGTGCCGATCACCTCGACCGCCGCGGTCGCGACGGCGGAGCCGAGCTGGGTGGCCCGCTCCAGGCTCAGCCCCCAGGTCCGGCCGGCGATGAACCCGGCCCGGAGCGCGTCGCCGCCGCCGGTCGGCTCGACGGGCTTGGTCTCCGGGACCGCGATCACCGAGATGGGCTCTTCGCCGGTCTGCCGGACGAGGATGCCCTCCGCGGCGCGGGTGGTCACCCAGGTGCCGACGCGCTCCAGCACCTGCTCGGCCGTCCAGCCGGTCTTCTGCTGCAGCAGCGCCGCCTCGTACTCGTTGGTGAAGAGGACGTCGGCGCCGTCGACCAGGCCGCGGATCATCTCGCCGTCGGCCCATGCCAGCTGCTGGCTGGGGTCGGCCGCGAAGGGGATCCCGGATGCCCGGCACTCCTCGGTGTGCCGCACCATCGCCGTCGGGTCGTTGGGGCCGATCACCACCAGGTCGAGGCGGCCGACCCGGGCAGCCACCGGCGCGAGCTCGATGCCCGCGGCCTCGGACATCGCCCCCGAGTAGAACGAGGCGATCTGGTTGTTGACCACGTCGGTCGTGCACACGAAGCGGGCGGTGTGCTTGAGCTCCGACCAGTGCACGCTCTGCGTGTCCACGCCGTGCCGGGTCAGCCAGGCGTCGTAGTCGGCGAAGTCGTTGCCGACCGCCCCGACCAGCACCGGGGAGAGCCCCAGGAGCCCGAGGCCGTAGGCCATGTTGGCGCCGGCCCCGCCGCGGTGCTGAACGAGGTCGTCGACCAGGAAGGAGAGCGAGACGTTCTCCATCTGGCCCTCGACGAACTGCTCGACGAACTTCCCAGGGAAGGTCATGAGGTGGTCGGTGGCGATGGAGCCGGTGACGACGACAGGCACGGGACGCTCC
Source organism: Blastococcus sp. (assembly GCA_025965795.1). Lineage (GTDB taxonomy): Bacteria > Actinomycetota > Actinomycetes > Mycobacteriales > Geodermatophilaceae > Blastococcus_B. The sequence continues at coordinate 10,474 of JAOPWH010000131.1, forward strand.
CTGTGAGGCGGATCGGCGGAGCAGTGTCCGGGCCCTGGCTCCGATGCCCGACCCAGGCACACCTTAGGAGCCCGCGGCCCGGTCGGCCGATTCGCGTGAACCAGCCGGTGGGCCGGCGACCTCGGTCAGTCGCCCAGCATGCGCCGTAGGGAGACGCCGAGCTGGACGACGGCGACCGCGCCGAGCAGCGTCCCGACCCCGGCGCCGGCCGTCACGACGAGCGCGGCGGAACCGGTGAGGACCCCGGCGCCCCCCAGGGTGAAGCCGGTCATGAGCACCCGCGAGGGGCGCTCCCAGACCGAGATCGCGCCGGTCTCGGACACCCCCGCCTGGCCGGCACGGGCACGCAGGTAGTCGGGCAGCCAGCAGAGCGCGGCGAACGCGGCGGCCAGCCAGCCGGGTGCCCCCGCGGCCCACAGCGCAGCGGCGTAGGCGACCTCGGTGAGCCGGTCGACGGCGGAGTCCAGGACGAAGCCACGCCGCGACGCGCGCCCCGTGCCGATCGCGAGCGCGCCGTCGAGAGAGTCCAGCAGACCGGACAGGCCGACCAGGACGCCCGCCATGATCAACCACCGTCCCCCGGCCGCGGCAGGGACGACGGCCACGACCGCCACCGCCAGCCCGAACACGGTCGCCACGATCGGCGGCAGCCCCGCGAGGGGACGAGCGAGCGCGTGGGCGGTCGACAGCCAGCCGCGCACCAGCGGCTGCCCGGTGTCGGCGCCGCCGTGCCAGCGGGACCAAGCGGCCAGGTACTCCTCGCGGTTCAGCATGCGGCCGGCCATTCCTTTCCCTCCCCCACCAGCGAAGTCCACCAGCCGGGCACGCCCGGGGCATTTCCAGGGACAGTAGGGGTGTGCTCGCCGCTTTCTCCCCTGCCCGCCGACGTCTCGTCGTCGCCGTCCTCGTGCTGCTGATCCTCGTGGCCGTCGCCCTGACCACGGTCGTCGTGCTGTCCCGCTCGGCCGGCAAGGCGGCGCCGGCCGACCAGGCGGCGCCCGGACCGGTGGTGCTGGTGCCCGGCTACGGGGGCGGAACCGGGTCGCTGCAGTCGCTCGCCGACCGGCTGACCGCGGTCGGCCGCGACGTCACCGTGGTGGCGCTTCCCGGCGACGGAACGGGCGATCTCCACGGCTCGGCGGACGCGCTCGACCGATCCGTGACGGCGGCGCTGGCTCGCTCCGGCGCCGAGAACGTGGACGTCGTCGGATACTCCGCCGGGGGCCTCGTCGCCCGCCTCTGGGTGGCCGACGGGGGTGCCGGGCGGGTGCGCCGGGTGCTCACGCTCGGCTCCCCTCACCACGGCACCCGCCTGGCCGACCTCGCCGGTGACGTCGCGCCCCAGCAGTGCCCGGTGGGATGTCAGCAGATGGACCCCGACAGCGAGCTGATCGCCCGCCTCAACGCGCGCGACGAGACGCCGGAGGGGCCGACCTGGGTGTCGATCTGGACCGCACGGGACCAGACGGTCACCCCGCCGGACTCCGCACGGCTGGACGGCGCGGTGAACCTGCCCGTCCAGTCGGTGTGCGCCGACGCGCAGGTCGGGCACGGACAGCTGCCGAGCGATCCCCTCGTCCAGGAGATGGTGCTGGCCGAGCTGGCACCCGGCCCGCCGGTCGAGCTCGGCGAGGCCGACTGCGCAGGCCTCAGCTCGTGATGTCCTTCGTCGTGAAGTTCGCCCATGCCGCGGCCAGCAGCACGCCGACGTAGACGCCCTGCAGCGCGATCCCGCGGGTGATGTCGCGCCAGTGGATCGGGTCGCGGAAGAAGTCGACGAACGACAGCCAGTAGCGCGTCGGCAGGTAGGGCGCGATCGGCGACGCGGCGTCGAGGGTGAACAGCAGCGACGAGGCGACCAGCACGGCCAGCGCCCCCATCGTGGCGCCGAGCGGGGAGTCGGTGAGCGTGGAGAAGAACAGTGCGAAGGCGGCGACCCCGAGCATCGAGACGGCGACGTAGCCGATCGCCATCAGCGTCCGGCCGCCCAGGTCGGCGGGCGTCAGGGACGTGCCGGACACCGAGGTGCCGGTGACGGGCTGCGCGTCGAAGAGCGTCGTCCCCAGGACGTAGCCGACCCCCGCGACGATCAGCACGGTGACCAGCACGAACGCGAGGACGGCGATCAGCTTCGCGACCAGCAGCCGGGTGCGTCCGGCGGGACGGGCCAGCAGGTACCGCAGCGTGCCGGCCGACGCCTCCCCCGCGATCGAGTCGCCGGCCACGACCGCCACCGCGATCGGCAGGAACAACGGCAGCACGATCGCCAGGGCCGCGAGCGGATACAGGGCCCCGTTGCGGAGGACCGCCGACAGGAACGGCGGCCCTTCACCGGGACGGGGCGCCAGATCGGTGAGCACCAGCAGCACGGCTACGAGCACCGGCAGCGCGTTGAGGACGGCGATGGTCGCCCACGTGCGCGGCCGGCGGAACAGTTTGCGCAGCTCGACGGCGATCACCGCGACTCCACCCGATCGGTACTGGTACCGGTCGCGGCCAGCACGACCTCTTCCAGCGTCGGACGCTGCAGGGCCAGGCCGGTGACCGGGATGCCTGCGCCCACGAGCAGGGCGTTGACCTCCGCCGGGTCCTCGCCACGGACCACCACCCGCTCGCCGTCCATCGAGGTGACGCGGCCGTCGAGGGCGGCGCGCACCCGGTCGGGCGTCGGTGTGTGCACCACCGTGGCCCCCGTGGGTGCGGTCAGCGTCGCCAGCTGTTCCTGCAGGACCAGCCGGCCGCGGTCGAGCACCCCGACGCGGGAGCACAGCTGCTCGACCTCGGCCAGCAGGTGGCTGGAGAGGAAGACCGTCGTCCCGGTGCGGTGCAGGTCCAGCAGCAGCTCTCGCACCTCGGAGATGCCCTGCGGATCGAGTCCGTTGGTCGGCTCGTCGAGCACCAGGAGCTCCGGACGGCGCAGCAGCGCGCCGGCCAGCCCGAGCCGCTGCCGCATGCCCAGCGAGTAGGCCTTCACCGGCCGGCGGCCCACCCCGCCGAGGCCCACCTGCTCCAGCACCTCGTCGATGCGCCGGCGCCGGGTCCGCCGCCGGGCCCCGGGCCCGGACGCGTCGAGCAGCGCCAGGTTCTCCCGCCCCGACAGGTGCCCGTAGTGCGCCGGCCCCTCGATCAGCGCGCCGACGCGCGGCAGCACCCGACGACCGGCGCGCGGCATCCGGGCGCCGAGCAGGTCGATCTCGCCGCTGGTGGGCAACACCAGGCCGAGCAGCATGCGCACCGTGGTCGTCTTGCCCGACCCGTTCGCGCCGAGGAATCCGTAGACGTCGCCGGCGCGGACGTCGAGGTCGATCCCGTCGACCGCGGACAGCCGGCCGTAGCGCTTGACCAGCCCGCGCGTGGCGATCACCCCGCTCACGGCGTCCCCCCGAGCTCCGGCAGCTGGGCTGCGGCGTCGGCGAGCGCATCGAGGGTGACGGTCCCGGTCAGGACGTAGGGACCGTGCCCGGGCGGATCGAGCAGCATCAGCGCCACCGGACCGGCGCTGACCCGCACACCGGCCTCGTCGACGACGGCGTCGGGGCTCTGGACGAGGGCGTCGCGCAGGCCAGCGGCCAGGCGCGAAGGCAAGGGCACGACGGCGAGCAAGGTGACCCCGCGGCCGAACAGCCCGATCCCGGGCGGAACGCCGGTCAGCACCCGGCGCGGCAGTCCGGCCAGCTCCGGGGGCAGGGGCACCGGCCGGATCCGCCGGCCGGCCTCGAGGGCCACATCGGTCACGGGTGCGCCGCGGATGGCGGCGGCCGGTGGTGCCACGAAGGCTGTCGTCGAGGGATCCGGAGCTGACGGGTCGAAGTCCAGGAACCGGGTCTCGAGAGCCGGCAGGGCGGCGCCCTTGCCGAACACCTCCACCTTCAGCGGCAGGCCTGTGTCGGCGTCCACCCAGATGTCGACCCGGCCGACCGAGGATGCGGGCTCCGTCGGGGTCAGCCGCAGGCCGAGGGCGTCGCGGCCGGCGACCCGCAGGGCGCCGATCCGGGACACCTCCGCGACGGTTGCCTCCGAGAGCAGACGGCGACCCAGGGTGCTGGGGAGGAGGTCGGGCGGACGGGGCAGGGCGAGGGCCGAGTTGAGGGTCCGGGTGGCGGTGGCCCGCTCGTACTCCCAGGCCCAACTGCCCATCAGGTCGCGATGGACGCCGGTCTCGCCGCCTGCGCTGATGACGTCGACGCGATGGTCGATGGGCCCCCGCCACCAGACGCGCATCCTGGTCCGGTCGCTGAAGAGGTCGGCGACCGAGGTGAGCTGGTCGGTCACCGGCAGGTCCAGCCCGCCGGCCGACTCCGCGAAACCGGAGAAGCCCACGGTGTCACTGGCGAGCACGGCGGCCCGGAGGTCGGGGGCCGAGACCGAGGCATCCGAGGCGGGAAGCAGACCGGCAAGAGCCGGCAGCGACACCAGGACGCCGACGAGCGCGGCCACGAGCGTCCAGCGCACGGCCGCCCCATGCCCTCGTCCAGCCACGACCCACCGTACGACGGGTCGGCGCCCTCCTGCCTGGCGTGCTCCGGCGGGTTCCGCCCGCCGAAGAGGGCGGGCAGACTCGCCGCATGGCGTCCGAGGGCCGAACGTCGTTCGTCGGCCGGTCGGGGGTCCTCGACACACTCGTCGGGCTGCTCGACGCCGCCGACGACGGTGCGGGAGCCGCCGCGGTGATCTACGGCGAGGCCGGCATCGGGAAGACTCGCACGGTGCAGGAGGTGGCCCGGCTCGCCGGGGAGCGGGGATTCCTCGTCGCCTGGGGGCAGTGCACCGAGCTCGACGGCGTGCCGCCCTACTGGCCCTGGCGGAACATCTTCTCCGCCCTGGGTGTGGCGCCCTCGGACGGGACGGAGGCACCGGACACCGGCCGGGCGACGGTGCTGGCCACCCTCGTCACCCGCCTCGACGCCGTCACCAGGGACCAGCCCGTCGTGCTGTGCCTCGAGGACGTGCACTGGGCCGACGCAGACACCCGGTGGCTGCTCCGCGGGATCACGGACGCGACCGCCGGCCGGGCAGCCGCCGTCCTCGCCACCTGGCGCAGTGCCGAGGTGGCGGAGGACGATCCGCACCTGCCGCCTCGCGTCCTGCGGGTGCCGCTGCACCCGCTGCCCCCTCGCCAGACCGTCGAGCTGGCCCGTTCGACGGCCGGCGGTGCCCTTCCCGACGACGTCCTCGCCCGCGCGGCCGAGCAGTCCGGCGGGAACCCGTTCTTCGTCGGGGAACTCGTGCGCATGCACCTGCTCGATCCGAGCAGGTCGGAACGGGTGCCCCGGGGCATCCGCGAGGTGCTGGCCCGCCGGCTCGCGCGTCTGTCCACCGGCACCGTGGAGACCGTCACGGCCGCGGCCGTGCTGGGCCCGGCCGCTGAGCTCGCCGTTCTTGCTGCGACCGTGGACCGCCCGGAGGAGGTGCTGCTGGACCAGCTGGAGGAGGCCGTGCGGGCCGGGCTGGTGGATCCGGTCGACCGGCACCGGCCGATCGGGTTCGTGCACGCCGTCGTCCGGGAGGTGCTGCTGGACGAGGCGGGCGCGAGCCGTCGGGCACGGCTGCACGAGCGGGCGGCGCGATCCCTGGAGGCACGCCGGCCCGATGCCCACGAAGCCCTCGCACTGCACTGGGCCCAGGTGGCGGGTCCCGGTGCCGCCGAGCACGCGGTGCGGCACGCGCGCGCCGCCCGCGATGCGGCGCGGAGGGCATCCGCGCTGGACCAGGCGGTGACCTTCGCCGGGCTGGTGGCCGACCGACTCCCCTCGCCCGACGATCTGCTCGTCCTCGGTGACGCCCGCGCCCGCGCCGGCGATCTGGCGGGAGCCCGGAAGGACCTGCTGCGCGCGACCGCCGCCGCGCGGGCCGCGGGCCGGACCGATGTGCTGGCCCGGGCGGCCCTCGCCCTCTCCGCGGGCGAGGGCGGGTTCGAAGTCGCCCTGCACGACCCGGCCCAGCTGGAGTTGCTGGACGAGGCGGCACGAGCGCTCCCGCCGGGAGGGCTGCGCGCTCGGGTCCACGCCCGGCAGGCCGTGGCGACGTCGGTGTCGGCGCCGCTGCCCGAGCGGCTGGCCTCCGCCAGGGCGGCCG
>JAOPWH010000139.1 GCA_025965795.1 Blastococcus sp.
CTGGCCAGCAGCACGCCGGTCAGACCACCGAGCAGGAAGGTGATCAGGAAGCCGATCGCGAACAGCATCGGGGTCTCGAACGTCAGCTGGCCGCGCCACATGGTGCCGATCCAGTTGAAGAACTTGAGCCCGGTCGGCACCGCGATCAGGTCGGTCCGGAACGCGAAGAAGCGCAGCAGGACCGCGCCGGTGGCGAACATGTGGTGCGCCCACACCGCCAGCGAGAGGAAGCCGATCGCCATGGTGGCGCCGACCATTCCCTTGTAGCCGAACAGGGGTTTGCGGCTGAACACAGGGATGATCTCGGTGACGATGCCGAAGAACGGCAGCGCGATGATGTAGACCTCGGGATGGCCGAAGAACCAGAACAGGTGCTGCCACAGCATGGGGCCGCCCATCTCGTCGGAGTAGACGAGGGCGCCGAGGTTGCGGTCAGCGAGCAGTCCGAACAGGGCGGCGGTCAGGATCGGGAACGCGAGCAGGATGAGCACGCTGGTGATCAGCGTGTTCCACACGAAGATCGGCATCCGGAACATCGTCATGCCCGGCGCCCGCAGGCAGACGATCGTGGTGATGAAGTTGACCCCGCCCAGGATCGTGCCGAGGCCACTCACGGCCAGCCCGGCGATCCACAGGTTGCCGCCTGCGCCGGGGGAGTGCACCCCCGTCGACAGCGGTGTGTAGGCGGTCCAGCCGAAGTCGGCGGGGCCGCCCGGCGTCAGGAAGCCGGAGACGGCGATCGTGCTTCCGAACAGGAACAGCCAGAACGACAGGGCATTGAGCCGTGGAAAGGCGACGTCGGGGGAGCCGATCTGCAGCGGCATGATCAGGTTGCCGAACGCGAAGAACAGCGGCGTCGCGAACATCAGCAGCATCAGCGTGCCGTGCATCGTGAACAGCTCGTTGTACTGCTGCGGCGAGAGGAATTGCAGCCCCGGGCGGCCCAGCTCGGCGCGCATGAGCATGGCCATCAGGCCGCCCATGATGAAGAACGTGAACGAGGCCGTCAGGTACATCAGGCCGATCGTCTTGTGGTCGGTCGTGCGCAGGACCGCCGCAAGTCGTCCGCCCTTCACCGGCCGGAGGGCGGGGCCGGGGCGGCTGACGATCGGTTCCGGGGCGATGGCGGTCACGCCGGCCCCTCCGTTCCGCAGGGCACTCGCGTCCTGGAGGGCCATGACAGGTGGCCCCCCACGTCAAAGGACATGCCAGCCCCTCACTCCGCCCGCGCACGGGGGCGCGGTCGGTCTGCCGCTCGCCGTCGTCGATCGAAAGGACCATCGATAGACAGGGCCATGGTGGCCCATTGCGGCCGAGAGGGAAACCCGGTGGGAGACGTCGGGAAGGAACTCCGCAGGAGAGCTGGATCAGCCGGTGGCGAGCCAGGCGGTGACGTCGATCGCCAGGCCGTCGGAGGCTTCCGGGTCGGGGATCAGCCAGGCGGCGTCACGCGGCTGACCCGTACCGAGCCAGCGCCGGATCTGACGGTCGAAACCGTGTCGGGACGGCGTCCCGGGGGCTCCGCTGGGCCCGAGGAACGTCACGTCGTCCTCGGTGTCGTCGGCGAAGCGCAGCACCACGCGGCAGCGGGACCGGCGATGACGAGCCGGGGGCACGGCCTCGCGGACGACCGCTGACTCCGCGCCGGCGGCCTCGGCGAAGTCCGGCGCCGCCGAGCGCAGGCGTTCGACGAACTGCTGGGCCGCGTCCTGGCCGGTACGGGATCGAGCGGGGGACAGGGGAGCAGGAGAGCCGACCTCAGCCACGGCGTCAGTCGGTCGGACCTCGGCGTCGGCCGGTCGGACCTCGGCGTCAGCCGCGCGGACCTCAGCGGCCGTGGGCCGCGGCGCGGCCGAGGATCGCTCGATACCGGTCCGCTCCCTCGTGATCCGGGGAACGGGGGGCAGTGTGCGTCGCCCAGCGGCGTGCATGGTTTCCATGGTGGCCGTCAGTGTCGCTGCCGGTACACGGCGTGTTGTTCGCGGCACGCCGATGGTGAACGGTGGGTCGGGTGGGATCGGCGGTCCCGGAGCGACGTCAGCTGTCGAGGACGGTGGACAGGAACGTCCTGGCCCGCTCGGTGGTCGGGTGGTCGAAGAAGGTCCCGGGGTCAGCGGACTCGAGGATCCGGCCGCCGTCCAGGAAGACGACGCGATCGGCCACCCTTCGCGCGAATCCCATCTCGTGGGTGACGACCAGCATCGTCATGCCGTCGCGGGCCAGCGCGGCCATGACGTCGAGCACCTCGCTGGTCATCTCCGGGTCCAGTGCCGACGTGGGCTCGTCGAAGAGCATCACCTTCGGGTCCATCGCCAGCGCGCGAGCGATGGCGACCCGCTGCTGCTGGCCGCCGGACAACTGTGCCGGGTACTTGCCGGCCTGCGCCGCGAGGCCCACCCGCTCCAGCAGATCGTGCGCCCGCTGTGTTGCCTCGGCCTCGGAGCGTCCGCGCACCCTCATCGGTGCCAGCGTGACGTTCTGCAGGACGGTGTGGGAGGCGAAGAGGTTGAAGCTCTGGAAGACCATGCCCACGTCCCCGCGCAGCCGGGCCAGCTCCCTGCCGTCCTCGGGAAGACGCCGGCCGTCGATGCTGATCTCGCCGCGGTCGATGGACTCCAGGCCGTTGACCGTGCGGCACAGCGTCGACTTCCCCGACCCGGACGGGCCGATGACGACGACGACCTCGCTCCGCTGGACGGTCAGGTCGATGTCGCGGAGCACGTGCAGTTCGCCGAACCACTTGTTCACCCCCGCAAGGCGGACGAGCGGTTCGGCTTCCGATCGGCTGGTCACGGCACCGGACCCTAGGCGCGGCTCTTCTCCGGGCCGGTGCGCGAGGCACTCCGACGGCATCGACGGCGGGGTGCGGGGGTAGGGCGAGTTGGTCCGGCAAGCCGCGTACCTGCAACGACGGAGGAACCCTGATGACCACGATGGTCGAGAAGTCGATCCGGGTCGACGTCCCGGTGACCACGGCCTACAACCAGTGGACCCAGTTCGAGGACTTTCCCGCGTTCATGGGCGGGGTGAAGCAGGTCGAGCAGCTCGACGACCGGCGGCTGCGCTGGGTCGCCGAGATCGCCGGTGTCCGGCGTGAGTGGGAGGCCTCCGTCCTCGAGCAGGTCCCCGACCAGAAGGTGGCGTGGGCCGCCACGGCGGGGGCGACGAATGCCGGCGCCGTCCGTTTTGCCCCGGCAGGCCCCGGCTCGACGACGGTGTACCTGTCGCTGGAGTACGAGCCCGAGGGCGTCGTGGAGCAGATGGGCGACAGGCTCGGCATCGTCGAACGGCAGGTGACCTCCGACCTGGAGCGGTTCAAGGCGCTCGTGGAGAGCCAGGGCTACGCCACCGGGGCGTGGCGTGGCGCGATCAACGAGGGCGCCGGCGTCGGCACGCCAGGTGTGCAGCACGCTGCATCCTCGGAGGGGGACAGCGGCAAGGCCGGGATCTCCGGGACCGCCGTCGCGGCGGGGGTTGCGGCCGCGGCCGTCGGGGTCGCGGCGGGGGTCGCGGCCACCGTCACGTCCAGGAGCCAGAACGAGCAGGTCGCGTTCCCCGACGCGGGGGGGCCGCCGCCGGTCGACACCGTGGAGGTCGTCGAGAGCAACCAGCCGCTGGACGAGTGGGGCGAGGACTGACCACCCGGGACGGCGAGGGTGCGGCCAGCGGGCGCCGTACCCTCGCAGTCGTCATGGGAACCCAGTTGCAGGACCCCGCGCGCACCTATCGGGTGCGCACCTACGGGTGCCAGATGAACGTGCACGACTCCGAGCGCCTGTCGGGCCTGCTCGAGGAGGCCGGCTACCTGGCCGCCCCCGAGGGCAGTGACGCCGACGTCGTCGTCCTCAACACCTGCGCGGTGCGCGAGAACGCGGACAACCGGCTCTACGGCAACCTCGGCCACCTGCGTCCGGTGAAGGACGCCCACCCCGGCATGCAGATCGCGGTCGGGGGCTGCCTGGCCCAGAAGGACCGCGGTGAGATCGTCCGCCGCGCACCGTGGGTGGACGTCGTCTTCGGCACGCACAACGTCGGGTCGCTGCCGGCCCTGCTCGACCGCGCCCGGCACAACGCCGAGGCCCAGGTGGAGATCGTCGAGTCGCTGGAGGTCTTCCCCTCGACCCTGCCGGCCAAGCGGGACTCCGCCTACTCCGGCTGGGTCTCCATCAGCGTCGGGTGCAACAACACCTGCACGTTCTGCATCGTCCCGGCGCTGCGGGGCTCGGAGAAGGACCGCCGTCCCGGCGAGATCCTGGCCGAGGTGCAGGCCCTGGTGGACCAGGGGGTCCTCGAGGTGACCCTGCTCGGGCAGAACGTGAACGCCTACGGCGTCGAGTTCCGCGACCGTGGCGCCTTCGCCGACCTGCTGCGGGCGGCCGGGCGGATCGAGGGCCTCGAGCGGGTCCGGTTCACCAGCCCGCACCCCCGGGAGTTCACCGACGACGTCATCGCCGCGATGGCCGAGACGCCGGCCGTCTGCCACCAGCTGCACATGCCGCTGCAGTCGGGGTCCGACGACGTCCTGCGCCGTATGCGCCGCGGCTACCGGCAGGAGCGTTACCTCGGGATCATCGACCGCGTCCGGGCCGCGATGCCCGATGCGGCGATCACCACCGACATCATCGTGGGTTTCCCGGGCGAGACCGAGGCCGACTTCGAGCAGACCCTCGAGGTCGTCCGGCAGGCACGTTTCGCCAGTGCCTTCACCTTCCAGTACTCCAAGCGGCCGGGAACGCCCGCGGCCGAGATGGACGGCCAGGTGCCCAAGGACGTCGTCCAGGAGCGATACCTGCGCCTGACCGCGCTGCAGGACGAGATCAGCTGGGCCGAGAACCGCGCACTGATCGGCCGGCAGGTCGAGCTGCTGGTCGCTGCGGGCGAGGGCAGCAAGGACGCCGCCACCGGCCGGCTCAGCGGCCGCGCCCGCGACGGCCGCCTCGTGCACTTCACGGCTGCGGACGGCGTCCGGCCCGGGGACGTCGTCGAGACCGTCGTCACCGAGGCCAAGCCGCACTTCCTCGTGGCCGACGGCGCGCTGCTCTCGCACCGCCGCACCCGCGCGGGAGACGCGACGGAAGCCGGCACCCGGCCGACGACCCCGGGCATCCTGCTGGGGATGCCCGGGCTCGGCGCACCGATGGAGTCGGCGGTCCTGACCGGCGGCTGCTAGTTCAGCGGCGGGCGGCGGACTTCTCGGCCTCGGCCAGCCAGTCCCGGCGGGTCGCCAGATTGGCCGTGGCCTCGGCGATCCGCCGCTTGTCGCCGGCCGCCTCGGCCTTGGCGAGCTGCTCCTCGGCCTTCGTGACCGCGGCGCGCATCGAGGTCACCATCGGGTTCTCCGGGGCGGTGCGGGCGCGCGTGGAGTCCGCCGCCCCCCGGATCTTCTGCTCGACGGCCTGCATGCGGTCCTCCAGCGAGCGCATGGCGCCACGCGGCACGTGGCCGACGGCGTCGTAGCGCTCCTGGATCTTCCGCAGCGCGTTCTGCGCACCGCGCAGGTCGGAGGTCGGGTCGAGCTTCTCCGCCTCGGCGAGCAGCTCCTCCTTCTTCTGCTGGTTCGCCTGCTCCTCGCCCGTCCGTGCCTTGTCCGACTCCGTGCGGGCGGTGAAGAAGACGTCCTGAGCCGCCCGGAACTCCTTCCACAGGTCGTCGTCGCCGTCCCGGCCGACGCGGGGGACGGCCTTCCAGCGGTCCATCAGCGTCCGCATGGCCGCGCTGGTCGGACCCCACTCGGTCGACGTCGACAGCTTCCGGGCCTCGTCGATGAGCTCCTGCTTGGCCGCCCGGGCCTCGGTGCGCTGGGCGTCCAGCGAGGCGAAGTGCGTACCCCGACGCCGGCCGAAGGCGTCCCGAGCCGCGGCGAACCGGGTCCACAGCGCCTCGTCGGTCTTGCGATCGATGCCGCGGATGGACTTCCACTCCTCGACGATCGCCTTCAAGCGGTCACCCGCCGCCTTCCATGCGGTCGACTCGGCGGCGATCTGCTCCGCCTCCGCGGCCAGCGCCTCCTTGCGGGCCACCTGCGCGGCGCGGGCGGCGGCCTTCTCCGCCCGCGACTCGGCGGCGGCGGAGTCGGCGGTGCCGACGATCGCCCGGGCCCGCGCGGCCAGGCCGTCGAGGTCGCCGACCGCTGATGCTGTCGGGATGGAGTCGGCGAGGCCCTGGGCCTTGCTCTTCAGCTCGGCCGGGTTGCCCGTGTGGGCCTTGAGACGGGCCTCCAGCAGTGACACCTCGGTGGCGAGGTCGTCGAAGCGGCGTCCGTAGTGCGCGAGCCCGGCCGCCGGCTCACCCGCCTGCCAGGAGCCGACCGCCCGCTCACCCTCGGCCGTGCGGACGTACACGGTGCCGTCCTCGTCGACGCGCCCCCAGTCGGCAGGGTTGCTGACCGGAGCAGCGACGGGCTCGGGGGCGGCCGGTGCCGCCGCGTGGGGCGCCGGCGCGTGCGCTGTCGGGGGGTGCGGTGTCGGGGGGTGCGGTGTCGGAGGGTGCGGTGTCGGAGGGTGCGGTATCGGGTGGACGGCGGCCGGACCTGGCACCGCCTCGGGTGCGGTGTCGGCCTGCTCTTCGGCGGGCTCGGCGGGTCCCGTCGGGTCCGCCACGGCTGCGTCCGCCGGCGACGGTGCGGCGGGGGTACCCGCCTCGGGCGTCACCGCATCCGGCACATCCGCAGCGGAAGTCGCATCGTCCGCACCATCGGAATCCGCCTCCTCGGCGACGTGCGGGGCGGGCGTGGCCTCCGCCGGCATGTCGGGTGCGGGTGCGGGCGTGGCCTCCTCCGGCACGTCGGGCTCCGGGCTGGGGTCCTCCGGCGCGGCGGAGAGCTCGCCGGGGACCTCGGCGGAACTCGCATCTTCCGGCGCGGCCGGCCCCGGCTCCGTCGCCTCCGGCGCGGTCTCCTGTGGGTTCACCGCCTCGGGAGCGATCGTCTCGGGGATCTCCACAATCGGTGGAGTGGCCTGCTGCGCCCCGTTGCCGGGGTTGTCCGTGCTCGACACGCTCGGCAGTGTCCCACGTCGCATCCGGGACACTGACCCCGTGAGTGCCCTCCCCGGGGGGTCGCCGGTCCCGACCGAGCGATCGGCCCTGTCCGTCGCCTTCTGCCCGTCGCCGCCGTTGCTGCTGCCGGCGGTGGAGGGGCGGCCGGACGGCCCGACATCGCTGCTGCGCGGGGCCTGCGCCGATGCGGTCGGCGGGATGCTCGCCGTGCGGCCCGAGGTGGTCATCGTGGTCGGCGCCGGGGCGGTCGACGGGATCCGATTCGGGGCCGGCGACACCGGGACCCTGACCGCCTTCGGCGTCCCCCTCGAGATCCCGTTCGGGGGCCGCGTCCGGCCGGGCGGACGCCGGACGCCGCTGGCACACACCCTGGGCGCCTGGCTGCTGGACCAGGCCGGATACGCCGGCACCCGGGTCGGGCTGGCCTCTGCCGAGCTCGGCGGCCTGCTCCGCGTCCTGCCCGGCCCCGTCGGGGTGCTCGCCATGGGCGACGGCTCCGCCCGGCGCAACGTGAAGGCGCCGGGCTACCTCGACGAGGCGGCGGAACCCTTCGACGCCGCCGTCGCGGCGGCGCTCGGATCCGGCGACGCGGCCGCGCTGGCCGGCCTCGATCCCCTCGAGGGGGAGCGGCTGCTCGCGGCTGGTGTCCCCACCTGGCGGGCGGTCGGCGCCGCAGTGGTCGGTCGGGACGTCACCGCCCGGCTGCACTACGCCGCCGCCCCGTTCGGCGTCGGCTACCTCGTCGCCGACTGGGCCGTGGCATGACCGGTCTGCCTCCGGTCCTGGCCGTGGTCGGCCCGACGGCCACTGGTAAGACCGCCCTGGCCGTCGCGCTCGCCCACCGTCTCGGCGGTGAGGTGGTCAACGCCGACTCCATGCAGCTCTACCGCGGCATGGACATCGGCACGGCCAAGCCCGATCTCACCGAGCGCGACGGTGTGCCGCACCACGTCCTCGACCTCTGGGAGGTCCGCGAGCCGGCATCCGTGGTGGAGTACCGGCAGCGCGCCCGCGCCGAGATCGACCGGCTCCGGGCGGCCGGCACCGTACCCATCCTCGTCGGCGGCTCCGGCCTGTACGTGCGCGCCGTGCTCGACGAGCTCGACTTCCCGGGCACCGACCCCGCCGTGCGGGCCCGGCTGGAGGGGGAGCTCGCCGTGGTCGGTCCGGCCGAGCTGCACGGCCGGCTCGCCCGGCTCGACCCGGCGGCGGCCGAGGCGGTCCTGCCCGGCAACGGACGTCGGATCGTCCGCGCCCTGGAGGTGATCGAGCTGACCCGCGGCCCCTTCGTCGCGGCCCTGCCCGAGCCGCGACCGCACTACCCGGCCGTCGTCCTCGGGCTGGACCGGGAGCCGGCCGAGCTGGACGAGCGGATCGCGCTGCGGGTCGACCGGATGTGGGCGGCAGGTCTCGTCGCCGAGGTGGAGCACCTCGCGGCCGCCGGGCTGCGCGAGGGGCCGACGGCGTCCCGTGCGCTGGGATACGCGCAGGTGCTCGCCCAACTCGACGGCGCCCTCTCCGCGGACGAGGCGCGCGAGCGCACGGTGAGCACCACGCGCCGGTTCGTCCGGCGTCAGCGCTCCTGGTTCCGCCGGGACCCGTCCACCTCCTGGTTCGACGCCGCCCGACCCGACCTGCTCGACGCCGTCAGCAGCATGATCGACGCCCGTACGATCGGGACGTGAGCGAGCTTGCGAGCTCACGCATGAGCAGAGCATGCATCGGCACGTGCTCGACGAGCGCCGGCGAGGAGGTCACGTGAGGACGGCTCCCCGGGTGCTCATCGGGCACGGCACCGAGAACGACTTCGTGGTGCTGCCCGACCCCGACGGCACGGTCTGGGCCGGCGACCGCCTGGACGAGGCGATGGTCCGGCGGCTCTGCGATCGTCGCTCGGGGCTCGGCGGCGACGGAGTGCTCCGGGTGGTGCGCAGCGCCGAGGTCCCCGATGCCCCCGCCGTGCTCGGGGCGGACCTCGGACGGTGCGAGTGGTTCATGGACCACCGCAACGCCGACGGATCCCACGCCGAGATGTGCGGAAACGGCATCCGGCTGTTCCTGCACGTGCTGGTCAGCGAAGGACTGCTGGACCGCGGCACGTGCGAGGCCGGTGTGCTGGTCGGCACCCGCGGCGGTCCCCGCCGGGTCGGTGCCGCCCCGGACGGCGACTACTGGGTGGACATGGGCCCGGCCGAGGAGTTCGGCAGTGGAGAGGCCCGGCTGGACGGGCGGGTCTTCCCCGGCCGGGCGGTGTCGATGGGCAATCCGCACCTCGCCGCGCTCACCGACGTCGACATCGACACCCTCGACCTGACCCGCGCGCCGGGCTTCGACGCGGAGCTCTTCCCCGAGGGCGTCAACGTGGAGATCGTCAACGTGGTCGAACCAGGCACGCACGTGCGGCTGCGGGTGTTCGAGCGGGGCGTGGGGGAGACCCGCTCGTGCGGCACCGGCGCATGCGCCGCCGCCTACGCCGCGCTCGCCGCCGAGGACCGGGCGGAGGGCACCGTGGTGGTCGACGTCCCCGGCGGCCGTCTCTCGGTGGAGGTGTCCGCCGGGACGACGGTGCTCACCGGCCCGGCGGTCCTCGTCTCGGCCGGCGTGCTCTGCCGGGAGTGGCTCGCCGGCTGATCGACGGACGGACCCTCAGGCGCGGTCGTCGTTCTCGGTCGGTGACTCGGGCATCATCGACTGGCCCTCCGTCGACGGGCTGCCCTCGGGATCGCCGCGGCCGCTGTCCTGGTCGGGGCCGCCGCCGAGCGGATTGCGCGGGGGGTTGAGGCCCTTGGGGTCGCGGCCGGGGTCGTCGATCTCGCTGTCCGAGCCGAGGCTGCTGGAACCGGTGTCGCTCATCAGGTCCTCCGGAACGTCGGGATTGGACCCCGCCCTACCCGGACCGTCCCGGGCCACGCCTACGGCGGCGAAGTCGACCGCCGGATCGGGATGCACCCGGACGGGGGAGGTGTTGTACCGGGCGATGACAACTCAGATGCCGCTTCCGCAGGGGCGTGCCACGCTGGAGACGATGACAACCGCGAGCGATCCCGCCTTTCCCGAGCACCCCTTCTCCGAACGTCCGTCGCCGGACGAGAGCGCGC
Organism: Blastococcus sp.; assembly: GCA_025965795.1. Classification (GTDB taxonomy): domain Bacteria; phylum Actinomycetota; class Actinomycetes; order Mycobacteriales; family Geodermatophilaceae; genus Blastococcus_B. Next base: position 10,095 of record JAOPWH010000139.1, read on the forward strand.
TGGTCGACGCGCCCGACGACAGCACGGGGTCCTACGTCCTCGAGGAGCGCGGCGCACTGCGCCGCATCGCCGGACTCTCCACCGAACTCGCCGACGTCACCGAGGTCGAGTACCGCCAGCTGCGCCTCGAGCGCGTGGTGCTGGTCGGTGTGTGGACCGAGGGAACGCAGGTCGACGCCGACCGTTCGCTGGTCGAACTGGCCGCGTTGGCGGAGACCGCCGGCTCGGAGGTGCTCGAGGCGGTCAGTCAGCGACGCGACAAGCCCGATCCCGCCACCTACGTGGGTTCCGGCAAGGCGAACGAGATCCGCGACATCGTCGCGTCGACCGGCGCCGACACCGTCGTCTGCGACGGTGAGCTGAGCCCCGGCCAGCTCAACCAGCTGGAGAAGATCCTCAAGGTCAAGGTCGTCGACCGCACGGCGCTGATCCTCGACATCTTCGCCCAGCACGCGAGCAGCCGGGAGGGCAAGGCGCAGGTCGAGCTCGCCCAGATGCAGTACATGCTGCCGCGGCTGCGCGGCTGGGGTGAGTCGCTGTCCCGGCAGGCAGGTGGCCGCGTCGCCGGTGGTGGTGGCATCGGTACCCGTGGCCCGGGTGAGACCAAGATCGAGACGGACCGCCGGCGCATCCGCGCGCGGGTCAGCAAGCTGCGCAAGGAGATCGCCGGCATGGCGACGGCGCGGGCGACGCAGCGGTCGAGCCGAGACCGCAACGCGGTGCCCAGCGTGGCGATCGCCGGCTACACCAACGCCGGGAAGTCCAGCCTGCTCAATGCGCTGACGGGCGCGGGCGTCCTGGTGGAGAACGCCCTGTTCGCCACCCTCGACCCGACCGTCCGCCGGGCGGAGTCTCCCGACGGCCGCGAGTTCACGCTCACGGACACGGTCGGCTTCGTGCGCCACCTGCCGCACCAGCTCGTCGACGCCTTCCGCTCCACGCTGGAGGAGGTCGCCGCGGCGGACCTGCTCCTGCACGTCGTCGACGGCTCCGACCCCGACCCGCTGGGGCAGATCGACGCCGTTCGGGTGGTGCTGGGCGAGATCGACGCCGCCGCCGTCCCCGAGGTCATCGTGGTGAACAAGGTCGACGCCATGTCCGAGGAGGACGTGCTGACCCTCCGCCGCGCCCTTCCCGGCGCGCAGTGGGTGTCGGCCCGCACCGGCGCGGGGATCGACGGACTCCGGGAGCTCATCGCGGCACGGCTGCCGCACCCGGACGTCGACGTCGAGGTCCTGCTGCCCTACGGGCGCGGGGACCTGGTGGCCCGGGTGCACCGCGACGGGGAGGTCCTCGCGGAGCTGCACGAGGCCTCGGGCACCCGGCTGACCGCACGCGTGGACGGCGCCCTGGCCGCCGCGCTCGAGGAGTTCGCCGTTCCCGTCGGCTGAGTCCGGTGCGCTACCTGCTCGGGCGGTGGGCCGGTTCTGCCCCGGTACGGTGATCCGATGACCAGGGGCGCGATTCGGGACGCCGGCGTCGCCGAGAAGTCGCGCCCGCTCACGCCGGGCCGCCCACCCTGGTGGCTGCTCGTCCTGGCCCTCGTCGTCGGCTCCCTGGTCACCGCCGACCTGCTCGGCGGTGACCTGCTCGAGCCGTTCGACCGGCGGGTGTCGGGGATCGTGGGGGGCTGGGACCTCGCGGACTCGCCGGCCTATCCGGTCGTCTGGGTCCTCACCCAGATCGGCGGTCGGGTGGCGATCCTCGTCGTCCTCGCCGCTCTCGTGGGGTTCGTGGGCTGGCGGCGGCGCACCTGGCTTCCACTGGTTCGAGTCCTGCTCGCACTCGCACTCCTGACCCTGGCGGTCTACGCCATCAAGGACGCCACCGGCAGGACCGCGCCGGAGTTCCCCGGCTCGTTCTTCTTCCACGCCGACGGCGCGTCCTTCCCTTCGGGTCATGTCGCCAACGCCGTGCTGATGTGGGGGATCGCCCGCTGGCAGTCGGTCGAGTACCTGCTGCCGCTCCGGGTCCAGCGGGCGTTCTGGTGGCTGAGCGTCGCGGGACCGGTCGTCACCGGCATTGCCATGGTCTCGCTGAACTTCCACTGGGTCACCGATGCGGTGGTGGGCGCCGCGGTGGGCCTCCTCCTGTTGGGCGTGGTTCACGCACTAGATGCAGTGGTTCTGTCACGCTGGGTACGTGCCCATGCAGGCCGGCAGTCCGCGTAGCGGTGTGCGGGGACGGTTGCTGGCCGCCGGGGGAGTTCTCGGCGCAGCACTGGTCCTCGGTTCTGCCCTGCCCGCTGCGGCCGAGGAAGCCGGTGCCGCCGCTGCCCCGGCGACGCGGCCGTCGGTCGTCCCCCGGTGTCAGATCACCGATCCGCGCCTGACCGAGCTCTCCGGGTTGGTCGACGTCGGGGACCGCGTCCTCGCCATCAACGACGGCGGCGACACCGTCGCCGTGTACGCCCTCGACGGCACGTGTCAGGTGGTCGACGTCCACACGGTGCCGGTCGACCCCTACGACCCCGAGGACATGGCGGTCGGTGCCGACGGCACCGTGTGGCTCGCCGACACGGGCGACAACACCGGCAGCCGTCCGACGGTGGCCCTTCACGCGTTGCGGCCAGACGGCTCGACCGGCCTGTTCCGGCTCACCTACCCCGACGGTCCGCACGACACCGAGGCCATGCTGCTCGCCCCGGACGGCACTCCCTACCTCGTGACCAAAGAGGTGCTGGGCGCCAGTGGCGTCTACCGGCCGTCGAGCGGTCTCGTCGACGGCGGAACGATCGCCCTCGCCAAGGTGGCGGCGGTCAACTTCGCGCTCACCGGAACCGCGGGCGGCCCCGTCGGCCGCGCCGGCCAGCTGATGGTCACCGGTGGAGCGGTTGCCCGCGACGGCCGGCACCTCGCACTCCGTACCTACACCGACGCCTACGTCTGGCCGCTCGCCGGTTCCGACGTCCCGTCAGCGCTGGCGTCCCGGGCGACGCGTATCCCGTTGCCTCCGTCGCCACAGGGGGAGGCGATCAGCTTCACCGCCGACAACAAGCAGCTGGAGGTGGCGAGCGAGGGATCACCGACCGACCTGACGCTCATCCCCATCCCGGCCGTTGCCGCGGCGGCAGCCGCTCCGGCCCAGGCCGGACCGGTGCCGAGCCTCACGGACTTCACCAGCTCCGGGCTGTCCCCGATCACGACAGGGTTCATCGCAGCGGCCGTGGCCACGATCGTCGTGTGGCTCGGGGGAAAGCTCCGCCGCAAGCCCTGAGTCGAGAGCCGCTCGACCACCGGCCGTCCGCGTAGGTGGGCAGCCGGTGGCCGGCCGTCAGAGGCGGCGCAGGACGCTGACCACTCGTCCGAGGATGCTCGCGTCGTCCCCCGGGATCGGCTCGTACGCCGGGTTGTGGGGCATCAGCCAGACGTGGCCGTCGCGGCGCTTGTAGGTCTTCACCGTCGCCTCGCCGTCGATCATCGCCGCCACGATCTCGCCGTTCTCGGCCGTGGGCTGCTGGCGGACGACGACCCAGTCGCCGTCACAGATCGCCGCCTCCACCATCGAGTCACCGGCCACCTTCAGCATGAAGAGCGTGCCGTCGCCGACGAGTTCGCGCGGGAGCGGGAAGACGTCCTCCACGGCCTGCTCGGCGAGGACCGGCCCACCGGCGGCGATCCGGCCGACCAGCGGCACGTAGGTGGGGGCGGGAACCGCTTCGCCCGTTCCCGGATCGATCTCGGGCAGCGCCGGCACCGAGCGGGTCGAGTCGCCGGGCAGGCGGACGTCGAGCGCGCGCGGACGGTTGGGGTCGCGGCGCAGCCAGCCCTTCTTCTGCAGCACGGACAGCTGGTGGGCCACCGAGGAGGCGGAGGAGAGGCCGACCGCCTCGCCGATCTCCCGGACCGACGGCGGGTAGCCGCGCCGTTCGATCGAGTCGTGGATGACCTCCAGGACGCGTCGCTGGCGCTGGGTCAGACCGTCGCCGTCGGTGCCCCGGTCGGGGAAGGTGCGGATCGCGGCGGACTCCCCGTCCGCCTCGCTCCCGGCCGAGGCCTTCCGTCCACCGCGTGTTCCGCTCGTGCCCGCCACGTGTCCTCCTTGCCGGCTGCCGACGCAGCGCGTTCGTCTGTGCGTGCTGGTACTCGCGTCCTCCTGGACGCTAGCGCGCTTCGATGCCGGTTTCAAACACGTGTTCGAAGAATCTGCTGTGTCGTGTCGATTCTGTCGGAGGCGTGCGGTAGACATCCCTCAGGCGGTCAGATCGAACACGTGTTCGGTTGGACGCCGTCGGAGCGGTGGAGGAGGCAGGGTGGCGATGCAGAGCAATGCCGCGGCACGGAAGGTGCTCGAGCCGGGGCCGGCGGACACCGGGGAGGTGCCGAGGGCGACGCCTCGCGCGCCGGTCTCGCTCACCGTGGTTCCGGGGGGAACCCGGCGCTCGGCGCCCATCCGAACAGCCCCGGGGCGGAGGGCCGGCGGCCCCGGCAGGTCGGGGCGCACCGCCCGGTCGGTCCGTCCGGCGCGGGGTCCGGTCGGACATGACGTGCCGCGGCTCTACCGTGGGGCCCGCACGGTGCCGCCGGGTCTCCGCCCGGTTCCGCGTGCCGCCGCGTGTGCATCGCAGCCGGCCGGGAGCAGGGTGCGGTTGACCGATCGTGGTCGGCACGTCCTCGCCGTCCTCGCGCTCGGCAGCGGCCTTGCGCTCTGCGCACTCGTGGGGCCGGCGTTCGGGAACGGGGATCCGGGCCTGCGGACGGCGGGCCAGGGGAGCCTGGTGGTGGAGTCCGGCGACACGCTGTGGTCGATCGCGGGCTCTCTCGCCGGCACGGATCAGGACGTGCGAGCGGTCGTGGACGAGATCCGGGCGGTCAACGGGCTGGTCAGCAGCGAGCTGATGCCCGGCCAGGTCCTGCTGCTCCCGTGACGGCGTTAACGGAACCGCCGGGGCCACCTGTCGGCGGGAGGCGCGCCAGGGCAATAGCTCCACAACCTCGACGGTCGACTTCGTCAACCCTCAGTGCGGGCGCGTTCACCGTCCGTACTCGTCTCGGCGCATACGGTCGCCGGGTGTCGAGCGCCATGGAAAACCGTGCAGCCGTGTTCACCAGCAACCCGCAGGCCGTCGAGGTCTACCAGAGCGGCGCCTGGTGGCCCGGCGACCTCTTGGGCTGGCGGCACGACATCTCCGGCTCCTGCCAGGTCTGGGTGCGCGTCGCTCTCGGCGGCGCAGAGGAGTCGGCCTGGATGGACCTGACGGCACTGCGCCTCCCGGAGACTCAGGAGGCCGGCGGGCTGGAGCACTCCCTCGCTGGCGCACCGTCCGCGCGGAAGAGCTCGAGCCGGTCCGGCCCGGCACCGCTCGGCAGCTTCGACCCGTCCGAGACCGCCAGTCTTCCCCTGATCCGTGACCGGTCCGTGGCCGCCACGCGCCGATCCGTCGGTATCCCGTCGTCCGTGGGCGTCCAGTCCGCGAGCCACCAGTCGCCGGCTGGTGTCCGGTCGTCCGGGGGACGACGGCGCGCGCCCGAGGGTGCCGCCTCCACGGCTCCGCCGGCTGTCGACGGCTCCGTCCGGGGCCGGCACCGGGCCCCCGGGGACCCGGGGCGTCACCGCGCGGCTGACACCGGCCTGCTCCCGGCGGTGACCGACGAGCTGGCGACCGCCCAGCGCCCTGCGGTTACTGCGGAGGGGCGCTCGATTCGTTCTGCGCGCCCTGCCCGTCCCGCCGAGCCGCGGACCGCCGAGTCGCTCACTGCGGTGCCTCGGGACAGCTGGTCGGCACTCGACCCGGAGCCGGAGCTGCTCACCCGGCCGATGCGCCTGAGCGACCTCGGGTCGCAGAGCCGGCGCCCTCGCCTCGACGGGTTTCTCGCCAGCGTCTGATCGTCGGGTGGTGGCCTCCTCTGTCGCCACATCCTGCTGTCCACTGTTTCCGGCGGGGCCAGTTCCCGCGACCGTCGGCGTTCCGTGTGCCCCCCGACCGTCGCCACCGTCGCTCGGTCGTCCCTGCCCCGTCGCCAGGCCGGTCGTCGGCCGGTCGTCCGCCGGTCGTCGGGCGGTCCGGAGCCGGGTCCGGCGCGTCCCTGCGGCGTGTCGTGTGACTCGTGGGGCGGTCTGTTTTCCCTGATGAACACGGTGTCGGAGCGGAACACGCCGGTTCCCGGATCGCTTGCACATCTTGTGTGCACCGGCCTAGGGTTCCCCTACATCTAGTAGTTACAGAGTTGTAAGCCCGTCCACAGGCTGGTCCCCAACTTCTCCCCCGGACATCCACCGGATGTCCCCAGGAGGGTCCACAGGCCGGCTCTGCGGACCGGCCGAGGACAGACCGGAGCGCCGTTGCCGGGACCGTTCCGAGGCCGACGTCGGAGGAGGAGGTGAACCAGATGCGCTGCCCGTTCTGCCACAACGCCGACAGTCGGGTCATCGACTCGCGGGAGGCCGACGAGGGGGCGACCACGCGTCGTCGTCGCTCGTGCCCGAAGTGTGGGCGTCGGTTCACCACCGTCGAGGAGGCGGTCCTCGCCGTCGTCAAGCGCAGCGGGGTGAGCGAGCCGTTCAACCGCGCAAAGGTGGTCGCCGGTGTCCGGAGGGCCTGTCAGGGCCGCCCGGTCGCCGAGGACCAGCTGCAGCTGCTCGCCCAGCAGGTCGAGGACACCATCCGCGCCACCGGTGCCGCGGAGGTCCCCGCCCACGAGGTGGGGCTGGCCATCCTCAAGCCCCTGCGGGAGCTGGACGAGGTCGCTTACCTGCGCTTCGCCAGCGTCTACCGCTCCTTCACCTCCGTCGCCGACTTCGAGCGGGAGATCGCCGAACTGAAGGCCCGGCAGTCCACCACCCCAGCGTCCGAACCCGTTCCGGCCGGCACCGTCGCCGGCACCTGAGAACTGTCACCACCGACCGCTACACATCCAGTCAGACGCTCCACAGACCGACGTCCAGATCGCGGCTCTTCCCCAGCCGCCGGCCGATCCACCTGCCGCGAGACGACCACGTGAATGACGACCAGGGAGAGCTCCACACCATGACCGAGACCGACGACCGCTTGGCCGGCCCCCGCACCCGCCGCAGCGCCAAGGCACCCAGCCGCGGCAAGGGCCTGAAGATCAAGCGCGTCTTCACCGCCGCCGGCGTGCACCCGTACGACGAGGTGGCGTGGGAGCGCCGCGACGTCGTCATGACCAACTGGCGGGACGGCTCGATCAACTTCGAGCAGCGCGGCGTGGAGTTCCCCGCCGAGTGGAGCATCAACGCCACCAACATCGTCACCACGAAGTACTTCCGCGGCGCGGTAGGCACGTCCCAGCGGGAGAGCAGCCTGCGTCAGCTGATCGACCGGGTCGTGCTCACCTACGGTGCCGCCGGTCGCGAGCACGGCTACTTCGCCACCGAGGGTGACGCCGAGATCTTCGAGCACGAGCTCACCTGGATGCTGCTGCACCAGGTGTTCAGCTTCAACTCCCCGGTGTGGTTCAACGTCGGAACGAGCGCCCCGCAGCAGGTCAGCGCCTGCTTCATCCTGGCCGTCGACGACCAGATGGACTCGATCCTCAACTGGTACCGCGAGGAGGGCCTGATCTTCAAGGGCGGCTCCGGTGCCGGCCTGAACCTCTCCCGCATCCGCTCCTCCAAGGAGCTGCTGTCCTCGGGCGGCACCGCCTC
>JAOPWH010000148.1 GCA_025965795.1 Blastococcus sp.
GTCGCGGCGAGGAGGCTCCCACGGCGCCGGTGGTCGTCTCGCTCGACTTCGAGGTCGGCATGCAGGACCAGGCCTTCCTCGGCCCGGAGTCCGGGCTCGCCGTCCCGGCAGAGGACGGCGGCGTCGACCTCTACGTGGCGACCCAGTGGCTGCACGTCGACCAGGGGCAGGTCTGCCTCGCGCTCGGCTTGCCGAAGGAGTTGGTGCGGCTGACCCTGTCCGGCGTCGGCGGTGCGTTCGGCGGGCGCGAGGACCTCTCGGTGCACGTGCACGCCTGCCTGCTGGCGCTGCGCACCGGAAAGCCGGTCAAGATGAGCTACAGCCGGGAGGAGTCGTTCTTCGGGCACGTGCACCGGCACCCGGCGACGATGACCTTCGAGTTCGGCGCCGAGCGCGACGGCACCCTGGTCTACGCCAAGGCGCACATCCTGCTCGACGGCGGCGCGTATGCCTCCTCGACCGCCGCGGTGGTGGGCAACGCCGGCACGCTGGGGCTCGGCCCGTACCGGTTCCCGTCGGTGGCCGTGGATGCCTACGGCGTCTTCACCAACAACCCGCCGTGCGGCGCCATGCGCGGCTTCGGCTGCGTGCAGGCCGCGTTCGCGCACGAGGCGCTGATGGACGAGCTCGCCGACGCCGTCGGGGTGGACCGGGTGGCCATCCGTCAGCTGAACGGGATGCGCGAGGGCGACCTCAACATCACCGGGCAGGTCATCGACTCCGCCGCCCCCGTCGCGGAGCTCGTGCAGATCGTCTCCGACCTGCCCTTGCCCCCCGAGCGCGGCGAGGACTCCGATCTGCGGTCCCTGCCCGGTGCGGTCAACAACACGACCCACGGCGAGGGCGTGGTCCGCGGGGTCGGGTACGCGGTCACCTACAAGAACGTCGGCTTCTCCGAGGGTTTCGACGACTACTCGACCGCCCGCGTGCGGCTGGAGATGACCGGCGGCGAGGCGGTGGCCACGGTGCACACCGCGGCGGCCGAGGTCGGGCAGGGCCTGATCACCGTCGAGCAGCAGATCTGCCGCACCGAGCTCGGCGTGGAGCGGGTCGTCGTCCATCCGAAGAACACCGCCGTCGGCTCCGGCGGGTCGACGTCGGCGTCCCGGCAGACCTACGTCACCGGCGGCGCGGTCAAGGCGGCTTGCGAGGCCGTGCGCGCCGCGGTGCTCGAGCGCGCCGCCCTCCTGCTCCGCCTGCCCGTCGGCCGCCTGCGACTGGACGGCGAGAAGATCGCCGGCCCGACCGGCGAGGTGCTCGGCACGCTGGCGGAGGTGCTGGGCGACGACGCGGTCGAGGAGACCGTGGAGTGGCGGCACCGGCCCACCCACGCGATCGATCCCGAGACCGGGCAGGGTGACGCGCACGTGCAGTTCGCCTTCTCCGCGCACCGGGCCGTGGTCGACGTGGACGTCGAGCTCGGCCTGGTGAAGGTCATCGCACTGGACACCGCGCAGGACGTCGGCAAGGCGATCAACCCCGACGCCGTGGTCGGCCAGATCCACGGCGGGTCGGCGCAGGGCATGGGCCTGGCGCTGATGGAGGAGATCATCGTGACCGACGGGCACGTGCGGAACCCGTCGTTCACCGACTACCTGATCCCCACCATCCTCGACATGCCGCCGATGCAGGTGAAGGTGCTCGAGTACGCCGACCCGCACGCGCCGTACGGCGTGCGGGGGGTGGGGGAGCCCCCGACGATCTCGTCGGGGCCGGCCGTGGCCGCGGCCGTGCGTGCCGCGGTGGGCAAACCGCTGCGTCGGGTGCCGATCCGTCCGGAGCACATCACCGGCACCTGACGCTCGCCCGGTGCTCCAGACTCCAGAGGCCCGACGTCAGCTTCTGCAGAGGAGAGCGCGTGGACTGGAAACTCGAAGTGCTCGTCGTGCCGGTGAGCGACGTCGACCGGGCCAAGGAGTTCTACGGGGGCAAGCTCGGTTTCCCTGTCGACACGGACTTCCAGCCGAACGAGGGCTTCCGCGTCGTGCAGGTCACCCCACCGGGCTCGGCCACCTCGATCGTCTTCGGGCGGGGACTTCCGCAGGGGCCGCCGGGGTCGGTGAAGGGCAACCAGTTCGTCGTCGCGGACATCCGGCAGGCGACAGCTCACCTGGAGGCCGCCGGGATCGAGTTCACCGGCCCCGTGCACTTCGAGGACGGTCGCATGAAACCCGGGCACGACCCGCAGGACCAGGATTTCGCCACGTTCGCCTTCTTCGACGATCCCGATGGCAACTCGTGGGCGATCCAGCAGGGCCGGCGGGACGGCATCTCGCAGCCGTAGGGCCGCGCTCCGGGAACACCCGACGGGACGGCTTCAGAGGTCGGTTACCCGAGGGATGACGTGCTCGCCGAGATTCCGGACGAACCCGACCGGGTCGTCGTCCATCGGCATGACGTGCACCTCGGTGATCCCGACCGCGGCGTAGGCGCCCATGATGTCGGCGAACTGGGCCGCCGCATCGGCGCCCGGGGTCAGGGGAGCGGCGTAGAGCACGGTCTTCTCGAGCCGGTCGTAGTCGGTCCCCTCCCGCTCGCAGTGCTCCCGCAGGACGTCGAGCTTGCCGGCGACCGCCGCGGGGCCGGCGGGGTCAGGGCCGGCGAACAGGTTGCAGCGGTCGGCGTACGCCGCGACCAGCCGCAGTGTCTTCTTCTCGCCGCCGCCGCCGATCAGGATGGGCGGCGTCCGCAGCGGCTGAGGGGAGTTGATGGTCTCGGCCAACTGGTAGTGCTGCCCGTCGAACGGTCCGTCGTCCGTGCTCCACATCTGACGGACGATCCGCAGCGTCTCCTCGAGGCGTTCGAAGCGCTCGGCCAGTGGGGGATAGTCGACCCCCAGCGCCCGGTGCTCCCGTTCGTACCAGGCGGCGCCGATGCCGAGCACGGCCCGGCCGCCG
>JAOPWH010000149.1 GCA_025965795.1 Blastococcus sp.
GGTGCCGACCAGGTACTCCACGGTGCCCGCACCCACGTAGCCGGCCTCGGCGCAGATGGCCTTCGCCGAGGAGTGGATGCGCTCGCGCTGGGAGTCGGTCAGGAAGGGGGCGGGGGCCTCCTCGACCAGCTTCTGGTTGCGGCGCTGCAGCGAGCAGTCGCGGGTGCCGACGACGATCACGTTGCCGTGGGTGACGGCGAGCACCTGGGCCTCGACGTGGCGGGGCTTGTCGAGGAAGCGCTCGACGAAGCACTCGCCGCGGCCGAACGCCGACACCGCCTCGCGGACGGCGGAGTCGAACAGCTCCGGGATCTCCTCCATGGTGCGGGCGACCTTCAGCCCGCGCCCTCCGCCGCCGAAGGCTGCCTTGATCGCCACCGGCAGCCCGTGCTCCTCGGCGAAGGCCACCACCTCGTCGGCGCCGCCGACCGGGTCCTTGGTGCCGGGGACGAGCGGCGCACCCGCCTTGGTCGCGATGTGCCGCGCGGCGACCTTGTCGCCGAGATCGATGATCGCCTGGGGCGAGGGGCCGATCCAGGTGAGACCGGCGTCGATCACGGCCTGCGCGAAGTCTGAGTTCTCGGACAGGAAGCCGTAGCCCGGATGGACGGCGTCCGCGCCGGACTGCTTCGCGGCGTCGATGATCTTGTCGATGACCAGGTAGGAGTCGCCCGGCGTCGTGCCGCCGAGGGCGAAGGCCTCGTCGGCCGTCCGGACGTGCAGGGCGTCGCGGTCGGGCTCGGCGTACACGGCCACACTGGTGAGGCCCTCGTCCTTGCAGGCACGTGCCACACGCACCGCGATCTCGCCGCGGTTGGCGATCAGGACCTTCTGCACCAGTGCACTCCCTCTCGTCGAGACCGGTGAAAATGTAGCCACCGGGCAGTAGCGTCGCCCGGCAGTCGCCCCTCAGCGCCGCCAGAGATCGGTGATGGCGAGCCCACGCCTGCTCAACTGGGTGCGCAGCACGGTCAGCGACAGCCCGACCACCGCGGCCGGGTCGCCCTCGACGCGGCGGACGAACGGGGCGCCGAGCCCGTCCAGGGTGAACGCCCCGGCGACGGCGAGCGGCTCGCCGGTGGCGAGGTAGGCCTCCAGTTCGGCGGCCGTGGGGGTCGCGAAGTAGACCACCGTGGAGGACACGGCGATGTCGCGGCTGACCACGGCCCCGTCCCGCACGTCGAACAGCGCCTGGCCGGTGTGCAGGGTGCCCGAACGCCCGGCCATGCGCTGCCAGCGCTCGCGGGCCTGCGCGGCGTCGGCCGGCTTGCCCAGCGGCTTGCCGTTGAACTCGAGCAGCGAGTCGGCGCCGATGACCAGGGCGTCGGACTCCTGCTTGGCGACCTCGGCGGCCTTGGCCGAGGCGAGCAGCGCGACCTGCTCGGCGACCCGCGGGGCGTGCACCGCCGACTCGTCGACGTGGCTGACCACCACCTCGGGTGCCAGCCCCGCCTGCTGCAACAGCGAGAGCCGGGCGGGGGACGCCGACGCGAGCACCAGCCTGCGATCGGTGGTCACGCGGCCTCCTTGCCGACGCTGGTCAGCCGCATCCGCGGCTCTGTCATCTGGTCGCACGACTGCGAACGCCCCGTCACGCGAGCCTCCCGGACGCGCGCCAGCCGCCGTGGCCGGGCAGGAGCGGACGTCGGTGACCGTCGGCGTAGGACGTCCAGGCGCCGACCGGCGTGCGACGGGGGCGCGCCCGCCGTTGCGAGAGCGCGGCCACGACGACGGTCAGGGCCGCCAACTCCTCGGCCGAGGGTTCGCCGCTGAGCACCCGCAGCAGCGGAGCAGCCTGGTCGCTGTGGCTGCGAGCACTGGATTCTCCTCCGGAGGGCGACGATGTCCTCGTCATAGCGGGATGTTCCCGTGCTTCTTGGGCGGCAGGGTCTGGCGCTTGTTGGCCAGCACCCGCAGCGCCTTGGTCACCTGGATCCGGGTGTGCGACGGCGGGATCACCGCGTCGACGTATCCGCGGTCGGCGGCGATGTAGGGGTTGGCGAGGGTGTCCTCGTACTCGGCGATCAGCTCGGCCCGGCGGGCATCGGGGTCCTCGGCCTGGGCGAGTTCCTTGCGGTACAGGATGCCGACCGCGCCCTGGGCACCGACGACCGCGATCTGCGCGCTGGGCCAGGCCAGGTTCACGTCGGCGCCCAGGTGCTTGGACCCCATGACGTCGTAGGCGCCGCCGTAGGCCTTGCGGGTGATCACGGTGACCAGCGGGACGGTGGCCTCGGCGTAGGCGTAGATCAGCTTGGCGCCCCGCCGGATGATGCCCTCCCACTCCTGCGACGTCCCGGGCAGGAAGCCGGGGACGTCGACGAAGGTGAGCACCGGGATGTTGAAGGCGTCGCAGGTGCGCACGAACCGTGCCGCCTTCTCGCTCGCGTCGATGTCGAGCGTGCCGGCGAACTGGGTCGGCTGGTTGGCCACGATGCCGACCGGGCGGCCCTCGATGCGGCCGAAGCCGATCAGGATGTTGGGCGCGAACAGCGGCTGCACCTCGAGGAACTCGCCGTCGTCCAGCACGTGCTCGACCACGGTGTGCATGTCGTAGGGGGTGTTCGCCGAGTCGGGGATGAAGGTGTCGAGCTCGAGGTCGGAGTCGGTCAGCGCGTCGGGCAGCAGCGTGTCGACGGGGGCGACCTCGATCGCCGGCAGCGGGTCGAGGTTGTTGCTGGGCAGGTAGGACAGCAGCGCCTTCACGTAGTCGAAGGCGTCGGCCTCGTCCTCGGCGAGGTAGTGCGCGACGCCGGACTTGGTGTTGTGGGTGCGCGCGCCGCCGAGCTCCTCGAGGGTGACGTCCTCGCCGGTGACGGTCTTCACGACGTCGGGGCCGGTGATGAACATCTGACTGGTCTTGTCCACCATCACGACGAAGTCGGTGAGGGCGGGGGAGTAGACGTGACCACCGGCGGCCGGGCCCATCACCAGGGAGATCTGCGGGACGACACCTGAGGCGTGCACGTTGCGCTTGAAGATCTCGCCGTAGAGGCCGAGGGAGACCACGCCCTCCTGGATGCGGGCGCCGCCCCCCTCGTTGATGCCGACGACCGGGCAGCCGTTCGTCACGGCGAAGTCGAGGACCTTGACGATCTTCTCGCCGTAGACCTCACCGAGGCTGCCGCCGAACACGGTGACGTCCTGCGAGAACACTGCGATCGGCCGGCCGTCGACCGTGCCGTAGCCGGTGACCACGCCGTCCCCGAAGGGGCGCTTGGCGTCCATGCCGAAGTTGGCGGACCGGTGACGGGCGAACTCGTCGAACTCGGTGAAGGAGCCCGGGTCGAGCAGGGCGTCGATGCGCTCGCGGGCGGTCATCTTTCCCGCGGCGTGCTGCTTCTCGACGGCGCGTTCGGAGCCCGCGTGCGTGGCCTCCTGCACGCGGCGCTCGAAATCGGCCAGCTTGCCCGCGGTGGTGTGGATGTCGATGTCGTCCGGGACGTTCTCCCCGGCGCTCTCCAGCTCGGCGGCGCTCACGGCCCGTAGCGTATTGGAGTGCCTCACGACACCTCATCCCGCTGGTCGGATCTGCACCGCCCCCGGCTCGAGGGTGCCGCCCTCGCCGCGGCGCTCACCCGCGACAGCCGTCTCTGGCGGTCCCTCGAGGTGGTCGACGAGGTCGGGTCGACGAACGCCGTCCTGCTGGATGCGGCGACCGGCGACGCCCCGGAGGGCAGCGTCCTGGTCGCCGAGCACCAGGTCAGCGGCCGGGGCCGCCTCGACCGCGTCTGGACGTCGCCCCCGCGCGCCGGCCTCACCGTCTCCGTCCTGCTGCGGCCCGACGTGCCCGCCGCCCGTCGCGGCTGGCTCCCGTTGCTCACCGGGGTGGCGCTCGCGGAGTCGGTGCGCGGGCAGACCGGCGTCCAGGTGTCACTGAAATGGCCCAACGACCTGCTCGCCGGCGACGGCCGCAAGCTGGCCGGCATCCTGGCCGAGACGAGCGGCCCCGCGGTGGTCGTCGGCGTGGGGCTCAACGTCTCCACCACCGCGGCGGAGCTGCCCGACACAGCGGCCTCGCTCTCGGGCATCACCGGGGCGGTCGTGGACCGCGGGCCGGTCCTGCTGGCGTTCCTCCGGGCGCTCGAGGCACGGTATCTGCGCTGGACGGAGGCCGTGGGCGACCCCGTCGTCTCGGGTCTGGCCCGCGACTACCTGGCCTGGTCCTCGACGGTCGGGACGACGGTGTCGGTCGCGCTACCCGACGGCTCGACGCTCGACGGCGTCGCCGAAGCCGTCGACTGGGACGGCCGGCTCGTGGTCGCGACGTCGGCCGGACAGGTCGAGCTCGCCTCGGGAGACGTGCGGCACGTGCGCCGGATGTGACGCCCGGCGCGAGGATTTCCGCTCTCCGCACGCCGGGATTCCTGGCGGACGACGCCTCGCGCGTCATCCTGGGGAGGTGGCCTATCCGGACAAGCTGCTCGCCGAGGACGAAGAGGTCGTCCGGCATCTGCACCCGCACTGGCTGACCGTCTTCTGGCCGGTCGTCTGGTTCCTGCTGATCGTCGGCCTCACGTCGTTCGGTGTGGCCGTGATCCCGGCCGGCCGGCAGCAGGGGATCGCGCGGCTGGCGGTGCTGGCGCTTGCCGTGGTCCTGCTGCTGGTCTTCGTGGTGGTGCCGCTGCTGCGCTGGCGGACGACGCACTACGTGATCACCACGCACCGGCTGCTGTTCCGCGAGGGCGTCCTGGCCCGGCGGGGGCGTGACCTCGGGTTGTCGCGGATCACGAACGTGTCCTACACGCAGACGCTGTGGGAGCGGATCATCAACTCCGGAACGCTGACCATCGAGTCCGCGGGGGAGAGCGGGGCCACCGTGCTCAAGCAGATCCCGGACAGCGACGGCGTGCAGCAGCTGCTCAACTTCATGGTCGAGGAGGACGCCGACCGCCGGGCGCAGGAGAGTGCCGAGTACATCGGCGACTACTACGGACCCCGGCCCACCGGTGAGTGGTCCACCCGATCCCCGTCGCCCGGTGCATGGCCCACCGACCCCCGAGGCATCCGGTACCACGAGCCCCACTGACCCCGGCCGCGCGGCCGGACCGTTCCGTCACGGCGCGCCTGGTCCGGTTCTGTCAGTGCCTCGACCTACCGTCCGCTCATGCGCCTGCTGCACACCTCCGACTGGCACATCGGCCGGTCGCTGCACGGCACCGATCTGCTCGCCGAGCAGGAGGCCGTGCTCAGCGGGCTGGCCGCGGTCGTGTCGGCCGAATCGGTCGACGTCGTCCTGGTCGCCGGTGACGTCTACGACCGTGCGGTGCCGTCGGCCGATGCCACGGCGGTGCTGAGCCGGGTGGTCGCGCGGCTGCGCCGGGCCGGTGCCGAGGTCGTCCTGACTCCGGGCAACCACGATTCCGCCCGCCGCCTCGGCACCTTCTCCGAGCTGCTGGCCGCCGGTGGGCTGCACGTCCGGGCCGAGACCCGGAACCTCGATGAACCGGTGCTGCTGGCCGACGAGCACGGTGAGGTCGCGATCTACGGGCTGCCGTTCCTCGAGCCGGAGGTGGCCCGGCACGAGCTGGGTCTGACCGGAGGGCCTGCTGCTGGAAAGAGCCACGAGGCGGTGCTCCGGGAGGCGATGGACCGCGTCCGCAGCGACCTGTTCCTCCGGCCCGACACGCGCTCGGTCGTGCTGGCCCACGCCTTCGTCGGCGGCGGCGTGCCCAGCGAGAGCGAGCGGGACATCTGCGTCGGCGGGGTCGACCTCGTGCCCGCGCCGGTGTTCGACGGCGTCGACTACGTCGCGCTCGGCCACCTGCACCGCCCGCAGACCTTGTCTCCCCGCATGCGCTACAGCGGGTCGCCGATGGCCTACTCCTTCGGCGAGGCCGGTCAGCAGAAGCAGGTCTGGCTGGTCGACCTCGACGCCGCCGGCCTCGCCGAGGTGCGGCCGGTCGCGCTCCCGACCCCCCGCCGGCTGACCGTCCTGACCGGCGAGCTCGCCGACCTGCTGTCCGACCCCGCGCACGCAGCGGCGGAGGAGCACTTCGTCTCGGCCCGGCTGACCGACGCCGCGCGGCCGGTGGACCCGATGCGCCGGCTGCAGGCACGCTTTCCGCACTGCGTCCACCTGGAGTGGACGGGCGCGGGCGCCACCACCGACGGTCTCAGCTACCAGGAGCGGCTGAAGGGCCGGAGCGCGCTGGACGTGGCCGGAGAGTTCGTCCGGCACGTGCGCGGGGTTCCGGCCAGCGCCGCCGAGCGGGAACTGCTCTCCCGGGCGCTCGCGGCCGCCGACCGGGCGGAGGTGCGGGGGTGAGGCTGCACCGGCTCGGCCTGACCGCGTTCGGCCCGTTCGCCGGCACCGAGGAGGTCGACCTCGACGAGGTGGGCCGCGACGGCCTCTTCCTGCTGTGGGGACCCACCGGCGCGGGCAAGACGACGCTGCTCGACGCCGTCGTCTTCGCGCTCTACGGCACGGTTCCCGGCGCGCGTGGCGAGGAGAAGCGGCTGCGCAGCGACCACGCCGACGCCGCCACCCGCACCGAGGTCCGCTGCGAGCTGACCGTGGGCACCGAGCGGCTGCTGGTCGTCCGGCGGCCCGAGCAGCGGCGTCCGAAGAAGCGCGGCGAGGGCTGGACGACCGAGCAGGCCAAGCTCACCGTGCAGCGGATGACCGACGGCGGCTGGGAACCGGTCAGCACCCGCATCGACGAGGGCTCCGAGCACCTGCGCACCCGGCTCGGCCTCGACGTTCACCAGTTCTGCCAGGTCGTGCTGCTGCCGCAGGGCGACTTCGCGCGATTCCTGCGGGCCGAGCCCGAGCACCGGGCCGAGCTGCTGCGCACCCTGTTCGACGTCGACCGCTTCGCCCGGGCCGAGGAGTGGCTGGCGGAGGAGCGCACCGCCGCCAACCGGCGGATGGACGGGCACCGCACGGAGCTGAGCGCCCTCCTGGCGCGGGTGGCGCAGGTGGCCGACGCCGAGGTGCCCGAGACGCTCGCGCCCGAGCTGGTCGGCGGTGGCCCGGGCAACCACGTCGCGCCCTGGGTCGAGCGCATCCGCACCATCGCGGCCGAACGGCTCGCCCGAAGCTCGGCGGTGGCCGAGGCCACCGCCGCCACCGTCGGCACGGTCGATGCCGAGCTGGCCGCCGCGCGCACCCTCGCCGAACGGCACGACCGCCGCGACCGCGCCGGGCGGGAGCTCGACGCGCACACCGCGCACGAGGCGGAGCTGACGCCGGTGCGCGCGGAACGGGACGCCGGCCGGCGCGCCGAGGCCCTGCGGGACGTCCTCGAGTCGGCCGGCCGCGCCGCCCTCAGGGCCGGGCAGGCCGAGGCGGCCTCCACCGCGGCGCTCGCCGCCTGGGCCGTGGTGTCCGACGGACGCGAAGGTACGGCCTCGCTGGCGCGGGAACTCCGGGACGACGCGGCTGCCGCACGCGCTCTGCTGCCCGACCTGGACCGGACCGCCGAGATGCGCCGGGACCTCGATCGGCTGGGCCGCCGGATCGAGGCGCTCGGCCGGAACTGCGAGGGGGCCGCCCGTGCGGCGGAGGCCTGGCCGAAGCGGCTCGCCGAGCAGGAGCGGGTGGTCGCGGCTGCGCAGGCCGCGGTCGTCCGGCTTCCCGCGGAGCGCGCGGCGGTCGAGCTGGCCGAGG
>JAOPWH010000159.1 GCA_025965795.1 Blastococcus sp.
AGCGCGACGGTGCCGCTGCTGACGGCGAGCAGCAGGCCTGCCCCGGCGATGAGGGTCCAGTCGGGCCACCGGCGCATCGCCGGGCCGAGGAACATGCGGGTGACCATCTGGGCGACCGCGGAGAGAGCGGTCAGCGCGCCGATCTCGGTGGCGCTGTAGCCGGCCCGCAGAGCCAGCAGGGGGAGTCCGACGCTGGCGACGCCGAGGGCGAGGGAGTACACGCCGGCTCCGCCGGCGGAGGCGACGACGTCGCGGGAGGGAACGCGGCTGCGCTTCTCCCGCGACGTCGTCACGGGGATCAGGCCTGGGCCCCGACCGCGCTCAGCTCGGAGGTGTACTCCGGAGCGTCCTCGAAGTAGTGCACGTTGTCGTAACCGAGGTACTTGAAGATGCGGTTCTGCGAGGCGAGCAGCCGCAGCGGCGAGCCGTCGTTCGCGAAGTGCTGGACGACGGTGTTCTGCGGGACGTAGAGCGTGTCGCCCTTCTTGACCTCGTGGCGGGTGGGCTCCTTGGCGATGCGGGCGTAGTACTTCTCCGCGATCTCCTCCTGCACCTCCCAGTGCAGCGAGTAACCCTCGCCCTCGAGCACGTAGTCGACCTCGTCGGCCATCTTCCAGTGCTTGCCCGAGCGGCTGCCGGCCGGGATCGCGAGCTCGAAGATGTCCACGCTGAACTGGCGGAGGTCGGTGCGCTCCTTGTTGAGCAGGTGCCGCACGTTGCCCAGCGGCGTCAGCTCCCAGGTGGTGTCCTCGGGGGTGACGATCTTCTTGCGCTCGAGCACGCCCTCGGTCCAGATGGCCGACCAGTCCTCGCGGGGACCGAACTCGTCCTCGCGCTCGATCGGGCCGCTGCGGCCCTGCTGGATGAGACCCATGAACATCCAGGTGCACTTCGCCTTGATGACGAGGGCGACGGCCTTCTCGTCGTAGGGGTTGAAGTGCCGGTGCACCGAGTCGGTGTGCACGAAGGCCAGATCGCCGGCCTTCCAGTCGTAGCGCTTGTCGTCGTGGATCTCGTACCCGGCGCCCTCGAGGATGTAGAAGGCCGCCTCGTTCTGGTGCCCGTGGCCGTGGTTGGAGCTCTGCGGGGGCAGCTCGACGAAGTGCACCTGCAGGGTCTGGGTGAGGAAGTCCTCGTCGCCAGGACCGATCCGCCACCAGGTGCGCGACATCTCCGAGTCGCCGGAGTGTCCGACCTTGGCGTCGTCGACGACGACGGAGTCGTCGCGCACCCGCTCCACGGCGAGCTGTGCCTTGCGGAAGTGACCGAGCCCGTAGGTCTCCGAGGTCAGTCCACGGACGAAGACGCGTCCCTTTTTGGCCAATGCGAACTCCTGTTCCCCGGCTCCGACGGCCGGATGAGTGCGCCCCCGGAAGTTCCAGCGGCGTCGAGCCTTTGTGGATTCATGCGGTGCAGATACAGGCGTTGTGGAACCGTGTGGCGAGCCGGCCGGGAGGGCCTGCCGAGCTGGTCGTGCGGGCGCCGGGAGGCCCAGGGGCCTCGGCGCACTGCAGGGCCGGTCCGGGAGGAGCGGCCGCTCGCTCAGGCATCCTGTTTCCAGGGCGGGTGGACAGCGGTACCGTAACAGCCCGCGGGTGAATTGTCATACCATTAGTCATAAGGAGCCGGAATGTCCGAGCCCCCCGAGACCGACGACGGATCTCAGCCCCACACGACCACCGGCGTGCCGCCCGTACCCGGCCCGCCGCCGGGCCTGGAGGGCGAGGAGGACCGGGACGAGCCCTGGGCCAACCCCGCGGTCATGGACCCGGGATAGGTCCTACCCGCCCGTTCTCCGCGCGTCCTCCGGCGGCGCCTGCCCCTCCAGGGTGGGCGCCGCCGGACCCGTCTCGTCGTCGTCGGCGGGGGCCGGCCCGTCGGGACCGCCGCTCTCCGGTCCGCCTGGAGTCACGGTCCTCCGCCGGAGCCTGCGCAGCCGTGGCATGAGGGCCAGGCCCGCGAGCAGGGTGGCGCCCCCGGCCACCAGGAAGCCCGAGCGGGCTCCGAAGGTCTCGCAGATCCAGCCGAGCAGCGGGCCACCGAGCGGGGTGGAGCCCAGGAAGACCAGGCCGTGCAGGGCCAGCACCCGCCCGTGCATGCTCGGGTCGCTGCCGAGTTGGAGGACCGTGCGCCCGAGGGTGTTGACGATGATGTTGGCGAACCCGATCGCCGCCATGGCGACATAGGCGGTGGTCAGGGTGGGCGCCGCCGCCGCGACCAGGTTGATCGCGCCGAAGGCCAGGCAGGACAGCAGGAGACCCCACGGCGTCGCTGTCTCGCGGGAGGCGCTGAACAGGGCGCCGAAGACGGCCCCGAGGCCCAGTGCCGCCATCAGGTAGCCGTAGCCCTCCGCGCCGCTGGCGAAGGTGTCCTGGGCCAGCAGTGGCAGCACCACCCGGAAGTTCTGCGCGAACAGTGCGATGACCCCGATCAGGATGAGCGTCGCGCGCAGGTCGGGGGCGCCGAGGACGTAGCGCAGTCCCTCGCGGGCCCGGCCCTTGGTCGACTCGGGCACCGGTACCGGACGCAGGGTCGTGGTGTCCATGCGCAGCAGGCTGATGAGCACGGCGATGAAGGACAGCGCGTTGACCGCGAACGTGACACCCACGTTCGTGGTGGCGATGAGCAGCCCGGCGATCGCGGGACCGACCAGCCGCCCGGCGTTGTGCGCGGTCGAGCTGAGTGCCTGCGCGTTGACGTAGTTCTCCGGCTCGACCATCTCGCCGACGAAGGCCTGACGGGCGGGGGTGTCGAAGGCGTTCACGATGCCGAGGGCCAGCGCGAGCGCGTAGACCATCCACAGCTGGACCGTTTCGGTGAGCGTGATGAGCGCGAGGGTCACCGCCAGCACCGCCTGGATGCTCTGGGTGGCGATGATCAGCCGACGGCGGTTGAGGCGGTCGACCATGGCGCCGGCCCAGAGCCCGAGGACCAGCAGGGGCCCGAACTGGAGCGCCGTGCTGATGCCGAGCGCCACGCCGCTCCCGGTGAGCGACAGCACCAGCCAGTCCTGGGCGACCCGCTGCATCCACGTGCCGATGACCGAGACGGCCTGGCCGGTGAAGTAGCGGCGGTAGTTGGGCTCGTGCAGAGACCTGAAGGTCCGCTCCCCGGCGCGGTGGAGGGCGCCCTGGACGCGGTTCACGCGGTCGCCGGCCGTGCGCCCGCAGGCGGAGCGGTCGGCATGCGGATCATGGCTCTCCTCGTGTCGTCGGCGAATGGTAGGACCATCGTTCGACGCGAGCTCCGCCGCACCGCAGCATGGGGCGTGTCGGCGGCGGCGGACCGTGCGCCGTCCGACGGGGATGCGGGGCGACGTGGTCAGGTCACGCGCAGGTATCGACTTGTCGTCGCACTTGTGTCGACCCGTGGGCAAATGGTAGGACCATCACACCAAACAAGCTGTGGGCTGTGTCACGGCTCCTCCGTTCCTCCCCCCCGGCCCCGTCCGGCCCTTCGCCGCAGGAGATCAACAACGATGCGTTCCCTCGTCGCTACACGGGCCGCCGCCGCGGTTACCGCCGCCCTCTTGCTGGCTGCCTGTGGCGGCTCACCCACGTCCTCCGACAAGGGGTCCTCGGACTCCAACGCCTCGGCGAACACCGACGCCACGGACACCTACGACCGCATCAACGCCATGAGTGGCCAGGAGCGCACCGACGAGCTGGTCAAGTGCGCCGAGGAGGAGGGTGCGCTCTCCATCTACACCTCCAACACCGACATCGACGACGTCGTCTCGGGCTTCGAGGACAACTACGACATCGACACCAGCGTCTACCGCGGCAACTCGGAGTCGGTCCTGCAGCGCGTCCTGCAGGAGCAGAAGGCGAAGTTCTTCGGCAACGACGTGATCGA
Organism: Blastococcus sp.; assembly: GCA_025965795.1. Lineage (GTDB taxonomy): Bacteria > Actinomycetota > Actinomycetes > Mycobacteriales > Geodermatophilaceae > Blastococcus_B. Next base: position 3,856 of record JAOPWH010000159.1, read on the forward strand.
GACCAACGCGCTCGAGCTCAACGTCTCGCAGAGCGAGGGCTACCTCGCCGAGTACAAGAGCGAGCTGCGCGACGCCGTCCGCAAGGAGGGCCAGGCCGAGGGCTGGACCGCCACCCGGTTCAACACCTTCGTCGTGGGCTGGAACACCGACCTGGTCAAGCCCGGCGAGGAGCCCAAGTCCCTCGAGGAGCTCGCCGACCCGAAGTGGGCCGGCAAGGTCTCGATGGAGGTCGGCGACGTCGACTGGTTCACGGCCCTCTACCAGTACTTCGTGGACGAGAAGGGCATGAGCGAGGACGAGGCCCTCGGCGTGTTCAAGAAGATCGCGGCCAACAGCAAGATCACCAAGGGCCACACGGTCCAGGGTGAGCTGCTCTCGGCCGGCGAGTTCGCGGTCACCGTCTCCTCCTACAGCCACACCATCGACAAGGCCGCCGCCGACGGCGCGCCCGTCGCGTGGCGTCCTGCCTCGGGCACCCCCGTCCAGCCCGTCGTCGTCCGCCCGAACGGCATCGGCCTCATGAAGAGCGCCACCAACCCCTGCGCCGCGATGCTCTTCGTCGACTGGGAGCTGACCGGCGGCCAGGACGTCTTCGCGGAGAAGTTCCGCGTCGGCGCCACCGAGGCAGCCGCCAAGGCCATCGCCGACCTCGAGGTCGTCCCGGTGCCCGAGAAGGAACTGCTCGACAACGGCCAGAAGTGGGACGACCTGTACGCCGAGGTCACCGACAGCGCCTCCAACTGACCCGGTCCCCGACCTTCACCCGCACCCCCCCAAGAGGAGAACCCTTCAGTGCGTTCCACCCGAGTCCGTCTCACCTGCACCGCCGCCCTCGCGGCGCTCGCTCTCTCCGCATGCGGCGGTTCCCCGACCTCGAGCAGCGGCGACTCCGGCAAGAAGGGGGGCTCCGGCACCACCGACGCGGAGTCGTTCTATGCCGACATGGAGAAGCTGTCCGGCCAGGAGCGCCGTGACGCGCTGGTCAAGGCCGCCACCGAAGAGGGCGAGCTGAACCTCTACACCTCGATGACCTCCGACGTCGCCGACGCCGTCGCCTCGGCGTTCAGCGACACCTTCGACATCGACGTCAACACCTACCGGGCCGGCTCCGAGACCGTCCTGCAGCGCGTGATCCAGGAGCAGAAGGCCGGCTTCAACGGCAACGACGTGGTCGAGACCAACGCCACCGAGCTGCTGGCGCTCAACCAGGAAGGCGACCTCGCCGAGTACACCGGCGAGCGCCGTGACATGGTTCCCGAGGCCGGGGTGTTCGAGGGCTGGACCGCCACGCGGTTCAACCTGTTCTCGCCCAGCTGGAACACCGACACGATCGGGAAGCTGGGCGGCCCGCCCACCAAGTGGGAGGACCTCGCCGACCCGCGCTTCGACGGTCAGCTGTCGATGGAGCTCAGTGACTCCGACTGGTACCTGACGCTCTACGGCTACTGGCAGGAGCAGGGCAAGAGCGACGAGGAGATCGACAAGCTCTTCGCCGACATGGCCGACGGCGCCAAGATCGTGAAGGGCCACACCGTCCAGGGCGAGCTGCTCTCGGCCGGCCAGTTCGGCGTCGTCGCCTCCAACTACACCTACCTCGTCGAGCGCGTGAAGCAGGACGGCGCGCCGGTCGACTACATGCCGCTCGTCGAGCCCGTCATCGCCCGGCCCAACGGCGTCGGCCTCATGAAGACGGCCGTCCACCCCGCGGCCGCGATGCTCTTCACCGACTGGCTGCTCGAGGAGGGCCAGGCCGTGCTCCAGGAAGAAGGTCTCACCCCCTCCATCCCGAGCAGTGGCGACGACCCGCTCAAGGGCCTCGAGGTCATCCCGGTCGACGTGGACAAGCTGCTCAACGAGAGCGAAGAGTGGAACAAGAAGTACGAGGACGTCGTCAGCGGCGGCGAGAAGGTCGACAACTGACCTACGGGTCGATCAGCACGACGGTGGGTGGCCGGGCAGACGCCCGGCCACCCACCGCTCCGACGCACCCACCCCGCACAGACAGAAGGTGACCCGCGTGTCGACCGCCACGCCGACCGCACCGACGACGGTGCCGTCACCCCGACCGACCGAGCCGTCCCAGAGCCGCGCCGCGCGAGCCCGCCGCTGGCTGCTGGCTCCCAAGACCCTGATCATCGCCGCAGTGGCCGCCATCATCGGCTACCTGGCGCTCGTTCCCCTGTACTACCTGGTGTGGGGCACGTTCTTCGACGAGACCGGCTTCAGCTTCGGCGGCTTCTCGCGCGCCTACTCGGCCAACGGCATCGGCGACCTGATCTCGAACTCGCTGCTGTTCGCGGTCGGCTCGGCGTTCCTCGCCCTCGTCATGGGCACCGGCCTGGCCTACCTCAACGTGCGGACCGACGTCCCGTTCAAGCCGCTGTTCTTCGCGGCCTCGATGATCCCGCTGATCATCCCGGGCATCCTCTACACCGTCGCCTGGATCTTCCTGGCCAGCCCTGACATCGGGCTGCTGAACAAGGCCCTCGAGCCGATCCTCGGCCCTGGCTTCTTCGACGTGTTCACGATCTGGGGGATGATCTGGGTCGAGGGCGGCCACCTCTCGCCCATCGTCTTCCTCCTCATGGTGGCGGCGTTCCGCTCGATGGACCCCTCGCTGGAGGAGTCGGCGCTCATGTCCGGCGCCAGCCGGATCACCACGTTCCGCAAGGTCACCGTGCCGCTCATCCGGCCGGCGATCGTGGCGGCGATCCTGATCATGGTCGTCCGCAGCCTCGAGAGCTTCGAGGTGCCGGCCCTGCTCGGCCTGCAGAACGGCATCTACGTCTTCACCAGCCGGATCTACTTCGTGCTGCGCTCCTACCCGCAGGACCTCGCCAGCGCCGGCGCCCTGGCTCTGGGCCTGCTGCTCGTCGCGGTGATCGGCGTGTTCCTGAGCAACCGGGCGGGCAAGAACAGCAAGAACTACCAGACCGTCACGGGCAAGGGGTTCCGCCCGCGGCCGATCGAGCTGGGCAGGTGGCGCCCGGTCGCCGGCGCCCTGATCGTCCTGTACTTCCTGCTGACGGTGATCGCGCCGCTGCTGGTCCTGCTCTACACGTCGATGCTCAAGTTCTACCGGGCGCCGTCGGCGGAAGCCTTCAAGTCGATGACTCTCGACAACTACCGGGAGCTCACCAACCTGTCGCAGGCCGGCACCGCGCTGAAGAACAGCCTGGTCCTGGGCCTGGGCACGGCCACGGTGGTCATGCTGTTCATGTCCATCGCCGCCTGGATCGTCGTCCGCTCCAAGAGCCGGCTGCGGATGGTGATCGACCAGTTGTCGTTCGTGCCGCTGGTCATCCCGGGCCTGGTTCTCGGGCTCGCGCTGTCGTTCGTCTACCTGCGCAGCCCCATCCCGATCTACGGGACGCTGTTCATCCTGCTGATCGCCTACGTCACCCGGTACATGCCCTACGGCATGCGCTACGCGGTGACCTCGATGCAGCAGATCTCGGGCGAGCTCGAGGAGTCCGCCCAGGTGTCCGGGGCGAGCTGGTGGCAGACGTTCCGCCGGGTGATCCTGCCGCTGCTCGCCCCCGGGTTGGTGGCCGGCTTCATCTACATCCTCGTCGTCTCCTTCCGGGAGCTGAGCAGCTCGATCCTGCTGTACAGCCCGGGCAAGGAGGTCCTCTCGATCCTCATCTTCGAGCAGTTCGAGAACGGCCAGTTCACCGTCCTCGCCGCCCTCGGCGTGGTCATGGTGCTGACCCTCGTGGTGCTCGTGACCGTCGCCTACAAGCTCGGGGCCAAGGTCGGCCTCAAGTCCGACTGACTCGTCGCCCGACCCCGTCCCAGGAGGACCTGAAGTGCTGACCATCGATCATCTCGTCAAGACGTTCGACAGCGAGAAGCGCACCCGCAAGCAGGCCAAGGCAGCCAAGACCGCGGAAGCCGGCGGTGGGGCGGCCGTCGCCGCGCCGACCCGCGTGTTCGCCGTCAACGACGTGAGCTTCGAGGTGCAGGACGGCGAGCTGTTCACGCTGCTCGGCCCGTCCGGCTGCGGCAAGACGACGACGCTGCGCTCGATCGCCGGCCTGGAGAAGCCCGACAGCGGGCGGATCACGATCGACGACCGCGTGCTCTACAACAACGGCAACAACAACGGCAACGGCAACGGTGCCGGCTCGCGGGTCGTCAACGTGCCGGCCAACGAGCGCGGCCTCGGCATGGTGTTCCAGTCCTACGCGATCTGGCCGCACATGTCGGTCTTCGACAACGTCGCCTTCCCGCTGCAGGTGCGCAAGCGGAACGTGCGGCCGGGCAAGGCCGAGATCGCCGACAAGGTCGCGAAGGTGCTCCAGGTCATGGAGCTCGGGCACCTGTCCGACCGCCAGGCCACCAAGCTCTCCGGAGGCCAGCAGCAGCGCCTGGCCCTGGCCCGCGCCCTGGTCACCGAGCCGCCGCTGCTGCTGCTCGACGAGCCGCTGTCCAACCTCGACGCCAAGCTGCGCGAGCTGATGCGCTTTGAGCTCAAGCGGCTGCAGCGCGAGCTGAAGATCACCACGGTGTACGTCACGCACGACCAGAGCGAGGCGCTGGCGCTGTCGCACCAGATCGCCGTCATGAACCAGGGCCGCATCCAGCAGATCGGCACGCCGCGCCAGATCTACGAACGCCCGGCGAACCAGTTCGTCGCCGACTTCGTAGGCACCACCAACTTCCTGGATGGCACCGTGCTGGGCCCGGACGGCAGCAGCGACCTCTACGTCATAGACACCGAGATCGGCCAGCTGCGCTCGTATGCCGTCGACCACATGAAGGCCGGCGAC
>JAOPWH010000176.1 GCA_025965795.1 Blastococcus sp.
GCGGGCGGGGGGCGGGGCCGAGGCCCGCGAAGTCGAGCTTGTCGGCCCAGCCCGCGTGGTAGAAGAAGTGCGCCGCGGCCAGCGGGATGTCGACGTCGCGGGACTCCCGGATCGGCTTGCCGTTGTCGAGCGACTCGAGGACGGCGAACTCGCGGGCGCGCTCCTGAAGCAGGCGCGCGATGCGGAAGAGGTACTTGCCGCGGTCGGCGGGGCGCATCGGGCCCCAGGTGCGGGTGAATGCCCGCCGGGCGGCCGCGACGGCACGGTCGACGTCGGCCTCGCTGCCGCTGGAGACCTCGGTGAGCACCTCCTCGGTGGCGGGATTGACGGTCTTGAACGGCTCCCCGGTGCCGTCGACGAAGTGTCCGTCGATGAACAGGCCGTAGGACGGCTTGATGTCGACGATCGAGCGTGACTCGGGGGCCGGGGCGTACTCGAACAGGCTGGTCATGAGGGGTCAGTCCACCGTCACGTAGTCGGGACCGGAGTAGTGGCCGGTGCGGAGCTTCTGCCGCTGCAGCAGGAGGTCGTTGAGCAGGCTGGAGGCGCCGATGCGGAACCAGTCGGGCGAGAGCCAGTCGGGACCCGCGGTCTCGTTGACGAGGACGAGGTGCTTCATCGCATCCTTCGTCGTCCGGATGCCACCGGCGGGCTTGACGCCGATCTGGCGTCCGGTGGCGGCGCGGAAGTCGCGGACCGCCTCGAGCATGACCAGGCAGACGGGCAGGGTCGCGGCGGGGGAGATCTTGCCGGTGGAGGTCTTGATGAAGTCGCCGCCCGCGAGCATGGCCAGCCAGCTCGCCCGCCGGACGTTGTCGAGGGTGACGAGCTCGCCCGTCTCGAGGATGACCTTGAGGTGGGCCGATCCGCAGGCTTCCTTCACCGCGACGATCTCCTCGAAGACGTCGAGGTAGCGGCCGGTCAGGAAGGCGCCCCGGTCGATGACCATGTCGATCTCGTCGGCGCCGTTCGCGACGGCGTCCTTCACGTCGGCGATCTTCACGGCCCGGCTGGCCCGGCCGCTCGGGAAGGCGGTCGCGACCGCGGCGACGTGGATGCCGCTGCCGGCCAGCGCCTCGCGGGCGACGCCGGCAAGGTCGCCGTAGACGCAGACCGCAGCCACCGCTGGGCAGTTCGTGTCGGTGGCGTCGGGACGACGGGCCTTCGCGGCGAGCGAGCGCACCTTGCCCGGGGTGTCCGAGCCCTCGAGGGTGGTCAGGTCGATCATCGAGATCGCGGTGTCGATCGCCCAGGCCTTCGCCGTCGTCTTGATCGACCGGGTGCCGAGCATCGCGGTGCGGGCCTCGGCGCCGACCTGGTCGACCCCCGGCAGGCCGTGCAAAAAGGTGCGGAAGGCGGCGTCGGAGCGCGTGACGTCGTCGTAGGGAGGCGGCGGTGCCATCAACGCGCGCGCGTCGTCGGGCAGCGCGTCGGGGTCGAGCACGTGGGTCATGCCGCCATTGTCCTCTTCGCGATCCCGGCGCCGGACAAGGCTCACTCGCCCGACCAGGCGGTCGATGTCGGAAGCGCTCACCGCCCTTCCGCAGAGCTGGACGTTCCCGCGTGATGAGTGGGCGTTCCCGCGGGAACGCCCCGGAGGGCCAACTGCTGCCGTACGGCCCGGCTCAGCCACCCAGAACTGTCACACCCCCCTCCTAACCTTCGATCAGACGTTCGAAGGAGAGGGAATGGTTGAACGCTCGTTGTCCGACCTCGCGCGCGAGATCGCGCAGGGCGCAGTCCGGCTGGCTGCGGCTACATCCGCCTGGTTGCGTCTGGTGGCCGAATTCGATCGCCGCGAGGGCTGGGCCGGCGTCGGCATCCTGTCCTGCGCCCATTGGCTGGCGTGGCAGTGCGGCATGTCCCCGGGCACCGCGCGGGAGCACGTGCGTGTCGCCCGGGCTCTCCCCGCACTCCCGGTCATCGCGGCGGCGTTCGCCGAGGGGCGGCTGTCCTATTCGAAGGTGCGAGCACTGACCCGCATCGCGGAGGCGGACACCGAACAGTCCCTCCTCGAGTTGGCCATCGAGACCACGGCGTCGCAGACCGAGCGGCTGGTCCGCTCCTGGCGGCGGGCCGACAAGGTCGACGAGGACACCGTCACCGCCAGACGATTGTTCGACCACCATTGGGACGACGACGGCATGCTCGTCGTCCGCATGCGCATGGATCCTGAGGAAGGCGCCGAGTTCCTCACGTCGGTGGATTCGATCGCCGAGCGGGAAGCGCGCCGGGATCGCGCCGCGGCCAAGCGCGCTGCTGAAGCAGCGGGAACGCCGACCGGTAAGGCGCTCGAGGACATCGACCGGGAGGAGCTGCGGTGTGGCCGGGAGCGCAGCGCGGCACGGCGGTGTGCGGCGGTCGCCCGGCTGGCCGCGGCGGCTCGCGACGTCGGGCGCAGAGCGGGAGATCCGCCCCGACGTGAGGTCGTCATCCACGCCGACGCGGCAGTCCTTGCCGACGACGCGGCTGCCGGCCAGGCCTACATCGAAGGCGGCCCTGCCCTTCATCCGTCTCAGGTCCGGCGAATGCTCTGCGAATCGACAGTTGTCACGATGCTGGAACGGGACCGAGAGGTTCTGGGCGTCGGTCGTCGGCGGCGCCTCGCGACCAGATCCCAGCGGCGAGCGCTGCTTCGCCGCGACGGCGGCTGTGCCCGCCCCGGGTGTGCCGAGACGCGCATGGAGCGTCTGCACGCCCACCACATGCACTGGTGGTCATTCGGAGGTGGCACCAATGTGGACGACATGGTGCTGCTCTGCGACGTCGACCACGGGCTCGTGCACGACCTCGACCTCGTCATGACCCGCCGGCAGGGACGGCTGATCGTCTCGAGCCAGGACGGCCGCCGCATCTGGGCCGGCGCCGACGCTGCGTTCACCGGCGGAGTCGGCGGCATCGGCGCGGAGCCGTACGTCGGCGTCCATCCGATCGACGAGGTGGTGGGGCGCCGTCCGTCCGCCTCCGAGGTAGCACCGGTCGCGGCCGAGACGGTCACGTGGAGTGCGTCCGCAGCGGATCAGGGGGCGGAGGCCATGGGCCGACTGCTGTTTCCCGCTGGAGCTCCACCGCTGCCCGACGCCATGCACGTCAACGGTGAGCGGATGAACATGGCCTATGTCGTCGGCGTGCTGATGGGCAATCGCGACCTGGAACGACGGCTGGCCGCCGAGGCGAAGGGTGAGTTCTCGCTGGCGGCCTGACCGTCCCGCCCTCCGAGCGTGCGAAAGGGCTCCGGGCGGCATGTCTCCGCCGGACAGTGGGGCCGCTACGGTGTCGCGCGTGCAGCTCACCGTCGTGGACCACCCGCTCGCCCGTGCCCGGCTCTCCCGCATGCGGGACGAGCGGACGGACAACGCCGCCTTCCGCGCGGCGTTGCGCGAGCTGACGCAGATGCTGGTCTACGAGGCCACGCGTGACCTCGAGGTGGCCGAGGAGCCGATCACCACGCCGGTCACGAGAACGACGGGCTACCGGCTGGCCGCCCCGCCGCTGATCGTGCCGGTCCTGCGCGCAGGCCTGGGCATGGCCGACACCGCGCACGGCATGTTGCCGGAATCGCAGATGGGCTTCGTCGGCCTGGCCCGCAACGAGGAGACGTTCCAGCCGGAGGCCTACATGGCCTCGCTGCCGGCGTCCCTGGTGGACCGCCACGTGTTCGTCCTCGACCCGATGCTGGCCACCGGCGGCTCGCTGGTGCACTGCTGCGGCTTGCTCACCGCACGGGGCGCGACGTCGATCACGGTGCTCTGCGCCCTGGCCGCACCCGAGGGTCTCGCCCGGCTCGACGAGAGCGGACTGCCGCTGCGGGTGTTCACCGCCAGCGTCGACGAGGGGCTCAACGACAAGGCCTACATCGTCCCGGGCCTCGGCGACGCCGGCGACCGTCAGTTCGGCGCGGTCTGACAATGCGCTTCGGCGTCCTGGGCAGCGGCTTCTGGGCGAGGGAAGTGCACGCGGCGGCGCTGGCGGGACATCCCTCGGCCGAGCTCGTCGGCGTCTGGGGGCGCGACCTCGCCAAGGCCAAGGCGGTGGCCGCCGAGTTCGACGTCGCCGGGTACGACGACGTCGATGCGCTGCTCGCCGGAGTGGACGCAGTCTCGATCTCGTTGCCGCCCGACGTGCAGGTGCCGCTGGCTGTGCGCGCGGCCGAGGCCGGCAAGCACCTGCTGCTGGAGAAGCCTCTTGCGCTGAGCGTGGACGGCGCGGATCGCGTGATGAGCGCCGTGCAGGCCGCAGGCGTCGCCTCGGTCGTCTTCTTCACCTTCCGGTTCCAGGCGGCGACGTCGACCTGGCTGACCCAGGCGTCGCGGACCATCCTGACCGGCGGCGTGGTGAGCTGGCTGGGCTCGAACTACGCGCCAGACAGCCCTTTCCGGAACTCGGTCTGGCGGAAGGAGCACGGCGCGCTGTGGGACATCGGCCCGCATGCGCTTTCCCTGCTCGTGCCGACGCTCGGGCCGGTCGAGTCGGTGCAGGCCACCGCCGGCCAGGGGGACCTCGTGCACCTGGTGCTCACCCACGGCGGCGGTCGCAGCAGCACAGTGAGCCTCTCCCAGACCGCGGCGCCCCTGGCCACGGGCATCGAGGTGTGGGTGCACGGCGACGCCGGTCGGCTGGTGCTGCTGCCTCCCGTGGACAGTGCGGTTCCCGCCCATCGGGCGGCCGTGGACGAGCTGACCGCAGCGGCCCTCACCGGTGGCACCCATCCGTGCGGCGTCGAGTTCGGACGTGATGTCGTCGTGGTGTTGGAGGCGGCCTCGCGCGCGCTGATGTCTGGCTGCCGCGAGGTGCTCGCCTGAGTGCTTCGGTGGCATCGGCGGCCCGTGGGCTCGCCGGCTGGTGGCTGCCCACCGGCCGCATCCGGCGCCGCGACTGGTGGGTGCGCTACTTCCTCGTGTTCGTGCTGTTCGGAGTGGTCGCCACGTGGCTCGACGTCCGCTACTACCCGGACAGCTTGTTCATGGACTCCACGTACAACTTCGACCTGCTGGCGCCGCTGCCCGACACCGGCGGGCCGGTGACCGGACTGACCGCCTTCTTGCTCGCGGTGCCGAACGTCGCGGCGCTGGTCACTCGGCTGCACGACCGGGACCATTCGGCCTGATGGCTCCTGTGGATCCTGCTTCCGGGCATCGGCGCCGTGGTCCTGTTCGTCACCATCGCGCTGCTCGGCACCGACCCGAGGCCGAACCGGTTCGGACCCCCGCCCACCTGACGGCTCAGTCGTAGGGATTGGTCAGCACTGCTCGGGCCTGCAGGACGTCGAAGGTGACCGGCGGTCCGTCAGTGGTGGTCGTGCCGGGGACGGCCACGCTCGCGCCGCCATCGACACTGAACGTCGCTCCCCACGTGGTCGTCAGCGAGGCCGTGTATGTGCCGCTGGCGTAGTCGTGGGTGATCGTCTGGTCCGGGTAGGGCGCTCCGGGGTCGGTGGTGGTGAGGTCGGTGCCGTCGCCGGTGTGCCAGGTGAAGGCGGTTGCGCCCGCGACGATGTCGACCGTGAAGCCGCGGATGTCGAGGGTGAAGGTCTGCGTCGTCGCGCTGTCGGTATAGAAGATCACCGGCAGGCCGACCAGACCGTTCCCCGGCGGCTGCTGCCTGGTGGCGAGCTCCGGGAGCGGGAGCCGCTCGAAGTAGCGGAACACCTCATCCGGCGACGGCGGTGGATTCAGCGCCGTGATGTCGACGCAGCCCCGCGGTCCGGGAATCCAATCTCCGACCGGTGTCCCAACCGGATTGTTCCCCGGTGGATATCCGTCAACGGTGGTCGTCTCTCCGTCCGCGGCTGTAATGACCAGTCGCTGGCTCTCAACGACCAAGTCTTCGATCACGCGCTCCGGCGGGGCGGGGCAGGTGATGAAATCCTTCGGTCGGCATCCGCCGTTCTGACGGTAGTCGATAACGCAGGGATGTGACAATCGGTATCAGTACGGGTGCTC
>JAOPWH010000205.1 GCA_025965795.1 Blastococcus sp.
ATCAACAAGTGGGACACCCTCGACGAGGACCGGCACTTCCAGCTCGAGAAGGAGGTGGAGCGCGAGCTGGCCCGCGTCAAGTGGGCCACCCGGGTGAACATCTCGGCGACCACCGGCCGTGGCGTGAACAGGCTCGCCGACCATCTCCGGGCGGCGCTGGCGTCCTGGGAGCGGCGGGTGCCCACCGCGGAGCTCAACACGTTCGTGCGCGCGTTGGTCCAGGAGACGCCCCCACCGGCCCGCGGCGGACGGGCACCGAAGATCAAGTACGTCACGCAGGCCGACATCCGGCCGCCGCGGTTCGTGGTGTTCTCCACCGGATTCCTCGAGGCGGGCTACCGGCGGTTCCTGGAGCGCAAGCTGCGGGAGCACTTCGACTTCGACGGAACGCCGATCGAGATCTCGGTCAAGGTCCGTGAGGGCCGGGGGAACGAGAAGAAGGGCTGAACCGCCGGGCAGGGCGTCCGACGCCGTGCGGTAACCTGCTCAGGCGGTCGTTGCGCGGCCCGGGTCACCGGCACGCACACGGCACGCGGGCTGTAGCGCAGCTTGGTAGCGCACTTGACTGGGGGTCAAGGGGTCGCAGGTTCAAATCCTGTCAGCCCGACAGAAGGACATCGCAGGTCAGGGACCGTCTCCGGAGAGATCCGGAACGGTCCCTGACCGCTTCCGGGAGCGGCTCGACCACCGTGTTGGTCAGCCTCACGGCCGAGGATGTGGCATAGCGGGCGTCCGCTGCCGCGCGCAGTAGTCCATCGACCTCAGGCGGTGTCAGACGCTGCCTCCTCGGCCGTGGCCCTGGGCCGTCGGATCACAGCCGCCTCGACGTGCCACGGCCGGATCCGGTCGGGTGTCAGGCGTCCCATCGAGCTGCGGATGATGTGAATACCGGCGTACCTGGCCTTGGTGGTCTGCTTGCCCTCGGCAGCCTGCAGCGAGGTGTCCATCCAGTGCAGCGCGAAGGCCGCGACGGTCTGTGTGCGGTCGCGGGCGCGCTGGCCGTCTTCCCCCCGTGCGGCCGCCGCGGAGGATCGGGCTGCCTCCCCGGGCGTCAGCAGCAGCGGATCGCTGGACCGCGGCGGCGGACCCGCTGACGAGGGTCTTGACACGGTTAGTAAAGCCTGTGTACAAAGCTCCTCACCGACGGCTCGCCGCCCTCGGTTCCCACACGAAGGAGGTGCTAGGTGAAGGTCGCGAGTGCCGAGTGGCGCAGCGGAAAGCTCACTGCGGAAAGCCTGCTCACAGCCCAACTGAACCTGAAGATCAAGGGCTACGTGATCATCGAGGACGTCTTCGGCGAAACCCAGCTGAAGGAACTGAAGGCGCGCTTCGATGAACTTCTCGCTGCGTACGTCGAGACGACCGACCCGAACCGGGGGGCGAGCCGGTACGGCATGCCTTTGCCCTTCGAGCCCCCTTTTGCCAGTACCACTCTGGTCGCGAACCCGATCATCCTCCAGGTCATTCGTTCGATCCTGGGGGAGGAGGTCATCTGCTCGTTCTTCGCGTCGGACACTGCACTCCAGGGGTCGCAGTACCAGCAGGCGCACTCTGACGTGGAGCCCCTCTTCCCGGAGGACAACATCAGCCTGCCGCCATTCTGCTACGTGGTGAACATCCCCCTGGTCGACTTCCGTCCCGACAATGGCCCGACGGAGATCTGGCCGTACGGAACGCACCTGGTGGGCGATCCAGGCGTGGTCCCCGTCCCGGATTTCACCCGTATCAAGGAAATGCGCGAATCGACTCTGGGCCGGTTCACCGAAGAGGAGATGACTCCTCAGCAGGTGATCACGCCGGCTGGGTCCGTGGTCATCCGAGACATCCGGATGTGGCACCGCGGAACGCCGAACCGGTCGGCCGAGGCCCGGCCGATGATGGCAATGGTCTTCAATCGCCCGTGGTACAACCACGGCGTCGTCGAGATCGAGAAGTCGCAGTTCGACGTGCTGTCGGACGAGGTCCGGCAGGTCTTCCGCAAGGCGGTTCTGCGATGACCTACATCCGGCCGCGCCGCTCGATCCTCGCCGCAGTCATGGCCAGCGTCCTGGGCCTGCTCGCAACCGCGTGCGGGGGAAACGGTGGCGAGGGCGACGGTGGACCGGTCACCCTCAACTGGTACGTGCAGCCGCTGAACTCCACCTCGATCTGGCCCGACCTGGTCGACGCGTTCAACAAGAGCCACCCGGACATCCAGGTCAAGTTGACCGTCGGGCCCACGAACGTCGATACGGTGCGGGGCACGCTCTCCACCCAGATCGGAAGTGGCTCGGCGACGCCGGACGTCTACGAGGGTGACGTGACGTGGCCGGCCCAGTTCGCCAAGGCGGGCCTTGCCGTGAATCTGACCGAGGTGCTCCCGGCCGACTTCTGGGACCGTTTCTCGCCGGGAGCCATCACGTTGGCGCAGTACGAGGGCGCGTCGTACAGCGTTCCCTCCTGGACGGAAGCGGCCTTCCTGTACTACCGCAAGGATCTGCTCGACCAAGCCGGACTCCCCGTGCCCAAGACGTGGGAGGAGCTCATGGAGCAGGCCAAGCAGATCCAGGCCACCGGGGCCGTCAAGGATGGCTACACGTGGCAGGGAGCCGGCTACGAGGGGCTGACCTGTGACTTCAGTGAGGTCATCGCGGACGCCGGCGGTGGCATCACCTCCAGCGACTACAAGAAGCCGACGATGGACACCCCGGCCGGCGCCAAGGCGCTGAACTTCCTCAAGGAGACCATCAGCAGTGGCGTCAGCCCGAAGGCAACGCCCACTTTCCAGGAGCCTGAGTCGCTGAACGACTTCACCGCAGGCAACGCGCTGTTCATGCGCAACTGGTCGTACGCGTGGGCCATCACCCAGGATCCCGCCCAGTCGAAGGTCGTCGACAAGGTCGGCATGGCTCCCCTGCCGACCTTCGCCGGGCAGCCCTATCCGGGAGCGTCGACCAACGGAGGCGGGGGCATGTACATCAACCCGCATTCCAAGTACCAGAAGCAGGGCATCACGTTCCTGACGTGGCTGACCGACGTCGAAGCCCAGAGCATGTTCGCCTCTGTCGGCAAGGTGCTCCCGGCGAACCTCAAGGCTCAGACACCGGAGGCTCAGGAGCAGGTCGGGCCCGTGGGCGAGGTGCTGGCGCAGCTGAACATCGTCGGGCGCCCCGTGGGGACGCCGGCCTATTCGCAGGTCTCGCGCGCTGTGTTCCAGAACGTCAACGCAGCCCTGACCGGCAGCATGAGCGTGAGTGAGGCGCTCAAGGCGGCCGACAGCGAGATCGCCGATGCACTGAGCTCGGCGGGTTAACCGCACGCTCAGCCGGACTGTGGGCAGCCGTGTTCCGCCCGTTGACTCGATGGACGGAACACGGCTGCCTGCCCCGACCGACAGCCAGATTGGACAGCGGTGACCAGTTGAGCGCTCATCTGCGGCAGACAGCGGTGGTGGGAAAACAGGAGAAGGCGACGCCGGGACCCGCTTCGACTGCACCCCGGAGCAGGGAGGTGCGGTCACGGCGACGGGGAACCCTTCTGAGCGCTCCGGCCCTCATCCTGGTGGCCCTCGTCACGCTGTTTCCCATCGCTTTCTCGGTCTACCTCAGCCTCAGCGACGTCCAGGCAGGAGTGGACGGATACGAGTTCTCGTTCACCGGAACGGACAACTACGCAACGGCCCTGCAGAGCTCCGCGGTGTGGCGCGCACTGCGATTCACCGCGCTGTACACCGTGGTCAGCGTCACCATTGAGATTCTCCTAGGGCTCGGAATCGCCGTCATCATCGACCGTATGACGCGGGGCACCGGCCTCGTCCTGGCCATGCTTCTCATCCCCTGGGCCACGATCACGGTCGTTTCGGCGCAATTGTGGTCCTACATCTTCAACGGCGTGTACGGACTCGCCAACCACGTACTGGTGACGCTGCATATCGTGTCATCCCCCGTCACCTTCCTGAACAGTCCCTCCGGGGCGTTCCTTGCCCTCCTCGTCGCGGACGCGTGGAAGACGACACCCTTCGTTGCGCTCATTCTCTTCGGCGGCGTGCGGGCGATCGACAAGGAACTGTATTCGGCCGCCCGACTCGACGGGGCCGGTGAGTGGCGAATCCTCACGAGCATTACGGTGCCGCTCATCCGACAGGCGATGATCACGGCGATCGTCTTTCGCGTGCTTCAGGCCTTCGGGATATTCGACTTGCCCTTCGTCCTCACGAACGGCGGCCCGGGAAGTGCTACGCAGTCCATTGCCATGCTCGCGTACAACGCACTGTTCCAAGATCTCAACATCGGATATGGGGCCGCTATCTCCTGTGTGACCACCCTCGTCGTCGTCGTCCTCGCGGTTGTCTTTCTCAGGGCCTTCCGAGCGGAGAACGTGCATGGCTGAGCAGACGCGAGTGCGCCCGCCACGGGCGGCTGGTCGGCGGCGTATGGCCGCGGGGAAGGGCGCGAACATCGCCGGCGCCGCCATCGGGGTCGTGTTCTTGCTTCCTGTGCTCTGGTTGGGCAGCTCCGCCTTCAAGCCGGTCAGCGAACTCGGAGAATTCCCGCCCAGCCTGCTGCCGACGCCTCCCACCACCGCGAACTTCAGTGCTGCCTTCGGCACGAACGACTTCGGCTCATTCCTCGTGAACAGCCTTGTCGTCGGCGTCCTCAGCACCGTGATCGTCGTGTGTCTGGGCCTGCCGGCGGCCTACGGCCTCTCTCGCACCCGCATGAGGGGTAGCGGAGCGATCTTGACGGGGTTGCTGGTCATCTCGGTCTTTCCCGTCATTGCGACCATCCCACCGCTGTACGTGCTGCTCCGTACGCTGGGATGGCTCAACAGCTACCAGGCGCTCATCCTCCCGTACGTCGCTTTCAACCTTCCGCTCGGCATCTGGACGATGCGCAACTCCCTTCTGCCGATATCGCAGGAGATGGAGGAGGCCGCTGAACTCGATGGTGCCGGCACCGTGCGCACCATCCTGCAGATCATCGTTCCGCAGGCGCTGCCGGGAATCTTCGTGGCCTCAGTGCTCACGTTCGTGGCATGTTGGCAGGAATTCCTCATGGCTCTGAGCTTCAACTCAGACGCTACATATCAGACGGCCCCGGTGGGGATCGCCTTGTTCGGGGGCGCGTTCCAGTTGCCCTACGGGACCATCTTCGCCGCCTCTCTCGTAGCTCTCGTCCCGATAGTGATTCTCGTGCTGGCGCTGCGTAGGTGGGTGGTCGACGGCCTGAGCAGCGGCTCTGTCAAGGGGTAGGTCGCGCGCGTACCGCCTGATCGAGAAACCAAATCAGCCGATCAACAGATGGCGCTGACGTTGATGCGCTTCCTGGTCGCGCCCTCATCAAGGGAGGTAATCACATGCACCGCATGGGTGTTGTGGGTGTCTGGCACGTACATGCTGCCGACTACGTGGACGAGGCGATGCGTCGTGACGACGTGACGATCGTCGGGGTCTGGGATCGCGACCACGAGGCAGCACTCGCGTTCGCCCAGCCGCGAGGGCTGCCGGTCGTCCCGGAACTCGAGATCCTCCTTGGCGACCCGTCCATCGACGTCATCGTGGTGGACACGGCCACCTGTGACCACGTGGAGGTCGTCACCCGCGCGTTGGAGGCCGGAAAGAACGTCTTCTGCGAGAAGGTCCTGGCCTTTCGTCCCGACGAGGCGGCCGAGCTGGAGGCACTCGCGCTGCGCCGGGGCCTCACCCTCGCGGTCTCGTTCCAGCGAATGGCCGAGGCGTGGGTGCCCACCCTGGACGCGGTCGTGAAATCGGGCGTCCTCGGCCGGATCACTTCGTCGCGAATCCGGTACCAGCATGCAGGGGCGATCGATGGGTGGCTTCCGGACGGGTTCTTGTCGCCCGAGGAGGCCGGCGGCGGTGCGGTCATCGATCTGGGCGTCCACGGGTTCTACCTGAGCCAATTGTTCCACGGCGCCTATCCGACGACAGTGACATGCCGCGTGTCAGACATATCGGGGCACGGGATCGATGACAATTCGGCCGTCATCCTGGACTATGCCGACGGTTCGTGGAGCGTGCTGGAAACCAGCTTGGTCTCTGCTCCGGACAACGCCCGCTGGTGTGAGATCCACGGTACTCGGGGCGTCGTTGTGATCGACCCGCGGGATGAGACCGTCTACGTGCGACGTTCAGACGCCCAGGTCTGGGTCGCGCAGGAAATGCTTCCGGCGTCGCCGACGCCGCTGCAGCACTTTCTCGCTGTCCTCGATGAAGGCGGCGACAACAGTTGGAATCGGTTCCAATCGATCCGCCTGGTCTCGCTCGTCGCCGCCGCTTATGAATCCGTCGCCGGAGGTGTCGCGGTGGGGGTCTCGGATCCCGTTGGTTGAGTCACGGGTTCCACTGTCGCTGCATAGTCGGTAGATGCTTCGGCCGCGCGTTTGTGGTGGAGCGAAGGCGGCCAGTAGAACCATGGAACGGCGGCGGTTTCCGATGGCGAGGATCAGCGGCGGCGACTGTCGCGCAAGCTGAAGACCACGGTATGGCACGATGTGGAGCGAAGATTCACATTTCCAGTCAACCGGATCGCTCGAGGATGTGCGAACGTGGACAGGCCACCGCTCGACAGCCGGTCACTGGTTGTGCGTCTCATGCGCGCGCACGGAACGCTGAGTCGCGTGGAACTGGTCCCGCTGACGGGTCTGACCGCGGCTGCAATGACGAACATCGTCCGTGACCTTCTCCTCGATGGGCTCATCGAAGAAGCGGGCAGCCTCGGCAATACGGGCGGCAAGCCGCGCACGATGCTCCGATTGCGAGCAGAGGCCGGGTACGCGATGGGGGTCACGATCGATCTGAGCACCACTCAGTTCGTGCTCGTGGACTTCGCAGGTCAGGTCGTGGGACGGCTGCCCGTGCAACCGTCCGTTCGCGGCGCTGCAGAGCTTTGCGAGAGCATCGCCGATGGCGCTTCCCGGCTGGCAGCCCAAGCGGGCATTGCCATGGAGAAGATCCTTGGCGTTGGTGTGGCAGGGCAGGGTCCCCATGATCCTTTCCTGGCCACACCGGCACCCGCGCCGTACGCGGATCAGTGGCTCGATGTCGGTATCGGTCGAGCCGTCGAGGAACGGCTGCACATGCCGGTGGTGCTGCAGAACGACGCCAATGCGGTGGCTGCGGGCGAGTACAGCCTGAGTTCTGACGCTCGCGCGTCCAACAACTATGCGGTCGTCTATCTCGGTGAATCCGGGCTGGGGTCCGGCATCGTGGTCGATGGGCAACTGGTGCTCGGCAGCAACTCCTATGCCGGTGCGATCGCTCACCTGTCCATGGACGTGAACGGCCCCCCTTGCTTCTGCGGTAGCCAAGGGTGTCTTGAGCTGTACGGCACGCCTCGGGCGATGATCGAGGCCGTTCGTCGTCAGGACGCAGCGGGCACCGACTCACCGATCGGCGTGAGCAGGACTGGACCGGTGACGCCGAGGGACTTGAGAGCCCTGTACTCGGCCGCGCAGAACGGCCACCCCTATGCGGTGGACCAGGTCAACAAGGTGGCTCGATACGTCGCTGCGGCCGCCGCCACGACGGCGGGCCTTCTGGACCTGAATCTGATCATCTATGCAGGCTCAGGATTCTCCGGCATGGAGACCGTGTTCCTGGAGGCCGCTCAGGAGGTCTCGGACCGCTTCCGGCGTGTCGGAGCACGTCGCCATTTCGCCGTGAGGTCGTCGTGCCTCGGCTCGGGGAACGACTCCGCTGCTGTAGGTGGGGCGCTGGGTGTTCTCGAGCGACCGTCCGGCGCCCGCGGCCGGACTACCGCCGATGCGGCGCGCGCGTGATCTCGCTTCCGCGTTGAGCAGTGGGCCTTGCTGAGGGTGCTGGCCGGGAGTGCGTCCCCCGTGCGACCCCTCGTGCACTGCATCACGTGATGACCGGCACGGCGGGGGAGGAGTGGGCGCAGCGTGTGCAGGTGGACGCCCAACGGCCCGGCGCGCTTGCGCGGCTCGCATCGCCCCAGAACGGTGCGCGGCTCGAGCGGTGTCCCGACCTCCGTGGTGAAGACCACGCCGTTGTCCCACCACGTGGCGCCGGCCGTGACTCGCTCCTCCGACTGTCGGAATGCGGGGTGCTCGGAGTGTGTCGACGACGTAGCGGGGGAGCGGCACGGTTCTGATCGATGTGCGACCAGTGCCGGGCACGTGCTCCGGCTCGAGCCGGCGTCTCGGACGGCTACGAGCAGTCGCTGCGCCTGATCCCTGGGAGGGCGGTCCGCACGCTCCGACCCCCTCGTCGAGGGCCCGTGGGGGTGCTAGGGCGCGGCACGGACGGCGAGCATGGCGACGTCGTCGCTGAGCTCGGGGGCGAAGCGCTGCACGGCCTCGCGCACGGTCGCCACGAGCCCCGCGGCGCTCGTGGCGGCGGCGCCGGCGGCCGCCTCGAGCAGCCGGTCCTCGTCGAACTGCTCGGGGCCGCGCCGGCACTCGGTGATGCCGTCGGTGTAGAGCAGCAGTGTCTCCCCGGCGGCCAACAGGTGCCGGGTGCAGTGCAGGTCGACGTCCTCGTACAGGCCCAGTGCGGTGCCGAACCGGCCGATCAGCTCGGCGCTGCCGTCGGCGCGGACAACGACCGGTTGAGCGTGGCCGGCCAGCACCAGGTCCATCGTGACCGCGGGCCGCCCCCCGTGCTCTGCGGGGCTGAGCATCACCGCCGCGAGCGTGCAGAACTGTTGCGGGTCGCCTGCCTCCACCATGACGTCGTTGAGCATCTCGATCGCCCGCACCAGCGGGCGGCCCTCTCGCACGAGCGCCCGGAGCACATCACGAACCAGACCGGTGCGGGCCGCCGCCCGGGCGCCCTTGCCGCAGACGTCGCCGATGGTGACCAGCCACCGCTCAGGGCCGACGGCAACCACGTCGTAGAAGTCGCCGCCCACATCCGCCCCGGTGCTGGCGGGCAGGTATTCCGCGGCGAAGTCGATCTGCGGTACCCGCGGCAGGGCGCGGGGCAGCAGGGCGGCCTGCAGCGTCTGCGACACCCGCACGTGCTCGCCGACAGTCTGCGCGTTGTGTACCGCCAGCGCGGCGCGACGGGCGATGTCATCGATCAACAGCAGGTCCTCGGGGGCGTGCGGGCGGGCCGCGGGGCGCCCCACCAGCAGCACCCCGGTCGAGGTCCCGCCGGCTCGCAGCGCGACCGCCACACCATCTCCGGGGTCGGAGAACCAGGCGGGCGCAGCCCCCCGGTGAGCCGCCGCGAGGCGGGCGCGCAGCTGCGGCGGCGGACCCGGCACGGCGTCGGGGTCGAGCACCG
>JAOPWH010000137.1 GCA_025965795.1 Blastococcus sp.
GGCGAGATCCCCAGGCGCGACAGGGTCGCCTCGGCATGGGCCTGCAGATGCCCGAGCCCGTCGACCGTCCGGACCCCCGCCGCGGCCGCCTGCACCTGCAACGGAGTCGGCTCGCGTCGGTAGATGAGGTCGTAGAGCAGGGCGTCCGGTCCGCTCGTCCACTCCCGGAGCGGGGAGTCCGACGTCGTCAGCCCGCACGGCGTCGTGTTCACGACGAGGTCGACCTCCCGCGCGCACTCCTCCCGTTCCTCCCAGGGAATGACCGTCACCGGGCGCGGCCACGTCCCTCCGGCCAGTCGGCTGGCGCGCGCCGGTGTCCGGTTGGTCAGATAGACGTCCGCGGCGACCTCGGTCACCGCCAACAGCAACGAGGCCCCGGTCGCCCCGGCACCGAGTACGAGGGCGCTGCGCACCCGACGCGGCGCCAGGGAGAGCAGGAGCCGCGCGGACGCCACGTCGGTGTTGACGCCCTCGATGACGCCGTCCCTCACGGTCAGTCCGTTGGCGACGCCCGTGATCCGGACGTCGTCGCCGTAGGTCTCCGACACCCCGAACGCCCATTCCTTGTAGGGCATGGTGACGTGGAAGCTGTCGACGACGCCGGTGCGCAGGTCGTCGATCGCCGCCGGAAGGTCCGTCTCCTCGACGTCGCGCAGGCCGTACGTGACGTCCTCGGACACCTCGCCGAAGATGCGGCCCCACATCCCCGGCGAGGCTGAGTGCGCAATGCCTCGGCCGACCAGTTCCATCCGTCTCATCGTCGGAGCCCGCGTCCTACTGGATTGCCAGCTCGTCGGAGTCGGGGCCCGGGTCCGGACCGTAGAAGCCGCTCGGAAGGGCGGGCGTCCAGTTGGCGACCAGCTCCCGGGAGATGACGGTCTTCTGGATCTCGGCGGTGCCTTCCTCGAACCACATGCCGCGCGCGTCCCGGTACATCTGCTCGATCGGGTAGGCGTCGGTGTAGCCGACGCCGCCGTGCACCCGCATCGAGTGGTCGGTGACCCGGCCGACCATCTCGAGGCCGAGGTACTTGCACATCGCGGCTTCGGCGACGATCGGCTCACCGCGGTCGAACGCCGCGGCGGTCTGCATGACGAGCGCCCGCGTGGCCGCGACGTCGACGGCCATGTCCGCCAGCCGTCCCTGCACGTACTGCCGCGAGGAGATGGGCTTGCCGAACGTGTGCCGTCGGGTCGTGAAGGCCAGGGCCTGGTCGAGGGCACCCTGGGCGAGACCCACGCACGACAGCGCGATCGACAGCCGGCTGGGGTCGAGGAAGCCCCGCAGGGCGACGTCGAGCCCCGAGCCGATCTCTCCCAGGACGTGGTCGTCGGGCACGGCACAGTCGTCGAAGAACATCACGTCGTGGTCGAGGCCCTTGCAGCCCATGGTGTGGGCCATGTGCTTGCGCGTGACGCCCGCCCGATCGGGCTCGATCATGAACGTGGTGATGCCGAGGTCTTCGCCGTCGAGCGACTTCGACCGCGCGGGGATGTAGATCAACTGGGCCTTGCTGGCGAGCGTCGCCCACTGCTTGACCCCGTTGAGGACCCAGCCGTCAGCCGTCTGCTGGGCCACGGTGCCGACGTCCTGGCCGCTGCCGGACCGGGGCTCGCTGATGCAGAACCCGTTGTACCGGCCCTCGGCGAGCTGCGGCATGTACGTCTGCTTCTGCTCCTCGGTGCCGAACCTCTCCAGCGCCCGCCACGTGCCGTTCGCGCCGTGGACGATCATCCGCACCGCCCCGTGCACCTGCGCGCAGACCTCGAGGATGGGGAAGTACTCCGTGAGGGTCAGACCCTCGCCGCCCCATCGAACGGGCAGCGTCAGCCGCAGGAGGCCGGTGTCGCTGAGGCGCTGCCACCAGTCATCGCTGACGATGCTGGTCGCCTCGGCTTCGCGCCCCAGCACGGCGAGTTCGGTCACCGCCAGCTCGCGGGCGTGCTCGAGCAGTTCGTCGCTTCGCTGAGTCATGGGGCTCTCTCCGTGAGGGTGGTCCGGGGGGTATCGGCGCCGTCGTCGGGAGTCTGTGCTGCGCCGCCGCGGGGGTTGTCTGCCTCGTCGGCCGTCCGCAGGAGGCTCTCCGCGGCGAGGCGGACGGACTCCTCCGACGAGGGGTTCTCGAGGTTGGACAGATCGCCGGCTGGTGTGTCCGTCAGCCAGGCCCGGATGGCCCGGCGGTGCACCTTCGCGCTCCGCGTCAAGGGGAGCTGGTCGATCGGCACGACGTGCGAGGCGCGGAACGCCTTGCCGAGCCCCTCCTCGACGCGCCGCTGGATGCGGGTCGCGAGCTGTGCCGCGTCGGCGTCGGCCTGCGCGGTGAACAGCACGACGACTGCTTCACCTTTCAGGCTGTCCGGGACTCCGATCGCAGCGGCGGTCACGACGCCCTCCACACCCAGCGCCAGAGCCTCGTATTCGCTGGGGCCGATCCGCTTGCCGCCGACCTTCAACAGGTCGTCGGATCGTCCGGGCAGCTCCCAGCTCCCGTCCGCGTGCTCGATGGCACGGTCCCCGTGCAGATAGAGGCCAGGGAACCGGGACGTGTACGTGTCGGTCCATCGTTGGGGCTCGCCCCAGAACCCGTAGGTCATGGAGGGCCAGGGCTGCAGGACGGCGAGCTCGCCCAGCTGCCCGACGACCTTCCGGCCGTCGGGATCGACGACGCCCACCGCGATGCCCGGGGGCGGCCCGGCGAAGCGGGTCTCCCGCATGGGGACGACGGGGCTCCCGCTGAGCAGACCGCAGCCGATCTCCGTGCCGCCGGTGTGGTTCATGATGGGGCGGATGCCGCGGCCGACGTGTCTGTGCATCCACCGCCAGGCAGCCTTCGTCATGGGCTCGCCGGCCGACGCGATGACCTGCAGCGTGGGCAGGTCGTAGGGCTCTACCCATTCGGCCCCCTCGGCGGCCAGCTGCCGCAGCAACGTGGGGGACGAGCCGAGGTGCGTGACCCGATGCTTCTCGACCAGCTTCCAGAGGACATCCGGCGTCGGATGGACCGGCGCCCCCTCGTAGATGAAGTGCCGCCCGCCGAGGATCAGGGACGTGACGATCCCGAGCGGAGCGATGATCCATCCCATGTCGCTCGGCCAGTACAGGCAGGAGTCCTCCGACATGTCGAGGCAGTAGGCCATGTCGATGGACGCCCGGTAGGGGAGTCGTCCGTGGCTGTGGACGGCACCCTTGGGTTTGCCGGTCGAGCCGCTGGTGAACGCCACGAGCCATGGCTTCTCGGGCTCGAACCAGACGAACGACTCCTCGCGTCCGTGCTGGAGCAACTCGTTCCAGGTGACGTCGCCCGGCCGCTCGGCGACCTCGGCACCCAGCCGCGGCACCACGATGAGGCGTTCCACGCCAGCGGCGTCTGCGGCGGCGTTCGCCACGCTCTTCATGTCCACCGGCTGGCCGCGGCGCAGGTATCCGTCGGCTGTGATGAGGAACTTGGCATCCACGAGTTGCAGGCGCTCGGCGAGCGCGTCTGCCCCGTAGCCGGAGAAGGCCGGTGCGAGCACTGCACCCATGCGTGCCACAGCGAACATGAGGATCGCCGCCTCCGGCAATGGCGGGAGATACATCCCGACGACGTCGCCGTCGCGAACCCCCGCCGCCCGCAGCCCGGCCGTGACCAGGTCGATCTTCTCGGCGAGTTCGCCGTAGGTGAGGTGGACCTCCTCCCCGTCCTCGCCCTGCCACTGCAGCGCCGTCCGCGCGCCGTGCGACGTGGCAGCCCATCGATGCACCGCCAGCCAGGTCATGTTCGTGTGCCCGCCGACGAACCAGCGCGTCCATGCCTCGCCGTCGGAGGAGTCCTTCAGCTGGTGCCACGGCGTCGGCCAGTCGAGACCGAGATCGGTCATCGCAGCCGCGTAGAAGGCCTCGGGCTGGTCGACGGAGAACGCGAGGAACTCGTAATAGTCGTCGAAGCCGAGGGACTGCATGAACGCCCAGACGCGCCGCTTCTCGATCGTCCCCGGCGGGGGGACCCAGCGGTCCTCCTCGAACCACTCCGGTAGCCCCGTCACGCTCGGCAGGCCCCTTCGCCGGGTCCGCCTGACCCGACCGCGGACGCGTAGTGCGTCACCGGTGTCCTGCGCATGGATGGCTCCTTGGGATCGTCGCGGAGGGTCCTACTGGCTGGCGGGAAGAACTGCCGTCTCTTTGGGGTGGTCGTAGGCGTGCAGCAACGGAGCGACGTGGAAGGGGATCGACCGGCAGGCCTGGTCGAATGCGCGGCGGGCCTCGGCGTAGGCGTCCTCCGCGGCGTAGTCGAAGCCGTCCCCGAGCCGGCGCTCGTGATCTCCACCCGGCTCGGGTGAGTGGGCGACGTACCAGTCCACGGTCTCCTGCATCGCCTCCTCGAATCCGACGACGTCGGCGTACCCGAGGTCGCGCCGGATCCTGGAGGTGTCCAGCAAGATGTGATCGGCCGGCGGGTAGGGCCGGTCGACGGCCTCCAGGGAACGGCCGGCGAACCAGAAGCTCGCCGCCCGGCCGATGTCCGCCGGGTAGTCGATCAACTCGATCTCCGCGCCCATCGCCCGCGCGACCGCGTGCGCCCGCTCGGCGTCGGTGGGGGTGGTCTCGTCCGCGACGTGGTAGGTCTGACCCGCGGCCGCCTCGGGCCGGTCGACCGCGAGGAGCACGCCGTGCGCGGCGTTGACCGAGTATGCCCGGCTCTCGAGTGACAGGCCGCCGTCGACCACCGGGATGGTCCGCCGCCCGTCGAGGATCCGGCGGATGATGCTCCATTCCCGTGGCGCGAGCTGTCGTGGCCCGTAGAGGTACGGATAGCGGATGTGGGTCAGGGCGAGGCCGGTCCGCTCCGCGTGCGCCCAGATCGTGTCCTCGGTGAGCGCGATCCTGCTGATCAGGCGGTTGGAGAGGTCGCGCGCGGCGGACTCGTCAGCCGGACGGGACCACCGTTGCGGGAGGTAGGCGGTGCCGCCGACGGTCACCATGCGACCGGTGCGCGGTCCCAGGTCCTCGACCAGACTCCGTAGCCGGCCGTAGGTGACCACGACGAGATCGAAGGTGCGCTCCTGGAGTGCGGCCGTCACCTGCTCGACGAAGTGCGGATCCGCGTGGACGTGCTCGTAGTCGGCGACCAGGTCGGTCTCGTGGGAACCACGATGGAGGATGACGGGTTCGTAGCCGCGGCGCTCCAGGCCATGGAGGATGGCAGGGCCGGTCGGGCCGGTGCCGCCGACGACGAGGGCTTTCAACGGTCACCTCCGTACGGGCCAGAAGAGTTGTACCGAACCAACCGGTTGTTTGATCGGAAAGTAACACCGCTGGCGCGATTGTCAAGACCACCAGGGCTCCGCGGCCGGTTCGAGCGAGCGCCCGCCGCCGCCCGGGGGGTGGGGCAGCCGCGGCGGTCGGGCGGACGTCAGGGTGCCACCGTCACGGTTCGCGACGCTTCCCTGATCTACCGAACGGCAGGTAGTCTGAGTCGGCGAGGAGGGAGGCGACGTGGCTGGACGCCTGGCACGCAGCTGCTGGTGGATCCCGGACTCGGACGCTTTGCCGAAACGGGGCCTGCCGACTCTGCGGAGGGTCGCATCGGCATACGGCACGCCGGGCGTCGACCAGGTTCTGCCGGCGCCGTCATTCTCCGCGACGTCTCACGCCTGACCCGCTGACGGAGCATTCAGCCCTGGACTGTCCCGGTCAGGGTGAGGAACAGATCGAGGGGAAGAGCCATGGATGCAACGTGGGCAGACCTTGCCGTCGGCCAGGAGTTCCGGACCGCGACCCGCACCGTGACGGAAGCGGACGTGGTCGGGTTCGCGTCGCTGACCGGTGACTTCTCCGAAGTCCATGTGAGCGAGTCGTTCGCCCAGGGGACGCAGTTCGGACAGCGCATCGCTCACGGGCTTCTCGGTCTCAGTTACGCGCAAGCCCTGATGGTCAACCCAGGGACGTTCAGGGCCTGCGGAATCGCTTTCCTCGGGATAGACAGCTGGCGCTTCCGGCAACCGATCCTGTTCGGTGACACCATCCATGCCGCCTACGTGATAGCTGAACTGCGCCCCAGCAGGACGAAGCCCCGACAGGGGATCATGGGCCTCGACGTCCGGGTCATCAATCAGCACGGGGCCGTAGTCCAGAGTGGCCGGCAGAGCTTGCTGATGTCCATGGATCCACTCGATGGCCGCTCTCCCGGCAGGGACGGGACCGGCGGAGGGCGCTGAACCTCCGTCGGCCGGTCGACGGCTCCGGCGTGGTCGTCCCGCACAGATGGGGGACTGGCGCCCAGTCGGACGAGCGGCCTGCGCCACCGGCCTCGTCGGCTGAGTCGCCACCTCGCGGGGCCTGGGGCTGCCCGCCACCTGGGTGACAGCCCCTGCCCGGTGAGGCAGGACGCCCTGCTCATGCCGTCCTACGTTGGCCCCGCCTGCGAAGAATCGGCTGGGTCGAATCGGCTGGGTCGCATCGGCTGGGTCGCATCGGCTGGGTCGCATCGGCTGGGTCCGTCGTTGCCGGACCTCGGTCGACGACGCCGGCGACCGTCTGGTGAGCGGCACCCGGCACTGTCACGCCACGTCGTCCAGCACCGCGGCAACGGCCGGGGGAAGCTCGCCGCGCGCCGCGGGCTCGAGGACGGCGAAGGTGACGGGACAGGAGCGGTGCACGGTCGCCAGGACGCGGACGACCTCATCCTGCGGCCGCCGGGCGAGGGCTCGTACGGGTCCGCCGAGCCATTTGGGGAAGGCGAAGCCCTCGGTGAGCGCCACGTCGACGTCCGAGGCTCGCTGCGCCACCCCGTCGCGGACGACCACCGCGGCGGCGGCGACCATCGCGCCCAGCACCCGGTCCTGGATCTCCTCGGCCGGCACGGCGCGGGGCTCCAGGCCCTTGGCCGCTCGGGCCTGGGCGATCACGGCATCGACCTCGGGGTCGGGCTCGCCGCGCCGGGCGCCCTCCGGGTAGCGGTACCAGCCGGCACCGGTCTTGCGGCCGAACCGCCCGGCCTCGCACAGCCGGTCCGGGATCTCGACGTACCGCTGATCGGGGTCGCGCACCGGGGCGAGCCGCTTCCGACGCGACCAGGCGATGTCGAGTCCGGACATGTCACCGACCGCGAAAGGTCCGATCCCGAAACCGAGCGCGACGCAGGCGTCGTCGACCTCCTGCGGGCTCGCCCCGTCCTCCACGCAGAACTCGGCCTGCGCCCGGTAGTCGGAGTACACGCGGTTGCCGACGAAGCCGTCCCCGACGCCGGCCGGGACGCCGACCTTGCCGAGCTGGGCGACCAGCTTCGCGAGCGTGGCCGCGGTGTCGTCGTCCGTCGTCCGAGTGCGGATGACCTCGACCAGGGGATTGCGGTCCGGCGGGTTGAAGAAGTGCAGGCCGGCGAACCGCTCGGGGGTGGACAGGACCGTGCTCATCTCGTCGAGGTCCAGGTACGAGGTGTTGCTGACGATCACCGCGTCCGGCCGCAGTTGGGGCTCGAGTTCCTCCAGGAGCGACCGCTTGACGGCCATGTCCTCGAAGACGGCCTCGATGACCAGGTCGACGTCGGCCAGGGCCGCCGGGGTGGTCGCCGTCGAGATTCCCTCCGGCAGGCGTGCCAGGGCGTCGGCGTCCGTGTCGACCACCGTGACGGCCAGTCGCTTCGCCGCGAGAGTGCCGGCGAGCGCGGCGCCCATGGTGCCGGCGCCGATCACGCCCACGGTGGTGATCGGCCGTGGCTTCCCGCTCGTCTTCAGGGCTTTCGCGGCGTGCTGCTTGGCGAAGAACAAGTAGCGGAGACTGCGCGACTCCTCGGACAACCGCAGCTGGTGGAAGAGTGCGCGTTCCTCTGCGAGTGCGGCGTCCACGTCGATCGTCGCCCCGCGCACGACCGTCGCGGCGGCCTGGCGGATGTTCGGCCGGGCACGCTTGGGCAGGGTCGCGAGCGCGGCCTCGACCGCGCCCGGGTCGCTCGGCGGCACCGGCCGGAGGCGGGCCGGGGCCTTGCCGCTCAGGCCACGGGCCAGCTCGACCGCACGGTCGACCAACTCGTGTGCGGGCACCACCGCGTCCACGAGACCGAGCGCGAGTGCCTCCTCGGCCATGACCTGCCGAGCGGAGGTGACGAGCTCGATCGCCCGCGGTACCCCGACGAGCCGGGGGACACGGACGGTGCCACCTGCGCCGGGCAACATCCCGTAGTTGACCTCCGGGAAGCCGAAGCCGGCCGACGGGTCGGCGACCCGGGCGTCGCAGCCGAGCGCCAGCTCGAACCCCCCGCCCAGAGCGAGCCCGGTCACC
>JAOPWH010000142.1 GCA_025965795.1 Blastococcus sp.
CCCGGCGGCGGCCCTTGTTCACCGGGCGCGCGCTGCTGCTGGGCGCCCTGGTGCTGCTGCTGGCGCTGACGCTGGCCGGCCCGATCCGCCAGTTCCTCGCCGGCCGGGCGGAACTGGTCCAGCTCGCCGCCGACGGCCGGGAGCTCGACCGGCGCGCCGACCAGCTGGCCGAGCAGCTCAAGCGCCAGGCCGACCCCGCCTATGCAGAGCGCCAGGCCCGCGAGCGGCTCACCTACGTCCTCCCCGGTGACCGGCTCGTGGTGGTCGTCGACGGCAGGACCGTCGACGGTGCCCCCGGCACCGTCTCCCCGAAGGACGCCGGATCGGAGCCGTCGTCCTGGTACGCCGGCCTGATGGAGTCGCTGTCGGTCGCGGATGGCGATCCGGGGAAGTGAGCAACGAGGTCACTGCCGGCGAGCGCGAGATCGTGGCCCGTCAGCTCGGCCGTGCGCCGCGGGCGCTGGTGGCCGTGGCGCACCGGTGCCCCTGCGGCCAGCCCGACGTCGTCGAGACCGCTCCTCGACTGGAGGACGGCACGCCGTTCCCGACCCTCTACTACCTGACCTGTCCACGGGCCACCGCCGCCGCGAGCCGGCTCGAGTCCGCCGGACGGATGCGGGAGTGGCAGGACGACCTGGGTACGGATCCGGAACTCGCCGCCGGCTACCTGGCTGCCCACGAGGCCTACCTCGCCACCCGGGACGCACGCGACGTTCTGCCCACCCGGATGACGGCGGGCGGAATGCCCGACCGGGTCAAGTGCCTGCACGCCCTCGCCGGCCACGCGCTCGCTGCCGGCCCCGGGGTGAATCCCATCGGCGACCGTGCGGTCGAGGAGATGGGGGAGTGGTGGGCGGCCGGGCCGTGCGCCCGGCCGGCGGCCCGGGACGACGGATGACCCGCGTCGCGTCCATCGACTGCGGCACCAACTCCATCCGCCTGCTGGTCGCCGACGTGCCTGCCGGCGGGAGGCACGTCGACCTGCTCCGCCGCATGGAGGTCGTGCGCCTGGGTGAGGGCGTGGACCGCACCGGCGAACTCGCACCGCAGGCCATCGAGCGCACGCGCGTGGTGCTCGCCGAGTACGCCGCCGCGGCGCGCGAGCTCGGGGCGACCTCGGTGCGCATGGTGGCCACGAGCGCGAGCCGGGACGCGCGCAACCGCGCCGACTTCGAGGAGATGGTGCGCAGCACCCTGGGCCGGCTGCCGGACGTGATCCCCGGGCGCGAGGAGGCCGACCTCTCCTTCCTGGGCGCCACGGCCTCCCTGGACGACGCCGCAGCGGCCCACGGGTCGGCACCGCCGCGGTCGCCGTACCTCGTCGTCGACATCGGCGGCGGATCCACCGAGTTCGTCCTCGGCGACGCCGGCGGGGTGCGCGCGGCCCGTTCGGTCGACATCGGCTGCGTGCGGCTGACCGAGCGTCACCTGCACGGCGACCCGCCGACCGCCGAGGAGATCGCGCGGGTCGAGCACGACATCCGCGGCGCACTCGCCGACGTCACCGCCGAAGTGCCGGTCGGGGAGGCGGCCACCCTCGTCGGGCTGGCGGGGTCGGTGACGACGGTGGCCGCGTTGGCGCTCCGCCTGCCCGCCTACGACGCCGAGGCCATCCACGGGTCGAGGATCTCCCGGGACGACGTCCGTACGGTCACCGCGGACCTCCTGGCCGCCACCCGGACCCGCCGGGCCGCGATGCCGGTCATGCACCCGGGGCGGGTCGACGTGATCGGGGCGGGGGCACTGGTCCTGCGGGTGGTCATGGACTCCGTCGACGTGAACGAGGTCGTCGTCAGCGAGCACGACATCCTCGACGGCATCGCCCTGCGGCTGGCCCGCGGCTGACACCCGTGGCTCTCGACTCCGGCGGCTTTCCTGTCACCCGAACGGCGGCCGGGGTGGTGCGCGCCGCGGCCGGCGTCCGCGAGCTGGCGGTGCTCGACGCACGGATCTCCGGCTGCTACGCCTGCCCGCGGCTGGTGGCCTGGCGCGAGGAGGTCGCCCGGGTCAAGCGGGCCTCGTTCCGGTCCGAGGACTACTGGGGCCGTCCGGTGCCGGGGCTCGGGCCGGCCGACGCGCGGATCGCTGTCGTGGGCCTCGCGCCGGCCGCGCACGGCGGCAACCGGACGGGGCGGGTGTTCACCGGCGACCGCAGCGGCGACTGGATCTTCGCCGCGCTCTGGCGCGCCGGGCTGGCGAGCCAGCCCACCTCGACGCACATCGGCGACGGGCTGGAGCTGACCGGCGTCCGGGTCGCCGCGGCCGTCCGGTGCGCTCCGCCGGACAACGCGCCCACACCGGCGGAGCGGGACACATGTTCGCCGTGGCTGGCGCGCGAGCTGGCGTTGCTGCCGCGGCTGCGGGTGGTCGTCGTCCTGGGCGGGTTCGGGTGGACGGCGCTGTGGCCGGTGCTGGCTGCCGCCGGGTACGTCCTGCCCCGTCCGCGACCGGCCTTCGGGCACGGCGTGGAGGTCGAGCTTCCCGGGCCACGAGGGCCGCTGACGCTGCTGGGCAGCTATCACGTCAGTCAGCAGAACACGTTCACCGGCCGGCTCACCGAGCCGATGCTCGACGCCGTCCTGGGCCGGGCCACGGAGCTGGCCGCGTCGGTTCCCTGACCACGCCGGCTCGCCGGGTCGGGGGCCGTCGGGCGTCCTAGGCTCCCGGCATGGCCCCGCGTCCGGCGATCGGGTGACCGGCGTCCCCGGGCAGCTGCCCGCACCGCAGCCGGCCGACACCGGCGGGAACCGCGCCCAGGCCGGCTGAGCTCGGCTCCGGACGCCCGCCCAGCTAGCGTGCGCAGCTGCGCCCCCGTAGCCCAACTGGCAGAGGCAGACCCCTTAAAAGGGTTACCGGTGTCGGTTCGAATCCGACCGGGGGCACGTCATGCACCCCTCGCCGGGCTCCGCGGGGAACCCGACGTCGGCGTGGTCGACTCGGTGCCCCGCCGGGGGCGGGGCAGCGTCGGGACGGCGCCGGACGCCCGTTCCGACGGTGGGCGCCCCGCGCGGGAGCGGTTCGCCCGGAACACCCGGAGGGCCACCGATGGGCGAAGCAGCGCCTGCGGCTGGTCCACGGTGTTGGCCACGCGGAGGAACGCCAGGCCCACGGCGGGATCCACCGCGGCGGCCGCCTGGACCCGCGCGACGTAGGCATTGATGATCCGCACCTTCATGGGCCGGGCCCCCGGGACATCGGGCAGCCGGAGGTCACCGCCGCCGGCGATGTCCCAGGGGACGCCGATGATCCTTGCGGCGCGGCGGAAGAACCGCGGCGCCAGCTCGACCTCGGAGGTGCCGGCGAGCAGCTCGCGGAGCGCCAGCGCCTCCGCCGCGGCCACCGTCATGCCCTGGCCGTACGCGGGGTTGAAGCTGCAGAGGGCGTCGCCGATGACCAGGAACCCCAGAGGGAACCGGCGGAGCTTCTCGAAGTGGCGTCTCCGGCTGCTGGGGAACCGGTGCAGCCGGCCGGGAGCGAGTGGCTCGCGATCGGCCACGAGGTCGCCGATGTCGGGGGCGGGCAGCGACGCGGCGAAGGCCCGGAACTCCGCGATGTCGGTGGCCGAGGCGTGGTCTCCGCAGTAGCCCCCGGCGGTCACCTGCCACCGGTCTCCCTCGGCCGCGAGCATGGCGCCGAACCGCGGCGTTGCGACGGTCGCCGAGATGATGGCCGCGATGTCCCCGTCGAGGTCTCCGGGTCTGCGGGGGAAGTCCCAGGTCGTGTAGCCGACCCCGATGTCGATGGTCGACTCCTCGGGCTGGGGGAAACCCAGGGACTCCAGCCACACCGGCGTGTGGGAACCGCGCCCGGTGGCGTCGACCAGCAGGTCCGCGGTCAGCGCCTCGCTCTCGCCGTCGGTCCCGCGGGCGCGCACCCGGACGCCGGTCACCCGATCGCCGGACGCGGTCAGGTCCAGGACGTCGACGGGGCAGCGCAGGGTGACGCCGGGCAGGGCGCGGACCCGCGCCCGCACCAGGTCCTCCAGCAGGGGCCGGCTGAAAGCGATGCCCCGCATGTTGCTGGGCGCCTGGCGCAGTCGGTGACCGTCGTTCACCCACCGCACGTCGGCCTGCACGTCGCCCAGGTTCGCGCCGTGGGCGACCAGCTCGTCGGTCATGCCCGGGAAGAACGACTCGAAGATCTCCCGGCCGCGCGCGTGCATGCCGTGCGACTGCCAACCCTGTGGGACGCCCCGTCGCGGCACGGGTCCGTCGGGCATCGTGTCCCGGTCGAGGACGGTGACCCGGTCGAAGGACTCACTGAGCACCCGGGCACTCAGCAGACCGGCCAGGCCGGCTCCCAGGATCACCGCGTGTTCGCCGACCCGTTCCATGACGCCTCCCAACGCACCTGGACGCGAGCCGATGGTGCACGGGCCGCGGACCGGACGGAAGGGGTCGGACCCCGCTGCGACCGGGGCCGGTGTGCCGCGGATCAGCAGGAGGAGAGCACCCGGAGGAGGGAAAGACGCGACACGCCGGAACGTCCCAGACCCTTCGGGCGTTGACCGACCGAGTGGAGTGCAGCACGGTGGGCTCCACGCCCGACGAGTCACCTCGAGGAGATGACGATGCCCAGCAGAAACCCGGCCTTCGGCCGGGGCTTCGCGAACGCCGGCAACGGCTCGCAGTACGCCGGTTGGGGCGCCCAGCCCCAGGGCTACGGGGCCCCGGCCCAGTACGACCCCTATGCCGCGCCGGCGCCGTATGCGCAGACCGCGACGCGCTACATGACCATGGACGACGTCGTCACCAAGACCGGCATCTCGTTCCTGGTGACGGTCCTGTCGGCCGCGGCCGTGTGGGCCCTTCCCGGGTACACCGGCTGGGGCCTGGCGCTGCCCGCAGCCCTCGTGGCGTTCGTGCTGGGCCTGGTGATCTCGTTCAAGCAGATCGCCAACCCGGCCGCGACCCTGGCGTACGGCCTGCTCTACGGCGCGGCGCTCGGCGCCGTCAGCGAGGCCTTCAACTCGATCTACCCCGGCATCGTGATGCAGGCGCTGATCGGCACGTTCGGCGTCTTCGCCGGAATGCTGGTGGTGTACAAGACCGGAGCCATCCGCGTCACCCCGAAGCTGACCCGCTGGGTCGTCGGGGCGGCGATCGGCGCCGTGGTGCTGATGTTCGCCAACCTGATCGGCGCGTGGATCGGCGGCGGTGACGGCCTCGGCCTGCGCTCCGGCGGCCCCATCGCCATCGTGTTCAGCCTGGTCGTCATCGGCATCGCGGCGTTCATGCTGCTGCTCGACTTCGACATGGCCGACGAGGCGATCCGACGCGGCGCCCCGGCGAAGTTCGCCTGGTACATCGCCTTCGGCCTGCTCGTGACCGTGGTCTGGCTGTACATGGAGATCCTGCGGCTGGTCAGCTACTTCCGCGACTGAGCAAGGACCCCCCTGCCCCCATCGCTCGCACGCTGGCGGCGGGACCCTGCAGGGGGGCCGTAAACGCCGAAGGCCCGGTCCCCGCGAGGGGGCCGGGCCTTTCGCGTTCGCATCTCGGGTCGCGATCCGCCCCTGTGGGCGAGGGGTGACTCAGGACAGGCGCTCGAGAACCATCGCCATGCCCATGCCACCACCGACGCACATGGTCTCCAGGCCGAAGGTCTTGTCGCGGGTCTGCAGGCCGTTGATCAGCGTGCCGGTGATCCGCGCGCCGGTCATGCCGAACGGGTGACCGACGGCGATCGCGCCGCCATGGACGTTGAGCCGGTCCAGGTCGATGCCGAGATCGCGGTAGCTCGGGATGACCTGGGCCGCGAACGCCTCGTTGATCTCGACCAGGTCGATGTCGCCGATGCTCATGCCGGCCCGCTGCAGGGCCAGGTTGGAGGCGTCGACCGGGCCGTAGCCCATGATCTCCGGCGACAGGCCGGTGACCGCCGTCGAGACGATCCGGGCCAGGGGGGTGAGTCCCAGCTCGGCGGCCTTCGTGTCGCTCATGACGATCACCGCGGCGGCGCCGTCGTTGAGCGGGCAGGCGTTGCCAGCCGTCGCCCGTCCGTCGGGCCGGAAGACCGGCTTGAGCTGGGAGAGGGCCTCGAGCGTCGTGCCGGCGCGCGGGCCGTCGTCCTTGCTGACGACGGTGCCGTCGGGCGTGGTGACCGGGGTGATCTCCCGCTCCCAGAAGCCGTTGTCGATCGCCTGCTCGGCGAGGTTCTGGCTGCGGACGGCGAACTCGTCCATGTCCTGCCGGCTGACGTCCTTGAGCAGCGCCAGGTTCTCGGCCGTCTGGCCCATGGCGATGTAGACGTCGGGGACGTCGCCGTCCTCGCGGGGGTCACGCCAGCTGTCGGCGCCGCTCTCGGCGGCCTTGGCCACCCGGCCCTCGGCATCGGCGAACGCCGGGTTCCTCGTGTCCGGCAGGGAGTCGCTGTTGCCCTTGACGAACCGCGACACCATCT
The DNA here is from genome assembly GCA_025965795.1 of Blastococcus sp. Lineage (GTDB taxonomy): Bacteria > Actinomycetota > Actinomycetes > Mycobacteriales > Geodermatophilaceae > Blastococcus_B. The sequence goes on from JAOPWH010000142.1 coordinate 6,403, forward strand.
CCACACCCGCGGAGATGAAGACGTCGCCCTCGCCGGCCTTGATCGCGTGCATCGCCATGCGGGTGGTCTGCAGCGAGGAGGAGCAGTACCGCGTGATCGTCGTCCCTGGCAGGTGGTCCATGCCGAGCAGGACGCTGACGACGCGGCCCATGTTGTAACCCTGTTCGCCGCCGGGCAGGCCGCAGCCGAGCATCAGGTCGTCGATGTCGGTGGCGTCGAGTGCGGGCACCTTGTCCAGCGCCGCGCGCACGATGGTGGCGGCCAGGTCATCGGGCCGCAGGTCCTTCAGCGAGCCCTTGAACGCACGGCCGATGGGTGAGCGCGCGGTCGCGACGATGACGGCTTCGGGCATGGGTCCTCCACGATGAGGCGGGCTCGGCGACGTGTTCGCCGGACGTCGGTCCCTCCCGAAACTACTCCGGGGTAATGGAAGGACCCCACCTGCCCGGGGCTAGCCGGCGACCGGCGCCTCCGCGGCTTCCTGTGCCTCTTCGGGTGTCGGGATCTCCGGCGGACGACGGCGGCGCAGGAGCGCCCATGCCCCCCAGGGCCCGATGTCCGATCCGCGGAACTCGGTCGGCTGCACCTCGGTCCCCGTCCTGTTGGCCGCACGGGTCGCGGCCCTGGCCACCGGGCGAACCGTGTCGCGGCCCACGGTGCCCAGCCCCCGGTCGGCCGCGGCCGGCCAGACCCCGACGGCGTCGGCGACCGACGGCAGGAGGACGGCGGCGGCCTGGGCGTAGCCGACGGCGCTCGGGTGGAACTCGTCGACGCTGAACATGCTGGAGTCGGTGGCGAACGCCGGACCGAGGACCGAGCCGAGCGAGACCGTTCGTCCGCCGGCCTCCACGACGGCGATGGTCTGTGCGGCGGCCATCTTGCGGCTCCACCGGCGGGCGAACGTGCGCAGCGGCTGGGCGATCGGGCGGATCGTGCCGAGGTCGGGGCACGTGCCGACGACCACCTCGCAGCCCACCTCGACGAGCCGGCGGACCGCGCGCTCGAGGTGCCGGACCGACACGGCGGGCTTGGTCAGGGTGGTGACGTCGTTGGCGCCGATCATGATCAGGGCCACGTCGGGGCGTTCGTCGAGCGCCCGCTCGACCTGCTCGTCGAGCTCGCGCGACTCGGCGCCGGACACGGCCAGCCGGACCAGGCGCACCGGCCGTTCAGCCAGCTCGGCGAGGGCTGCCGCGATCAGGACCCCGGGGGTCTCGGTCGCCCGCTCGACCCCGAGGCCGACCGCGGTGGAGTCGCCGAGGACGGCGAACACCAGCGGCTTGGCCCTCCCGCGGCCGTAGATGCCGTCGCCGGAGGGCGGGATCTCCTTGGAGGTCCGGGCCTCGACGCGACGACGGGCCGAACGGGCCTCACCGCGCAGCAGGGCGACCAGCGCGGCCCCGGCCAGGCCCACGCCGCCGGTGCTGACGGCGGCACCGGTCACGAGGCGTCGGGTGGTCAGCGCTCGAGTCACGGTGCCTCCCTCCCGCTGCTCGTCGGCGTGCCCGGACCACGCGTCCACCGAGGTTATCGGCCCATTACGGTGCAACATGTGCCCGTATCACCCGCAGGTGTGACCCACCCCACAGAGCTCCCCGACCGCGCGCAGACCATCGTCGACGTGCTGGTCGACGCCTTCGCCGACCTGATGGCGGCCGACGCCGACGCCTTCCGGACGAAGTTCCGCAAGATGGCCGCCGATCCTTTCGCCTTCTACCGGGGGAGCGCCTGCCTTTTCTACGCGGACATGGCGACGCTGGAGGACCGGTGGTGTGACGAGCGGACGTCGCGCGTGTGGATCCAGGGGGATCTGCACGCCGAGAACTTCGGCACCTACATGGACGGCGCCGGGCGCATCGTCTTCGACGTCAACGACTTCGACGAGGCCTATCTCGGGCACGTGAGCTGGGACCTGCGCCGGTTCGCCGCGAGCTTCGCCCTCATGTGCTGGCGCAAGGCCCTCGCCGACGACGTCATCGGTGACCTGCTGCGGGTGTACCTGGGCGCCTACCTCGACCAGGTCGCCGCGTTCACCCGCTCCGACACCGACCGCGACTTCGCCCTCCTGCAGCAGAACACGCACGGGGCGGTCCACCAGGTGATCCTCGAGACGGCGACGCGTACCCGGCAGGGCCTGCTGAACCGGATGACCGTCGTCGAGGACTACCAGCGGCGGTTCGCCGACCGCCCGGGCAACCGCCGGCTCGAGGACGACGAACGGGAACGGGTGCTGGCCGCTCTCGACCGGTACCGGGAGACCGTGCCTGGCGGTCCGCACCGGCACGAGGTCGCCTACGACGTGAAGGACGTCGTGGGCACGGGCGGGTTCGGCATCGGCAGCGCCGGGCTGCCCGCCTACAACGTGCTGCTCGAGGGCTACGACCAGGCCCTGGAGAACGACGTCGTCCTCTCGATCAAGCAGGGCAACGTCGCGGCGCCGAGCCGGATCGTCGAGGACCGGGAGATCGCGGAGTACTTCGAGCACGAGGGGCACCGGACGGCCGTGAGTCAGCGTGCCCTGCAGGCCCACGCCTCCCAGTTCCTCGGCTACACCGAGATCGACGGGGTCGGGTTCGTCGTCGCGGAGCTCTCTCCGTACGAGCTGGACCTCGACTGGGAGGACCTCACCGAGCCCGACGACCTCCGCCCCGTCCTCGTCCAGCTGGGCCAGGCCACCGCCAAGCTGCACTGCGTGGGCGACGCCGACAGCGACCACTCGCTGGTGCCGTTCCAGATGGAGGAGGCGATCACGGCGATGATCGGGGACCGGCGCGACGAGTTCATCGACGACCTGGTCCAGTTCGCGCACGACTACGCCCGGAAGACGCAGGAGGACCACCGGCTCTTCGTGGACGCGTTCCGCGCCGGCGCCATCCCCGGGATCAGGTCGAGCTGACCTCGATCAGCATGCCGACGTGCGGGCCGATGCCCGGCTTGTCGAAGGGCTCGGTGACGACGGCGAACCCCATCCGCTCGTAGAAGCCGGCCGCCGTGCCGCGGGCGTCGCACCACACCAGGTCGCCGCCGCGCGCGGCCACGCGGGCCAGTCCGTCGATGACGAGCGTCCTGCCCACACCGGCGCCGCGCATCGACGGCTCGGTGGCCATGCCCCGCAGCTGCCACGGCGCGCGGGCTTCCGGCCGCCACCGGCACGGCGCGGGGGAGAAGCGGACCACGCCAACCACGCCGTCGCTGGTGCACGCGGCGAGGTGGAAGGTGGCCGGGTCCTCGTCACCGGCCCAGGTGATCTCGCCGCCGTCCGGCCGGAGCACCGCGCGACGGAGGTCGTAGGTGACCTCGGCGGCCACCTCCTCGACGGTCACCGGTTCCGGCAGGGCAGTCACCGGTTCAGTGTCGCTGGCGGCCTCGGCGAGCGCGCAGGTAGTCGGCGACGACGTACTCGCCGAGCCGGTCCGGATCAGGGGTGAACACCCGTCCGCCGGCCCGCTGGGTCAGGTCGTTGACGAAGTGCACCAGCCCTGGGTCGGGGTCGAGCGCGAACACGTTCACCGTCGCGCCCGTGCGGGCCACCCGCTCCACCTCCGCCACGGTGCGCGCGATCGTCTCCGGCATCGGCGGCCAGCAGAAGAACGGCGTCCCGTCGTCCTCGAGGTGGGCCGTCGGCTCGCCGTCGGTGACCACCAGGACGATCGGCTCGGCGTCGCGGTGGTGGGCGAGGAAGCGGCGCGCCAGCATGAGGCCGTGCTGCAGGTTGGTGCCCTGCAGGGTGTCCACCGACAGCTCCGCCAGCGTCTCGGGCTTGAGCACCTGGGCGGTGGAGGAGAACCCGATGATCTGGATGGCGTCCTGCGGGAACCGGGTGGTGACCAGCGAGTGCAGGGCCATCGCCGTCGACTTGGCCGCGCCCCAGGTGCCGCGCAGCGCCATCGAGTAGGAGAGGTCGACCAGCAGCGCCACCGCAGCGCCGGTGCGCCGCTCGGTCTCCACCACCTCGAAGTCCTCGACGGCGATGCGCACGCGCCGATCGCCCTCGGCATGCGGTGACCCGGCGGTCCGCAGCACGGCGTTCTTCACCGTCCGGACGACGTCCAGCGGCTGCTCGTCGCCGAACCTCCACTCCCGCGAGCTGCCGGTCAGCTCCCCGGCCGCGCCGGCGTCGGCGACGTCGTGGTCGCCCCGGCCGGTGGCGTCGAGCTTGGCGAACACCCGGCGCAGCGCGGTGGCGCCCAGTCGGCGGACCGCCCTGGGGGAGAGCTCCAGCTTGCCGTCGTTGCGGTTGAGGAACCCCTGCCGCTCCAGTTCCCGCTCCAGCTGTCGCAGGGCCGCGAGGTCGTCGACGGCGGGCCGGCCGAGGGCCCGCTCCAGCAGCTCCTCGTCGACGTCGGCCAGCGAGGCGCCGGCGTAGCCCTGGGACAGCTGGCTGGACAGCGCTTCCAGGTCGGCGAGCTCGGCGACGGCGCTCGTCGCGTCACCCATGCCCAGCGAGGGTTCGCCGTCGGGCACCTGCCCACGCTGGCCCCAGGGCAGGTCCGGGCGGGCCTGGCGCAGCGCCTCGGACAGGTGCGCCATCTCGCTGGCCAGCCCCATGTCGGCCATGGCCTGCGACATGAGGTCGCTGAGCTCGGCCCGCTGCTCCGGGGAGAGGCCGGCCATCATCCGCTCCTGCGCCGCCGCACGGCGGGCGAGGGAGTCGATGAGCTCCTCGATCGACTGCGGGTCATCGGGGAAGAACTGGCCGTGCTTGGCCATGAAGTCGGCGAACTGCTGGTCGGTGTCCTCACCCCGGTTGTGCGCGTCGATCAGCTGGGAGAGGTCGGCCACCATGTCCTTGACCGCCTGCATGTCCTGCTCGGAGGCGTTCTCCAGCGCCTGCTTCATGGACGCGAAGGAGCTGTCGAGCACCTCCCGGCGGAGCAGGTCCTGGATCTTGTCGTAGGCCTGCCGGGCCTCCTCCGACCGCCACGGGTAGTCCTTCAGCGCGCGGACGGCGCCCGCGGTGTCCGCCGGCAGTGCGTCCAGCTCGGCTTCGGCGAGGCGGGCGGCGTCGTCGGGATCGGGGAACAGGTCGCGTCGTTCGGCCGACAGTGCCTGGTCCAGCAGCTCCCGGACCTCCTGCAGGGTGCCGTCCATCCGGCCGGCCGTCCTGGCCTTGCGCAGCCGCTCGCGGACGGAGCGGCGCAGCTCGTCCAGGCCGCGCCGTCCCTCCGTGCCGCGGCGCAGCAGCTCCCGCAGTGCCTCCCGGACCCCGCTCCCGCCGAGCACGGAGTCACCGATCTCGTCGACGGCATTGCCGAGGTCGTAGGGCTCGGCCAGCGGGTCCGGACCGCCGTGCCAGCGGCCGTAGCGGTAACCGCGTCCCCTGCGCGCGACCATGTCAGGCCCCGTAGATGGTGCGGGTGCCGTCGGTGTCCTTGGCCAGCCTGCGGCTGAGGTAGAGCCCTTCCAGGGCGAACTCGACGGCGGCCGCGGCCTGCTCGGCCGACTGCTCGCCCTCGGGCACACCGAGCCGGCCGAGCAGCTCGGCCAGCTTCGGGATCGTGCCGAGCTGACCCAGCAGGGCCGGTGCGCTCACCAGCTCCCCGGACTCGACGGTCTCCCCGCCGGTGAAGTGCTCCTGGAGGCCGGTGAGGTCGAGGCCGGCGCAGCGGGCCCGGAACGTCTGCGCGGTGGCCTGGCGCAGCAGGTGCTCCAGGATCTCGAGTTCCCGCTCGTCGTCCGGGTCGGAGCCGGCGTCGGCGAACTCCACCTTGCCGCGGCTGGCCGGGATGACGCTGGGCAGGTCCACGACCCGCGCCACCGGGCGGGTCTCACCGGCGATGGCGGCCCTCCGGACGGCGGACGCAGCCACGGTCTCCAGACCGGCGATCGCGAACCGCGCGCTGACCCCGGACCGCTGGTCGACATGACTGGACTCGCGGACCAGCCGGGTGAACCGGGCGATGATCTCGGCGAGGTGCTCCGGCACGAGGGGATGCGCGAAGGCGTCCTGTCCCGCGTCGGCCGTGTTCGCCCAGGACAGCAGCGCCTCCTGGTGCAGCAACCGGATCTCGTCGGCGAGCTCGATCGGGTAGTGGGTGCGCACCTCGGCGCCGAAGCGGTCCTTCAGCGGAGTGATGATCCGGCCGCGGTTCGTGTAGTCCTCCGGGTTCGCGCTCGCCACCAGCAGCAGGTCCAGCGGCAGGCGCACGCGGTATCCGCGGATCTGGATGTCGCGCTCCTCCAGCACGTTGAGCAGGGCAACCTGGATGCGCTCGGCCAGGTCGGGCAGCTCGTTGACGCTGAAGATGCCGCGGTTGGTGCGTGGCACGAGGCCGTAGTGCACGGTCTCCGGGTCGCCCAGCGTGCGGCCCTCGGCCACCTTGATCGGATCGACGTCGCCGATGAGGTCGCCGACGCTGGTGTCCGGCGTCGCCAGCTTCTCCCCGAACCGGTCGCTCCGGTGCAGCCACCCGACCGGGGTCGCGTCGCCGTGCTCGGCGATCTGGCGGTGGGCCCACACCGAGATCGGGTGCAGCGGGTGCTCGTTGAGCTCGCTGCCGACCAGGACCGGGGTCCACTCGTCGAGCAGGCCGACCAGCGTGCGGATCAGACGGGTCTTGCCCTGGCCGCGCTCCCCGAGCAGGACCAGGTCGTGGCCTGCGATGAGTGCGCGCTCGACCTCGGGCAGCACGGTGTCCTCGAAGCCGACCATTCCCGGCAGGCTGGGCTCGCCACGGCCGAGCCGGGCGAGCAGGTTCGCGCGGATCTCGGCCTTGACGGGGCGGAAGGCGGCGCCGCTGTCGCGCAGCTCGCCGAGGGTGAGTGGGGAAGGGGAAGCGGCCGCGGATGCGGCGGGGTCCGTCACCTCGACCACGGTACGACTGAGATGGCGGGTCCGGGCGTCCCGCGTCGTCCCACCTGCGAGGATCGCGACGTGACCGGTACCAGCGAGATCGCCCTCGTCAGTGGCGCCGAGGTCGAAGCGGCGGCCGAGCTGCTCGCCGGCATCGTCCGGCGCACCCCGACGTGGCACTCCCGGGGGCTCGCGGACCGGGTGGGCGGCCCGGTGTGGCTCAAGTGCGAGAACCTCCAGCGCACCGGCTCCTTCAAGATCCGCGGCGCGTACACCCGGATCTCCCGGCTGACCGACGACGAGCGTTCTCGTGGCGTCGTCGCGGCCAGCGCCGGAAACCATGCGCAGGGGGTCGCCCTCGCCGCGCGTCTGCTCGGCTGCTCGGCGACGGTCTTCATGCCGGTGACCGCGCCCTTGCCGAAGGTCGCGGCAACCCGTGCGTACGGCGCGGAGATCCAGCTCGCCGGGCAGACGCTCACCGAGGCGCTGGTCGCCGCGGCCGAGTACGCCGAGCGCACCGGCTCGGTGTTCATCCATCCCTTCGAGCACCGCGACGTCATCGCCGGGCAGGGCACCGTCGGGCTGGAGATCCTGGACCAGTGCCCCGACGTCGCGACGGTGGTCGTCTGCACCGGGGGTGGCGGGCTGGTCTCCGGGGTCGCCGCCGCGGTCAAGGCCCGGCGCCCCGACGTCCGCGTCGTCGCCGTCCAGGCCGAGGCGGCCGCCGCGTTCCCCGGGTCGCTGGCCGCGGGCAGGCCGGTGCCGCTCGAGGCGATGGCCACGATGGCCGACGGGATCGCGGTCGCCTCGCCCGGTGACCTGACCCTCGCGCACGTGCGCGGCCTGGTCGACGAGGTGCGCACCGTCACCGAGGAGGACCTCTCCCGGGCGCTGCTGTTCTGCCTGGAGCGCGCAAAGCTCGTCGTCGAGCCGGCCGGGGTCGCCGCCGTCGCCGCGGTGCTGGCCGATCCCACGGCGTTCCCACCGCCGGTCGTCGCCGTCGTGTCCGGCGGGAACATCGACCCGGTCCTCCTGCTGAAGGTCGTCCAGCACGGCATGGCCGCGGCCGGCCGGTACCTGAACCTGCGGCTGCGCGTGCCCGACCGCCCCGGGTCGCTGGCCGGGGTGCTGGGCGAGCTCGCCGCGGGTGGGGCCAACGTGCTCGAGGTGGAGCACGAGCGCACCGGTACGCGGCTGGGCATCGGCGAGGTGGAGATCTTCGTGGTGCTGGAGACCCGCGGTCCCGATCACGCGGAGGAGGTCGTGTCGGCGCTGCGACGCGCGGGGTACCAGGTCACTCCCAGCTGAAGAGGGGCCCCGCTGCCGCACGCTCGGCACTGCCCCCGCGCCTCGCACGCTCGGCGTGGGCCCCTGCGGCGGGGCCGGGTACGGGGCGCCAGGATGGACGGCGATGAGCGCCGTCGACACCCCCGCCGTGTCCCCCGACAATCCGCTGCTGAAGGTCTCGGACCTGCCCTTCCGGCTGCCGCCGTTCGCCGGCATCACGCCCGAGCACTGCCGCGAGGCGCTGCTGGCCGGGATGGCGGAGCAGCGCGCGGAGGTGGCCGCCGTCGTCGCCTCCGAAGAGCCGGCCACGTTCGAGAACACCGTCGTGGCCATGGAGCGGTCGGGCGAGCTGCTCACCCGCGCGTGGGCGGTCTTCGGCAACATCACCTCATCGGTGTCCACCCCGAGACTGCGTGAGATCGAGCGGGAGGTCGCTCCGCTGGAGGCCGCGCATGCTGATGCGATCCGGCTGGACCCGGCATTGTTCGCCCGGATCGACGCGGTGCACGCCTCGCGCCACGAGCTGGGTCTCGACGACGAGTCGGTGCGGCTGGTCGAGCGCTACCACCTGGACTTCGTGCTTGCCGGCGCGCGGCTCGACGATGCCGGCCGAGCCCGGCTGACGGAGCTCAACCAGGAGCTGTCGACCCTGTCGACGACCTTCGGGCAGAACCTCCAGCTGGCCTCCGAGGCGGCCGCCGTTCCGGTCGACGACCCTGCCGAGCTCGACGGACTTTCTCCCGAGGCCGTCGCGGCGGCGGCCGCCGCAGCCTCGGACAGGGGCGTCGAGGGATATCTGCTCGCCCTGCTGCTGCCTTCCGGTCAGCCGGTCCTCGCCAAGCTGCGCAACCGTGACCTGCGCCGGCGGATCCACGAGGCGTCGCTGAACCGCGCGTCGGCGGGGGAGTTCGACAACCGGCCGGTCGCCGAACGCATCGTGCGCCGGCGCGCCGAGCGGGCCCGGCTGCTCGGATTCGACACGCATGCCGACGTCGTCCTCGCCGACTCCACCGCCCGCACGACAGCGGCCGTGGACGCCATGCTGGCCTCGATGGTGCCGGCCTCCGTTGCGAATGCCGAGGCCGAGGCCGCCGTCCTGGCCGACGTCGCGGCCGCCGACGGCGTGGAGATCGAGGCCTGGGACTGGGCGTACTACAGCGAGCGGGTGCGGGCGGAGCGGTACGCCGTCGACGCGTCGGCTCTGCGCCCGTACTTCGAGCTGGACCGCGTGCTGACCGACGGTGTCTTCCACGCGGCCGAGCTGCTCTACGGCCTCCGGTTCACCGCCCGCCCCGACCTGACCGGCTACCACCCCGACGTCCGCGTGTGGGAGGTCAGCGACTACGACGGCGCCGAGGTCGGCCTGTACCTGGGGGACTTCTTCGCCCGCGAGGGCAAGCGGGGCGGCGCCTGGATGAGCTCGTTCGTCCGGCAGTCACGGCTGCTCGGTACCAGGCCCGTCGTCGTGAACAACCTCAACGTGTCCAAGGGGGCCGACGGGCAGCCGACCCTGCTCACCCTCGACGAGGTGAACACGCTGTTCCACGAGTTCGGCCACGCGCTGCACGGCCTGAGCTCGGCGGTCACCTACCCGCGGTTCTCCGGCACCGCCGTCCCGCGCGACTTCGTGGAGTTCCCCAGCCAGGTCAACGAGATGTGGGCGCTCTGGCCACAGGTGCTCGGCAACTACGCCCGGCACGTGGAGACGGGCGAACCGCTGCCCGCCGCCGTCGTCGAGGCGATCGATGCCGCCAGGCTCTGGGGAGAGGGCTTCGGCACGCTCGAGTACCTCGCCGCCACGCTGCTCGACCAGGCGTGGCACCGGATCCGTCCGGAGACCGAGATCGGCGATCCGATCGCCTTCGAGCAGCGGGCGCTGGAGCAGGCGGGTGTGGCCCACCGCCTGGTGCCGCCCCGCTACCGGACGACGTACTTCCAGCACGTCTTCGCGGGCGGCTACGCGGCCGGTTACTACTCCTACATCTGGTCGGAGGTGCTCGACGCCGACACCGTGGAGTGGTTCAAGGAGAACGGAGGCCTCCGCCGGGAGAACGGCGACCTCTTCCGGAGCCGGCTGCTCGCCGTCGGCGGATCGGTCGACCCGCTGGCCGCCTTCCGCGCCGTCCGCGGCCGGGACGCCGACCCCGCACCGCTGCTCCGCCGTCGCGGGCTGGCGGTCTCCGCACCGGAGGGCTGAACCCGTCCGTGCCGCGAGGCGAGACTCCACCGGGTGGATCGCCGGCACGGTGCACGCCTCCGCAGGAGGGCACCGGCGATCACCACTGCTCGGCGTAGCCGGCTGGCTCGTCCCGGTCGAGGTACTCGCAGTGCCATCGCTGCCCGGCCGGATCGGCGTAGACCGCGAGCAGAGCCGGCGCAGCGGCGTCCGGCCACGTACGCAGCGTCAGATCGTCGGCCACCAGAACCGGCTGCTCGGCAGGCAGGGCCGTGACGACGGGCGGAACGAGTGCGGGCACATGCTCAGCTCCCCGATGAGACGTGGACGGCGACGATCATGTGCCGCCCGCTGTCACAACCAGGGCAGGTCGAGCACCAGGTCGAGATCGTCGGGAGCTTCGCCCTCCCTCACCAGTCGGTTGGGCTGGCGGTGGCCGCACTGCGTGCAGCGGTGCACCACCTGCCACCCCTTGCCCGACTTCTCCACCAGCCCGATGGGCTCCATCGGAGCCCGGCACCCGCTCGCCCGGTCTCCGGGCAGGTCGTCGACGTGCAGCGACCAGAGGCAGTACGGGCAGTGGTTGCGGTAGTGCCCGTCGCTGTTCGCGGGCACGGGCGCCGCGCAGTGCACGCAGGCGAAGCCGGTGTTCTCCGCCCGACGGGAGCGGCTCATGCGAACGGTCAGGGTACGAACGGCTCGATGCCGACGACCTCGACGCTGATGTCGCGGCCGTTGGGGGCCTGGTAGGTCACCTTCGCGCCGGGCTCCGCGCCCATGATCGCGGCGCCCAGTGCGGACTCCGGCGAGTAGACGGACAGCCCGGTGGTGCCGGCGATCTCGCGGGAACCGAGCAGGAACTTCTCGGTGTCGTCGTCCCCCGCGAACTTGACGGTGATCACGGTGCCGGTCGCGGCGTTGGTGACCGTCGTCGGGGGCTCGCCGACGGTCGCCTTGCGCAGCAGGTCGGTGAGCTGCCGGATGCGGGCCTCCTGCTTGCCCTGCTCGTCCTTGGCGGCGTGGTAGCCGCCGTTCTCCTTGAGGTCGCCCTCCTCGCGGCGGGCGTTGATCTCGGCAGACATCGCCGGTCGGCCGGCCACCAACGAGTCGAGCTCGGCCTTCAGCCGGTCGTAGGCGTCCTGGGTCAGCCAGACGCCCTGGGCGTGCTCGTCAGTGGGGGTGGACACGTGGGGGTACTCCTGAAACTCGGGAGGCCGTCCCCGGAGGGGGACGGCCGTGGGTCGATCCGGCCAAGCTAACACCGCGGTCGAGGCCGACGCACACATGCGACGACGCCGACCAGGAATCCGGAACCGTACCGAACCGAACGGTGACCAGCAGCACCTTTTCCCCCTTCCGGGTCGGCCGGCAGGTGCTTCCCCGGGCGCCGGGCCAGGTGGGCGGCATGCCGATGGTGCGGCGGGGGACAATGGCGCCGTGACCGAACCGGACCAGTTGCGGCTGCTCGCCGTGCACGCGCATCCAGACGACGAGTCGAGCAAGGGTGCCGCGACGATGGCCAAGTACGTCGCCGAGGGCGCCCGCGTCCTGGTCGCGACCTGTACCGGTGGCGAGCGCGGCTCCGTGCTCAACCCGGCGATGGACCGGCCGGAGGTCTGGGAGCGGCTGCCGCAGATCCGGGCCGAGGAGATGAGCCGCGCCCGCGACATCCTCGGCGTCGAGCAGGAGTTCCTCGGCTTCGTCGACTCCGGGCTGCCGGAGGGGGACCCGCTTCCCCCGCTGCCGGACGGCTGCTTCGCACTGGTCCCGCTGGAGGATGCAGCCGCGCCGCTGGTGGCGCTGATCCGCCGCTTCAAGCCGCAGGTCATCACCACCTACGACGAGCGCGGCGGGTATCCGCATCCCGACCACATCAAGACGCACGAGATCTCGGTGTACGCGTTCGAGGCCGCCGGCGACCCGGACCGCTATCGCGAGCTCGGTGAGCCGTGGCAGCCGAGCAAGCTCTACTACCACATGAGTTTCACGCTGCCCCGCACGAAGGCGCTGCACGAGGCGATCGTCGCGGCCGGCGCGGAGTCGCCGTACGCCGAGTGGCTGGAGAACTGGGACCCCGCGCACGACATCTCCCATCGGGTCACCACCCGGGTGCCCTGCGGTGAGTACTTCGCGGTCCGGGATGCGGCTCTCATCGCGCACGCCACCCAGATCGACCCGGAGGGTCGCTGGTTCGCCTGCCCCATCGACACCCAGCAGCAGGTGTGGCCGACCGAGGACTACGAGCTGGCCCGGTCGCTCGTCGACTCGACGGTCCCCGAGAGCGACCTCTTCGCCGGCCTGCGCAGCGAGGCGGTGGTCAGATGAGCGTGCCGGCCATCGTCGTCGCCGCGGCCGGCGACCAGCTCCCCGAGGACGTCGGCAAGTCCGGGCCGCTGGGCCTGCTCCTCATCGTCGTGCTGCTCATCGCCGTCGCCCTGCTGGTCCGGTCGATGTCGACGCACCTCAAGCGCATCCCCCGCAGCTTCGACCCCCAGGACGCGCCGCCCGACATTCCCGACACCCCGGCCGGGCTGGTGGACCAGCGGCCGGGGGAGGAGCTGCTGGACAACCTGCGTCGCGCTCCCCGGGCGATCGAGCCACCCCGTGACGACACCGGCCGGCCGGACGCCCCGAGGGGCTGACCGACCGGCCGGAGCCGTGGGCGTGGATTACCAGCGGTGCGCCACGTCGATCACCAGTCGCGGCCCGAAGTCGGACTGCGGAACGCCCTGCAGCGTGAAGACGCGGAAGGGCAGCCGGGATCGGACGCCGAGGCCCATGGTGGTGTAGCCCTCGTACGAGCCGCCCCAGGCGAGCTGCCGGAACGTGCTGTAGCCGCTCACGTCCAGGACCTCCGTGCGGTTGGCCGGCGCGAAGGTCGCATGCCCGTCACCGTCGTATGACGGCGCCTTCAGCACGATCTGCAGATCGGCGGCGCCGCGGAGCGGAACGGGCCTGCCGGTGGCGTCCTCGGTGAAGACGGGGACGTACCGGACGTCGTACGAGCCGAACGACACGTCCTGTCCGCCGAGGTCGACGACCAGGCGATCGAAGCAGGCGTGCCGGCCGGCGCGGACGTTGGTCACCATCTCCGTGTCGGAGGCCGCATGGGCCTTCGGCAGAGATCCCCAGGTGATTCCGCAGAACGGAGCTGCGGCCTGGGCGGGAGCGGCCAGGACGAGCGCGGAGATCGCGGACGTCAGGGCCACGGTGAGGGCGAATAGGCGGGTGCGGATGGTTGTCATGGCGGGCCTCCTGTGGTGTGCGCCACACACGAGAATCCGCCGACACGCATGCCGGCACCATGGGCGGGAACTGCCATGAACACCGAATTCACGCGCATTTGTACGGCGAAACCTGACCAGATTCGGGTCACTGAAAGTTGCACTCGTCTAGCACTTGTAGCCATCGCTATCGAGCCAGCACAGGCTGTGACAAAACTCCAGAAAGGAGTGGTCGGACCAGCGGGCCGGACGGGTTCGCTCTGAGCGCAGCGCCGGTTCTTCCGGAGTCCGCCGACCACGGTTACCGTGTAACGGTGTAATCACCCAGCACACCGGGAGGATGTCGTGCACGCACATCGTTTCTCCGACGGACCCTTCGGCGCCGGGTTCGGGCGGGGTCGAGGCCGTGGGCCCGGTGGCCGCGGTCGCGGCCCCGAGGCCGGCCCGCCCGTCGAGCGGGCGGAGGTGGCCGGCTGGTTCGCCGGACGACTGCCCGACGAGTGGTTCACCGGGCCGGTCGACCTGACCATCGACCGTGACGAGATCACCGTTGTCGGCACCCTGGCCGAGCCGGCCGCGGGCGAGGGGGATCCGGCGTCCGCGCGGGCCGGCCGGATCGACAGGTTCCGCGAGGACACCCGCGAACAGCGCATGGCGATCGCGGACGCGGCCCAGGAGCGGTACGGACGTTCGGTCGCCTGGGGCGCCGCCTGCGGCGAGGACCGGCAGCTGTTCACCACCCTCTCCGTCCCGGTCATGACCCGACTCCGTCAGCGCGAGCGGCTCGTCCTCGACACGCTCGTCGACGCGGGGGTGGCGCGCTCGCGGTCGGAGGCGCTCGCGTGGGCGGTCCGCCTGGTCGGCCAGCACGCCGACGACTGGCTCACCGAACTCCGCGATGCGATGGCGTCGGTGGAGGAGGTTCGCGGGCGGGGCCCACAGGTGGGGTGAGTGCCGGACTGACCTCGTGGACGACTCGCTGCGGCTGCTGACGACCGCCCACCGCGATCTCGCCGGCGTGCTCGGCTCGTTGCCGGGCGCCGAGGCCTGGAGCCGGCCGGCCGCCTTTCCCCTGTTCGGCTGACCCGGGGCGCCGACCTGGGACACTCGGCTCCGTGGCCAGCGCAGTCCCCGACTCGACCGACGTCCTGGTGGTGGGCGCCGGCCCGGCGGGGTCGGCGGCTGCCGCCTGGGCTGCGCGTGCGGGCTCCGAGGTCGTCCTCGCCGACGCAGCGGTCTTCCCGCGGGACAAGACGTGCGGCGACGGTCTGACGCCGCGGGCGGTGGCCGAGCTCGACCACCTCGGACTGGGGGACTGGGTGCGCGGGCATGCGCGCAACCGGGGCCTGCGCGCCGCCGGGTTCGGCCGGGAATGGGAGCTCCCGTGGCCGGGCGGCACGTTCCCCGACCACGGCAGCGCGGTGCCGCGCACCGAGCTCGACACCCGCATCCGCCAGGTGGCACTCGACTCGGGCGCCACGCCGCTCGACGGGGCCCGTGCGGTCGACGTGGTGCGGAACGGCGACCGGGTGGCGGGCGTGGTCTTCGAGGTCGCCGACGGCAGACTGGTCACCGTCGGCTGCCGGCGGCTGGTCGTCGCCGACGGCGTGCGCTCGACGCTGGGACGCGTGCTCGGGCGGACATGGCATCGCGACACCGCCTACGGGGTCGCCGCCCGCAGCTATGTCCGCTCCGGCCGCAGCGACGACGAGTGGATCTCCTCGCACCTCGAACTACGGGGCGCGGCGGGGGAGCTGCTCTCCGGTTACGGCTGGGTGTTCCCGCTCGGTGCGGCTGCCGCCGAGGTCAACCTCGGCGTCGGCACGCTCGCGACCGCGCGTCGGCCGGCCGGGGTGCAGCTGAAGGCCCTGCTGGAGCTCTACGCGGAGGCCCGGCGGGAGGAGTGGCAGCTCGACGGTCCGGTGCGGGACGTCGCCTCGGCGCTGCTCCCGATGGGCGGCGCGGTGTCGGGTGTGGCGGGCCGGAACTGGGCGCTGATCGGCGACGCAGCGGGGTGCGTGAACCCGCTCAACGGCGAGGGCATCGACTACGGCCTCGAGACGGGGCGCAGCGTCGTCGGCCTGTTCGGCGACGACGACTGGTCGGAGGCCTGGCCGGCCATTCTGCGCAGCCACTACGGGGAGGCGTTCTCGATCGCCCGAAGGCTGGCCGGGCTGCTGACCGTGCCCCGCTTCCTGCCCGCGGCCGGACCGGTCGGGATGCGCTCCCGTGCGCTGATGACCGTGGCCCTGCGGGTGATGGGCAACCTGGTCACCGAGGAGGACAGGGACGTCGTCGCCAGGGCCTGGCGCCTGGCCGGCAAGGGCTCCCTGAAGCTGGACCAGCGACCCCCGTTCACCTGACCGGGGCCCGGAGGGTCCCCCGAGGAGCGACGGGAACGGCGCGACGCCCCTGGGGACGGCGCCTGGCCGCGGTGTCCGACCGGAGGTCAGGCGAAAGGACTCGAGTACATCGCGAAGTACACCGCGATGTAGTGGCAGATCGCGGCCACGATCGTCATCGCGTGGAAGACCTCGTGGTAGCCGAAGGTGCCGGGCCACGGGTTGGGCTTCTTGATGGCGTAGGCGACGCCGCCGACCGTGTAGAGCAGGCCACCGACGGCGAGCAGCACCAGTGACGTGACCCCGGCGATGTGCAGGATGTCGGTGAGGATGAAGACGGCGACCCAGCCGAGCCCGATGTAGAGGGGGACACCCAGCCAGCGCGGTGCGGTGGGCCAGCTGAGCTTGAGCACGACACCGGCGAGGGCGCCGGCCCAGACACCGGCGAGCACCCAGTAGCCCTGCGGCTGCGGTACCGCGAGCAGGGCGAACGGTGTGTATGTGCCCGCGATGAACAGGAAGATCATCGAGTGGTCGAGCCGCTTCATGATCTTCCAGCCGCGCGGTGACCAGCGCCGCCGGTGGTAGAGCGCGCTGATGCCGAACAGGCCGCAGATCGTCAGGGAGTAGACCGTCACGGAGAGTCCGGCGCGGGATCCGAGCACGGACGCCAGGGGGACGAGCACGGCGCCGGCGACGATCGCCCCGAAGAAGGCGAACAGGTGCAGCCAGCCGCGCAACCGGGGGCGGGTGTCGGGGTGGTCCCAGTCGTCGTCGCCGAAATCAGCGGCTGTCCAGAGGGGCTCGACCCCCTCGACGCGTTCGCCCTCCTCGCGGACGGCGCGCATCGCCTGGCCGATCGGCGCCTCGAGTTCGGCGCCGTCGGCGTGCACCCGGACCTGTTCGCGTTCCTCGGGAGCAGCACTCATGCACCGAGGTTACGGACCCGTAGGTTGGCCGTCATCCCGAGGCGCCTGTGAGCTTGTCGACGCCGGTCCGGGGCACCCCCGGAGGGGCCTGCCCCGAGAGCCCGCGGGTGACCGGTCAGGGGCCTAGGGTGACCGCGTGGGGGCGCGCCGGTACATACGCGAGGCGATCGTCCAGATCTACGAACGACGGCTCGCGCGCGCGCTGGAAGGCGCCGACGTGCCGCGGCATGTGGGCGTCATCATGGACGGCAACCGGCGCTGGGCGCGGGCGATCGGGCTGGAGGACGTCGCCCACGGCCACCGTCGCGGTGCCGACAAGATCGTCGATCTGCTCGGCTGGTGCGACGACGCCGGCGTCTCGTTGGTCACGCTCTTCCTGCTCTCCACCGACAACCTGAACCGGCCGGAGCCCGAGGTGACGGCCCTGTTGCAGATCATCGAGGACGTCGCGGTCGATCTCTCCCGCCCGGGGCGGCGCTGGCAGGTGCGTTCGATGGGCGCGCCCGAGGTGCTGCCTCCGGAGACAGTCGCCGTCCTCAAGCAGGCCGAGGAGGACACCCGGGACCGGCCGGGTGCCACCGTGAACCTCGCCGTCGGGTACGGCGGCCGCCGGGAGATCGCCGACGCCGTCCGGTCGCTGCTGGCCGAGCACGCCACGCGCGGCACGTCGCTGGAGGAGCTCGTCGAATCCCTCGAGGTCGAGCACATCGCCGAGCACCTCTACACCCGCGGTCAGCCCGATCCCGACCTGGTGATCAGGACGAGTGGTGAGCAGCGGATGTCGGGCTTCCTGCTGTGGCAGACCGCGAACACGGAGTTCCTCTTCACCGACGTGTACTGGCCCGACTTCCGGCGGGTGGACTTCCTGCGAGCACTGCGCGACTACTCCGCGCGGCACCGCCGGTTCGGATGCTGAGCAACGGAGGGCGTCGCTGCGCCCGGCGGAGCTCGGCCGAAGACACCGCGCGGCACCGCCGGTTCGGCGGCTGACAAGCTTTCCGCATGGCAGCCGCACCCCTGGACCTTCCCCTCGAGTACGTGCGGCTGGGGCTGCGTTTCGATCGGCTGGAATCGGGCTTCGTCGACGCGTACACCGGTGATCCCCGGATCCGGGCCGCGGTGGCGGACGAGCCGGCGCCGACGCCGCTGCAGCTGCGCGACCAGGCACGCGCCCTGCTGGCCGACCTGGACGCCGCCGGGCTGTCGGCCGAGCGAGCCGACTTCCTGCGCGGACAGCTGACGGGGCTGGAGTGCTCGGCGCGGAAGATGAGCGGTGAGCCGGTCGGCTTCGTCGACGAGGTGGCCGCCTACTTCCAGGTCGAGGTCACCCTCGGCGACCCTGCGGCCTACGGTGCCGCGCACGACGAGCTCGAGGTGCTGTTGCCGGGGCCCGGCTCACTGGCGGAGCGCTACGCGGCCCACCGTCGGCGGGAGGAGTGCCCGCCCGACCGCCTCGAGGCAGCCGTGCACGCCCTGTCGAGCGCCCTGCGCGACAAGGTCCGCGGACAGTACGGCCTCCCGGAGGTCGAGACGGTCCGTTACGAGGTCGTCACCGACAAGCCCTGGTCGGGCTTCAACTACTACGAGGGCGACTACCGGTCGCGGGTCGCCATCAACGCCGATCTCCCGCACCGTATGTCGCAGCTGCCGCATCTGGTGGCGCACGAGTCCTATCCCGGTCACCACACCGAGCACTGCCGCAAGGAGCGTGGCCTCGTCGAGCGGGCGGCGCGGACCGAGCACACCGTGTTCCTGGTCAACACCCCGGAATGCCTCATGGCGGAGGGACTCGCCGACCTCGGGCTCGACGCCTCGGTGGGGGACGGTTGGGGTCCGTGGGCCGAGGAGATCCTCGGCGACCTGGGGCTGCGGTTCGACGGACATCTCGCCGAACGACTGGCGACAGCGGCCGCGCCACTGAACCGCGTGCGGCAGGACGCCGCGGTGCTCCTGCACGACCGGGGAGCCGACGCCGACGAGGTGATGGCGTACCTGCAGCGCTGGTCCCTGGTGAGCGCGGAACGGGCCGCCCAGCAGGTCCGGTTCCTCACCGACCCGCTCTGGCGGGCCTACATCTCCACCTACGTGGAGGGCTTCGACCTGCTGTCCCGGTGGCTGGCCGCGCGTCCGGCCGATCAGCCGGTGGCCGGCCGGTTCGTCCGGCTGCTCGACGAGCCGCTGACCCCGCGGGCCGTCACCGCCGAGTTGCACGCCGCATGAGCCGGCGCGAACCCCGCGAGGCGCGCGCCCTCGGGCTGTGGACGGCGGCCTGGCTCGGTGCCCTGCTGCTCGCAGGGCTGCTCTGGCTCGGCAACCTCTCCGTCCAGTGGCCGGTGCTCCTCGTGCCGGTGATCTGGGCCCTCGTGGCTCTGCGTCCCCGAGGTCCCCTGCACTGACCGGCGGAGCTGTCGGCGGATGTGCTCGACGTTGTCGTACCCGTGGCAGATGCTGGCCCTCGTGATCCACGCCCGCGGTCTGGCCCGCACCTTCCGCAAGCGCAAGCAGGAAGTGCACGCCGTCGTCGGCGTCGACCTCGACGTCGAAGCCGGCGAGATCGTCGGCTTCCTGGGCGCCAACGGCGCCGGCAAGACCACGACGCTGCGGATGCTGACCACCCTCCTCGAGCCGACGGCGGGCACCGCCTCCGTGGCCGGCTGCGACCTGCGCACCGATCCCGTGGGCGTGCGGCGGCGGATCGGCTACGTCTCCCAGAGCGGCTCGACGGCGCCGGAGGCGCGCGCCGGTGAGGAGGTCGTCGACCACGCGCGGCTGTACGGGATGAGCACGGGGGAGGCCACCGAGCGCGGGCAGCAGCTCTTCCGCGAGCTGGACCTGGACGGCCTGTGGAAGCGCCAGCCCAAGACCCTGTCGGGGGGCCAGCGCCGGCGCCTCGACATCGTGGTCGGCCTGGTCCACGTGCCGCAGTTGGTGTTCCTCGACGAGCCGACGACCGGGCTGGACCCGCAGGCGCGCGCGAATCTCTGGACCCACATCCGGTCCCTCCGGGAGGAACGGGGGACGACGGTCTTCCTGACCACCCACTACCTCGACGAGGCCGACGCGCTCTGCGACCGCATCCTGGTCATCGACCACGGGGCGATCGTCGCGAGCGGCACCCCCGACGAGCTGAAGTCCCAGGTCGGAGGAGACGTCCTCACGGTCACCGTCGCCGAGCCGGCGCAGGCGCCGGAGGTCGCCCGGCTGGTGAGTGCCCTGCCCGGAGCGGAGGCGCCGCAGGTGATCGACGACCGGGTCGTCGGCCGGGTGCCGCACGGCGGCGCCGCGCTGGTGGAGCTCGTCCGGGGCCTCGACCGGGCCGGCATCGCGATCAGCGGGATCGAGAGCCGGCGGCCGAGCCTGGACGACGTCTTCCTGGGACTGACCGGCCGCTCGCTGCGGGACTCCGCGGAGGGCCCGGCCGTGCCGGCGGGGGTGGCGGGCTGATGCGCACCTTGATGCGGGACACCGGCACGGTGTTCGCCCGGGCGATGCGCATGTCGCTGCGCAATCCGGCCTGGCTGGTGATCATGATGATGCAGCCCATCCTCTACATCGTGCTGTTCGGGCCGCTGCTCGAGCCGTTGTCCGGGCAGCTCGGGGCGGGCAACGCGTACCAGATCTTCGTGCCCGGGATCCTGGTGCAGCTGGGCATCTTCGGGTCGCTGTTCGTGGGCTTCGGCCTCATCGCCGAGTACCGCGCCGGGGTGATCGAGAGCCAGCGGGTCACCCCGGCCAGCCGGACGGCGCTGCTTCTCGGCCGGGTGCTGCGCGACGTCGTCGTCCTGCTCGTGCAGGGCACGCTGCTGGTGCTGGTCTCGATCCCCCTGGGGCTGCGGGCCCCGGTGCTCGGTGTCGTGCTGACCCTCGCGGTCATCGCGCTGCTGGGCGCCGCTTTCGCCTCGGTGTCCTACGCGCTGGCGCTGACCCTGAAGAGCGAGGACGCGTTCGCGCCGCTGCTCAACGCCGTGGTGCTCCCGGTTCTGCTGCTGTCGGGGATCCTGCTGCCGATGTCGCTGGCGCCGGGGTGGTTGCAGACCATCAGCGACATCAACCCGCTCAAGCACGTGGTGGACGGGACGCGGGAGTTCTTCCTGGGGGGCTACGACACGGCCACGGCCTGGTGGGGAGCCGCGCTGACCGTCGCCCTGGCGGTGCTGGGCTGGATCTTCGGCGTGCGGCGGTTCCGGCGCGAGTCCAGCTGATTGCTGGGGTTACTGGGACGGCTGGTACCCCTTCGAGGGACACGCCGACTCCCGATAGGGGGAGAGGACACGAATCTGTCACCTGGCGGGCCTAGCGTCCGCAGTGGACGACGAGCTGCCCTCGCCGTCCACGGGAGGCCCGGTTGGTGCTGACGAGTTCGTCGACCAGGGGGGCCGGTTGCCGGCCTCTGCGCCGGGGCCCGGCCACCATCGAGCGGGGGCGCGCCCTGTGCCGCCCCACGGGAGTCGCCTCGTGACCACTCGCCGCACGTTCGTCCTCGACACCTCGGTCCTGCTCTCCGACCCCGGGGCGCTGCTGCGCTTCGGTGACTCCGACGTGGTGCTCCCGCTCGTCGTCGTCGGGGAACTCGAGAACAAGCGCGACCACCCCGAGCTCGGCTGGTTCGCCCGGCAGGCGCTGCGCATCCTCGACGACCTGCGGGTCACCCACGGCCGGCTGGACGCGCCGGTGCCGGTCGGCGCGAACGGCGGCACCCTGCACGTCGAGCTCAACCACAGCGATCCCACCGTGCTGCCGGCCGGGTTCCGCAACGACAGCAACGACAGCCGGATCATGGTCGTGGCCCTGAACCTGCGGGCCGAGGGTCGCTCCGTCTGCCTGATCACCAAGGACGTGCCACTGCGGGTCAAGGCCGCGGCTGTCGGCCTCGACACCGACGACTACCGCCTGCACGACGCGGTCGATGCGGGGTGGACCGGCATGTCCGAGGTCTCGCTGGACGACGCCGAACTGAACGACCTCTACGAGAACGGCGAGGCCTTCGTGCCCGCCGCCGCCGAGCTGCCCACCCACACGGGTCTGGTGCTGCTGTCCTCGCGCGGCTCGGCGCTGGGCCGCGTCACCCCGGACAAGCACGTGCGCCTGGTCCGCGGTGACCGGGAGGCGTTCGGACTGCACGGCCGCTCGGCCGAGCAGCGCATCGCACTCGACCTCCTGCTCGACCCCGAGATCGGCATCGTCTCCCTCGGGGGCCGGGCCGGCACCGGGAAGTCGGCGCTCGCGCTGTGCGCCGGCCTCGAGTCGGTCATGGAGCGGCGGGCGCACAAGAAGGTCGTGATCTTCCGGCCGCTGTACGCCGTCGGCGGCCAGGAGCTCGGCTACCTGCCCGGCGGCGAGAACGAGAAGATGTCGCCCTGGGCGCAGGCGGTGTACGACACCCTCGGGGCGCTGGTCTCCCCGGCGGTCATCGACGAGATCGACTCCCGCGGACTGATCGAGGTGCTGCCGTTGACCCACATCCGCGGCCGCTCACTGCACGACTCGTTCGTGATCGTCGACGAGGCGCAGTCGCTCGAGCGCGGCGTGCTGCTCACCGTGCTGTCCCGGCTTGGGTCCGGGTCGCGGGTGGTGCTCACCCACGACGTCGCCCAGCGCGACAACCTCCGCGTCGGCCGGCACGACGGCATCACAGCCGTCATCGAAGCGCTCAAGGGGCACCCGCTGTTCTCCCACGTCACGTTGACGAGGTCCGAGCGATCGCCGATCGCCGCTCTGGTCACCGAGATGCTGGAGGACCTGCCGCTCTGATCCGCTCGCTCATGGGGGTGTTGTTCGCGCACCGTGAGTCCTGCAGGACGACCACAGCGCGAGCAACACCCCGGATGTGGCCGCCGGCCCCCAACGGAACGAGAACCCCTCGTTTCCCACGGATGAACCCGTGCCACCCATCGGTCCGGGCTGGGAGCATCCCGCTGTCGATGCCACCCGGGCCAGCACCGCCGCCCGACCTGGCCCCGCGCCAGGTTCCGAGGAGCACCGGCCATGCAGGCAGCCCGCCTTCCCCACACCCGACGACCACGTGGCGCTTCCGCCGCTCTCCTCGCGACGTCGGTGGCCGCCTTCGGCTTGATCGGGGTGGTCGTCCCCGCCGTCGCCGAGGCTGACCCGCTGCCCGCCAACTGCTCCGGGACGACGACGGTCACCTGCACGTTCGACTACAACGGGACGGACGGCACCGACGGGTCGCCGCAGACCTGGACGGTGCCGGCAGGCGTGACCTCGGCGTATGTCGACGTCCTCGGCGCCCAGGGCAGCGACTTCTCGCCCGGCGACCCGGCGTTCGGCCGGGGCGGTCTCGGTGGGGAGGCGTCGGGCACCGTCGCGCTCGCACCCGGGTCGATCGTCACCGTGCTCGTCGGCGGCGACGGACAGTACGGCGCGGGCTACAACGGCGGCGCTGTCGGGACCAGTGGTGGCGGCGGCGGTGGGTCCGAGGTCCGGATCGGAGGGGCCGGGCTGGCCGGCCGAGTGCTGGTGGCCGGCGGGGGTGGCGGCACCTCGGGCCTGTGCTTCTTCCCCACGTGCACGGTGGGTGGGGCCGGTGGCGGCAGCATGGGTGGAACCGGCACGACGTCCCCCGGCGACTCGACCTCCGAGTACGGCGGTGCCGGCGGCACCCAGAACGGCGGCGGCGCCGGCAGGAACGGTGCGATGAGCGGGCACCCGGGCGTCGGCGGTGCCGGCGGGAACAACGGCGGCGGTGGAGGCGGCGGCTACTTCGGCGGCGCCGGGGGTGGGGGTACTCCCGGCACCGTCACCACCGGCAGCGGTGGCGGGGGCAGCGGCTTCTTCCACCCCGATACCACGCGCGTCACCGGAGGCAGCACCGTCTCGGGCATGCGCGAAGGGCACGGTCTGGTCACCCTGAGGTACACCCGGGCCTCCCAGACGATCACCTTTCCCGCGCTGGCCGACCGCAGCATCGTCGAGTCGCCCTTCGCTCTCTCGGGTGTCACCGGTGGCGGGTCGGGCAACCCCGTGACCTTCACGGCGAGCGGCCCCTGCTCCGTGTCCGGCAGCGAGGTGACCCTCTCCGAGACCGGCGTCTGCGCCATCACCGCGCACCAGGACGGGGACGTCGGCTACCAGCCGGCCGCCGACGTCTCCCGGTCCTTCACGATCACGCCGCCACCGGCCCTGTCCATCGCCGACCGCAGCTCGAGGGAGGGCAACTTCGGAACCCACGCGGTAACCCTCCCGGTCACCCTCGACAAGGCCGTCAGCGTCTCGGTGACCGTGCACTGGAGCACCGTCGGGAGCTCCGCGAAGGCGCCGAGTGACTTCGCGGCCACGAGCGGCACTCTGACTTTTGCGCCGGGCCAGACGTCACGGACGGTGTCCGTCACCGTCAAGGGCGACCGCCAGCGAGAGCCGAGTGAGCGGTTCGCGGTGCGATTGACCGATCCGACCAATGCGACGATCGCCGACGGGTTCGGCGTGGCGACGATCGTCAACGACGACTGAGGCAGGCCGCTTCAGGGGTATTGCTGGCGCACCGGGAGTCCTGCAGGGCTCCCGAACCGCGAGCAACACCCCGGGAGCGGTTACCGGGGGCGTTCAAGCGACCGCCGGACGCGGTTGGCGAAGCGGTGCGGGACTCCCAGTTCGTCCCAGGCCCAACGGATCACGCCCCAGCCTTCGTCGCGGATCGCATCCTCCCGGCGCTTCTCCTCGAAGACGACGTCGCCGGCGTCCTGACCGGGGCGGAGCAGTCGGCCGTACTTGATGCGGCCGTCGAACTCGCCCACCACCCGCCGGTCCTCCCATGCGAAGTCCGTGCGGCCGAGGACGGTGCCGTCATCTCTCCTCACCTGGAACTGGAGGGCGGACGGAGCCAGTCCCCACCGGTGCAGGAGGACGCGGCTGCGGGACTCGCCGACGCTCTCGCTGCGCCCGTCGGCGAACGCGACTGCGCGTGCTGCGCTCCGGCTTCCAGGACTTCCGGCGATGTCGAACAGCCGTACCCGCAGGTCGGAATGCGCGAGCAGTCCCGCATGCAGGGCCGCGTCGAGTGCCACGACGGCAGCCTCGTGCGGCAACGACCTGGCGAGATCGAGCGCGGTGCGCACAGGAGCGGTCACCTCGATGCCGTCGACCTCCACGATCTCGTCGTCCCGCAGTCGGGCGACGTGCACGTGCAGCACACCGCTGACGTCGTTCCAGGCACGCGGCCGGCGGGTGACATGCACCCGGTTCAGCTGAACGTCCCAGATCGGCAGTCCGTGCAGCACCGCCGCCGACTGGTGACTCACGACAGCGGGACGGCGAAGGCCGGCGACCGTGGCCCGCACGAGGAGACGGTGCGCCGCCGCGGCGTCGGCCGGCAGTGCACCTGCGACGTAGGCGCCGCGCCGCAGCCTGTCCAGCTCGCCGGCGCGCACCAGCCGGCCGAGTTCGTCATCGCTCCAGCCGTCGAGGACGGCGTCCCGGCGCAGGTGGAGGGAGGGTTCGAGGGGATCGGCCATGTGCCGACCGTCGCCGTCCCGGCCGCGGCGTCCTAGGGCGCCGATCGATCCGTGGACGACGAGCGGACCTGTGGACGAGCGCTACGGGAGGCGAACTCGCGCTCCACGGGTCCTGCAGGACTCCGGGAGGGTGAGAAACGCCCCCGAAGCCGTACCAGGAGCCTCAGATCGCGGGGAAGGGCTCGTGCTCGGCCGGCTCGTGCTCGCGCTCCGGCGCCGTCTTCCCGCTCGCCGAGGCCCGTGGTGTGGCCGCCAGACGGAGCACCGCCACCGCGCCCCAGCCGGCCACCAGGCACCAGAGAAGACGCATGACGACCTCGTCCACCGTCAGGTCGCCCCGGAGGCCGAGGGCGAACACCGGCACGGCCAGCACGAAGCCGACCAGCAGCACGTCCCAGCGAAACGGACTCATTCCGACGTCCCTTCCAGTCGCTCACACAGCAGCGATGCCCAGCGGTGCGGCGTCGCCCGGACTCCGTCGAGCACGGCCACCGGGGCGGCCACCCGGCGGAGGACGGCGGCCGGGTCGGCCGAGAGATCGGTGTCCTGCACCATCAGCGCGTCGACCCGGGACAGCCCGTCCAGCCACGACTCCAGGTCCTCGGGCTTGCGGGTGGCCTCGACGACCGCCCAGACCGCGACCGGCGACCAGATGGCCAGCATCTGCGCCAACCAGTAGGCGTCGGCGCGCATCGGCGCGTCCACCGCGACGATCGTGAGCGTGCCGGCCCCGGCGGCGGCCTGGCGACGGTCGATGGCCGCGTCGATGGTCGCCATCCGGGCGGCCTCGGGCACGAGACCGGCGAGGTCGCCGCGGGTCGCCCACTGCACCCGCTCGGGGTCCAGCCGGAGACTCGCGGCCAGCGAACGCGCGGCGCGCAGCGTCTCGACCCCCGGACCGACCACCAGCAGCACCTCACCGGCACCGCTCGGGAGCTCGGCGGCCTCGGGCAGTCGGCCGAGCGCGCGGGTGAGAGCGGCGTAGGTCCCGTGCGACGCGACGTCGGTGGCGAACGAGTCCCCGAGGAGCTCGGGTGGAACGCCGAGTGCGGTCAGCCGGGCAACCACGTCCCCAGGCTCGCCGGCGGGCGCCTTCGGCATGCGGAACGAGGGGCGGGGAGCCGGCACGAGAGCGCGGGCCAGGTCGGCCTCCACCTCTGCCTGGGTCGGCGGAGTCGTGTGGGAGGCCCGCGGCGGTGCGACGGCCGGCCTGGCGGGGGCCTCCGCGACGAAGGCCTCGAGCGCATCCAGGCTGTCGACGGCCTCGAGGGCGTCGGCCAGCTCGGGCATGTCCGGGGTATCCGGCGTGACCGTGAGCGGGGCGACCGGCAGGCGGGTCACCGTTGCCAGGGAACGGCTGGCCGGTGCGGGCGCGGTGGCTGCCGAGGCGGCCGGCGCAGTCCCGGCAGCCACCGGGGCGGGGAGC
>JAOPWH010000271.1 GCA_025965795.1 Blastococcus sp.
GCTCCTGCGCCTTGGGGATGATCTCCTTGTCGACGAAGCTCCTGACCGTCGACAGGATCTCCTGCTGGATGTCGGTCAGGTCGGCGGTCTGTGCCAAGCGGGTCATCGGTGCGCTCCTCGGAGGCGGGTGCGGGGACGGCCGCGGATCAGTCTTCCGGCGGGGTGAAGGACGACGTCCGCTCCATGCCGGCGGCGCGCCCCTTGCCGGCGATGACCAGCGCCATCTTGCGGCTGGCCTCGTCGATCATCTCGTCGCCGAGCATCGCCGAGCCCTTCTTGCCCCCGGCCTCCGACGTCGCCCAGTCGTAGGCGTCGAGGATCAGCTCGGCGTGGTCGTAGTCCTCCTGCGAGGGCGAGTAGATCTCGTTGGCGGCGTCGACCTGGCCGGGGTGCAGCACCCACTTGCCGTCGAAACCGAGGACGGCGGACCGCTTGGCGACCTCCTTGAAGGCCTCCACGTCGCGCACCTGCAGGAACGGGCCGTCGATCGCCTGCACGCCCCGGGCACGGGCGGCCATGAGGATCTGCATGAGGATGTAGTGGAACGGGTCGCCGGCGTAGTCGGGGTGCAGCGCACCGACCACCAGCGACTTCATGTTGATGCTGGCCATGAAGTCGGCCGGGCCGAAGATGATCGTCTCGATGCGCGGGCTGGCGAACGCGATCTGGTTGACGTTGATCAGGCCCTGCGCGGTCTCGATCTGCGCCTCGATGCCGATCCGGCCCACCTCGAGTCCGTTGGCCTTCTCGATCTGCGTCAGCAGCATGTCCAGTGCCTGGACCTGGGCGGCGTCCTGCACCTTCGGCAGCATGATGCAGTCGAGCTCGGCGCCGGCACCGCCGACCACCTCGAGCACGTCCTGGAACGTCCACTCCGTCGTCCAGTCGTTGACCCGGACGGTGCGGATCTTCGTCCCCCAGCCGCCCTCGTTCAGCGCGGCGACGATGTTCTTGCGGGCACCGGGCTTGGCCAGCGGCGCGCACGCGTCCTCGAGGTCGAGGAACACCTGGTCGGCCGGGAGCCCCTTGGCCTTCTCCAGGAACCGGGGGTTGCTGCCCGGCACGGCCAGATTGGAACGACGGGATCGGAGCTCGGCCACGGTGCCTCCAGCTGTCGGGGTGCTCGCTCGACGAACGGTTACCGGAGAGTAGCGACGCCGGGTGGCGGCCGATCAGGTGGCGGCTTCGACCAGCGTGGTCGGCCGGCTCGACCGCACCACGAGGGCCACCCCGGCGACGACCGCGGCCATGCCCGGCAGCGCCAGCAGCGGCGGCGCCTGGTGCAGGAGCACGAGCGCCACGATCAGCGACCCCGGCACCTCGAGGAGCACCGCGAGGCTGACCACCGTGGGCCCGACCGACGAGAGCACCAGGTTGAGCAGCGTGTGGCCGAGCAGCTGGGCGACGAAGGTGATCGCCGCGATCAGCCACCAGTCGCGGGCGGAGAAGCCGGCCAGCGGCACGTCGGCGACCACCGCCGCCACGGCCAGCACCAGGGCGCAGGTGGAGTAGCAGACCACCGTGTAGGCCGAGGTGGCCAGCCGCTCCCGGGCACGGGCGCCGGCCAGGACGTAGCCGCCGGCCGCGACCGCTCCCAGCAGGGCGAGCCCGTCGCCGGCCACCGCGCGCATGCTCACGGTGATGTCCACCCCGGCGATCAGTGCCGCGCCGACGACGGCCAGGACGAGCCCCCACCACACGGCGCTCGGCAGCCGGACGCCGGCCAGCCGGGCAGCCAGCGCCGTCCAGATCGGGGTGGTGGTGACCAGTGCGATCGACGCGGCCACCGTCGTCATGTTCAGGCTCGGCAGCCAGGCGGCGAAATGGGCAGCCAGGAACAGCCCGGCCAGCAGCGAACTGCGCAGGTCGCGGAACCGGAGGCCGATCAGCGTGGACCGCTCGCGCGTGAGCAGGAAGGGCAGCAGCGTGGCGGCGCCGGCGGCGTTGCGCCAGAACGCGATCGCGAGGACCGGTGCGGCGACCAGCGCGGTCAGCGGACCCGACAGCGAGATGCCGACGACCGCCACGGCCATCAGCCCGACGTCCCGGCCGGAGGGGCGGTGCAGCGCCCAGGCGTCGGTCGCCGTGGAACCGCGCATCAGGGCACCCGGATGCGGCCGCTCGCGATCGGCACGACGGTGCCCCGGACCGTCGCGCTCACGGCCTTGCCTCCGGACGCGGTCACGGTGCACGTCAGGTCGGACGGCCGCCCGAGCCTCTCGCCCTGCCGGAGGACGTAGGACGACGTCCCCTCGCCGGGCAGCAGGCCCGTCGCGACCAGCCACACACCCGTGCCGAGCGCGGCCGAACCGGTGGCGGGGTCCTCGTCCCAGGACAGGTCGCCGGCGAACACGCGGACGTAGGCGGTGGCCGCGTCGGCGTCCCAGCAGAGCACGGAGACGCCCTCCCCGACGCCGAGGGCGTCGAGCGCGGACACGTCGGCGACCGCGCGGTCCACCGCCTCGCGCCGGACGGCCAGGTAGGTGAAGGGCAGTCCGCAGCCCGCCATGTGCGCCGGCACGCCCGCGAGGTCGTCGGGGGTGAGGCCGACCGCCGCCGCCAGCGCGGTCGAAGGGCGCACCTCACTGAGCGTCGGTGTCGCGCCGGTCAGGGTCGCTCCGTCGTCGTCGACGAGCAGGTCGACGACGCCGACGCCGCACTCCTGCCGGAGCGTGCCCGCTGCCAGCCGGCCGGTGCGCACGAGCGTGTGCGCGGCGCCGACGCTCGGGTGGCCGGCGAACGGCAGCTCGGCGGACGGCGTGAAGATGCGCACCCGGTAGTCGGCCCCGGGGTCGGTGGGCGCGCAGAGGAACGAGGTCTCGGACAGGTGGAACTCGTTCGCCAGCGCCTGGCACTGCGTCGTGCTGAGGGCGTCGGCGTCGAACACCACGGCCAGCGGATTGCCGGCGAAGGCCCGTGGGGCGAACACGTCGACGATCTCGTAGTCCAGCAATTCCGGGCCTGCCACGGCGCCGACGGTAGCCTTCGGTCCCGTGACCTCGGTGAGCAGGGCGTACGTCTCGCGGCTCGCCGGATTGACCGTCTTCGACCCCAACGGCGACCGGGTCGGCAAGGTGCGCGACGCCGTCGTCGCCCTGCGCGTGGGCGCCGCGGCGCCCCGGGTGCTGGGGATGGTCGTGGAGGTGGTCGCGCGGCGCCGGATCTTCGTGCCCATGGGGCGGGTGACCGCGATCGACACCGGCGCGGTGATGCTCGCCTCGGGCACGCTCAACCTCAAGCGGTTCGAGCAGCGGGCCGGCGAGACGCTCGTACTCGGCGAGCTGCTCGACCGCACCGTCCGGATCGTCGAGTCCGGCCGCCCCGCGCACGTGGTGGACGCCGGGATGGAGCAGACCCGCACCGGCGACTGGGTGCTCTCCCGCATCGCCGTCCAGGAGCCCGGCCGGCTCGGCCGTCGCGGCCAGCTGCACCAGCTCGCCTGGGACGAGGTCGACGGACTGGGGTTGCCGCAGACCGGCCAGGGCGCGGAGACGCTCATCGCCACGTACCGCGAGATGAACCCCGCGGATGTCGCGCACGCGCTGCAGGAGCTGCCGATCAAGCGGCGGCACGAGGTCGCCGAGGCGATGGACGACGAGCGGCTGGCCGACGTCCTCGGTGAGCTTCCGGAGGCCGAGCAGATCGTCATCCTCGGGACGCTGCAGGAGCGGCGGGCGGCCGACGAGCTCGAGGAGATGGACCCCGACGACGCGGCCGACCTGCTCGCCGAGCTGTCCAACGTCGACCGGAACCGGCTGCTCGAACTCATGGAGCCCGACGAGGCCGAGCCGGTGCGGCAGCTGCTCAAGTACTCCGAGGACACCGCCGGCGGCATGATGACCAGCGAGCCGGTGATCCCCACGCCCGACGCCACGATCGCCGAGGCGCTGGCGCGGGTGCGCGAACCCGAGATCACGCCGGCCCTGGCCAGCCAGGTCTACGTGTGCCGGCCGCCGTCGGCCACGCCCACCGGCCGCTACCTCGGCCTGGCCCACATCCAGCGGCTGCTCCGCGAACCGCCGTCCACCCTGGTGAGTGGCGTTCTCGACGACCTCGACCCGCTTCGGCCGGAGGCACCGCTGGCCGAGGTCACCCGCTACTTCGCCACCTACAACCTGGTCGCGGCCCCGGTCGTCGACGAGCAGGGCCGGCTGGTCGGTGCGGTGAGCGTCGACGACGTCCTCGATCACCTGCTGCCCGAGGACTGGCGCGAGAGGTCGCGCCGTGGCTGACGGACCCCGGCTCGACGTCCCGCGGGGAGGGACCCGGAGCATCACCGGCATCCTGCGGCTCAATCCCGACGCGGTCGGGCAGTTCGCGGAAGGCATCGCCCGCTTCCTGGGCACCGGCCGCTTCCTCGCCGTGCAGACGATCCTCGTCGTCGTCTGGATCGCGCTGAACGTCCTCGCCGTCCGCCTGCGCTGGGACCCCTACCCGTTCATCCTGCTTAACCTGGCCTTCTCCACCCAGGCCGCCTACGCCGCGCCGCTGATCCTGCTGGCCCAGAACCGGCAGGCCGACCGTGA
>JAOPWH010000293.1 GCA_025965795.1 Blastococcus sp.
GAGGCCAGCAGGGTCTCCCCGCGAGCGGCGGCCCGCACGGCGTCGGCCAGCTGCGGCAGCGGCGTGTTCTTGCGCAGCTAACGGTCGCCCCCGCCTCCACCGCAGGCACGATGTCGGCGTCGGCGTCGTACCGGATCAGCACCAGCACCAGCACCCGGACGCCGGGGTGGGCGGTCGCGATCCGGCCCGTGGCCGCGACGCCGTCCACGCGGGGCATGCGCCGGTCCATGAGGACGAGGTCCGGGTCGTCGAGCAGCGCCCGCACGGTCAGCGCCTGGCCTGACGTCCCCGCCGGCGCCCGACTCCTTCGAGGATCCCGATCGTCGTCGTCTTCCCCGGCCCGTTCGGCACCCGGAGCGCGAACCCCTCGCCGGCCTCCACCTCGAGGTCGGGCCCGTCGAGCACCGCCCGGCCGCCGTACCGCTTCACCAGCCCGCGCACCGACACGGCGGGCGCGGCCGTGCCGGCCGCGCCGGGGAGGTGCCGTCCCTGTCGTCGTCATGGATCGAGCCTGTCCGGCCGAGGGGCGCCCGGGACCGCGGACCGTGGGTTCGCCGTCCACCGGTCGGTGGACCCCGGAATGCCTGGCCGACTGCCGATGAGGGGGAGAGGACAGGGAAAAGAGCTGGTCAGGCGGCTTCCGTACGCTGTACGGTCGCAGGCCGACCGAGGCCGTACGCTGTACGGGAGTCCTTCCCGAGGAGCGTGCGCCGGATGTCGACCGAGATCCACCGCAGCGGCGACCGCGACCGCCTGGAGGCACTGCTCTGGCGGGCCGCCCCCGTGTCCGGTCGCACCG
This sequence comes from Blastococcus sp., assembly GCA_025965795.1. Lineage (GTDB taxonomy): Bacteria > Actinomycetota > Actinomycetes > Mycobacteriales > Geodermatophilaceae > Blastococcus_B. The sequence continues at coordinate 800 of JAOPWH010000293.1, forward strand.
GGGCGCGGCCGGCACTGGGCATCGACCCGATCGTCGTGGCCGCGGTCCGGCTGGCCGACGCCGAAGGTCTGGCCGCCCTGTCCATGCGCCGGGTCGCCGGCGAGCTCGGTGTCGGCGCGATGACGCTGTACGGCCACGTGCCCGGTCGCGGTGAGCTGCTGGCCCTGATGCTCGATGCCGTCCTGGGCGAACTCCACCCCGACGAGCGATCGGTGACGTCGGGCAACTGGCGCGCCCGGCTGGACGCCGTCGCGCGCGCCAACCGCACGTTCCTCCTCCGACACCCCTGGGCCGCACAGGTGACCGCCGACCGCCCGCCGATGGGACCGAACGCTCTGCGCAAGTACGAGCTCGAGCTCCGCGCCGTCGACGGACTGGGACTGTCCGAGCCGCAGATGGACCACCTGGTGACGCTGGTCGACGGGTTCATCCGCGGCTCCGTCGGGAGGGGGCAGGCGCCGCCCGCAGGCGCGCTCGCCGGCTTCCCCACGGCCGCGCGCGTCGTGGCGGCCACGACCAGCGTGCGGGAGGACCCGGAGCGGTCGTTCGAGTTCGGCCTCGAGCGTCTGCTGGACGGGATCGGCATGCTGATCGTGAATCCCGGACGCTGACGGCTCGCGGTCCCCAGCACACGTCGCCAGCGCGCGACGGCGGCGTCCGAAAACCGCCAGTCCAGGCCCTCCGCGGCTGGCATGCTCGTCGTCGTGACCCTCCCGCTGGACGCCGAGCGCTGTTACCGCGCCGTGGCCGGACGGGACGCGCGGTTCGACGGCTGGTTCTTCACCGCCGTGCGCACCACCGGCATCTACTGCCGGCCCTCCTGCCCGGCGCGCACTCCCCTGGCCCGCAACGTCTCCTTCTTCAGCACCGCGGCCGCGGCGCAGGGCGCCGGGTTCCGCGCCTGCCGCCGCTGCCGGCCGGACGCCGTCCCCGGGTCACCGGAGTGGGACGTCCGGGCCGACGTCGTCGCGCGGGCGATGCGGCTGATCGCCGACGGCGAGGTGGAGCGATCCGGCGTTCCGGGACTGTCGGCCCGGCTGGGCTACTCCGAGCGCCAGCTGCACCGGCTGCTGGTCGGCGAGTTGGGCGTCGGCCCGCTGGCCCTCGCCCGGGCGCAACGGGCACAGACCGCGCGACTGCTCATCGAGACCACCGACCTGCCCATGGCCGACGTCGCCTTCGCGGCCGGGTTCGCCAGCATCCGGCAGTTCAACGACACCGTCCGCGAGGTGTTCGCGACCAACCCGACCGAGCTGCGCGGCGCCCGTTCCGCCGCAACCCACGGCAGCCCCGGCCGGCTGACCCTCCGGCTGACCGCCCGGGCGCCGTACGACGCGGGCGAGGTACTGCTCTTCCTGGGCGCCCACGCCGTGCCCGGTCTGGAGGAGTGGGACGGCACGACCTTCTCCCGCGTGCTGGACCTGCCCCACGGGCCGGCGGTCGTCCACCTCTCCCCCGCTCCGGACGGCGCGGCGGCGGTCGGTGCCCGCCTGCAGCTGACCGAGCTGCGCGACCTCGGGGCCGCGGTCACCCGATGTCGGCGGATGCTCGACCTGGACGCCGACCCGGTCGCGGTCGACGACGTCCTCGGCGCGGACCCGGCGCTTGCGCCGCTGGTCACCTCGGCCCCCGGACGCCGGGTACCGGCCTCCCCCGACGCAAGCGAACTGGCCGTGCGCGCCGTGCTCGGGCAGCAGGTCTCGGTCGCGGGGGCCCGCACGCTCACTGCCCGCCTGCTGGCCGCCGGCACGCCCCTCCCCGAGCCGGTCGGCACGCTGACGCACGTCTTCCCCCGCGCGGACGCACTCGCCGAGGCCGACCTGACCGCGGTCGGGCTGACCGGGAGCCGCCGTCGCACGGTGCACGCGCTCGCGGCGGCGCTGGCCGCGGGCGAGATCGCTCTCGACCCCGGCGCCGACCGGGACGAGGCCGGCCGCGCGCTGCTGGCCGTCCCCGGTATCGGCCCCTGGACGGCGGCCCTCGTGGGGCTGCGCGGGCTCGCCGACCCCGACGTCTGGCTGCCCGGCGACCTCGCTCTGCGCCGCTCCCTCGCGTCGCTCGGCAGCTCCGACGCCGAGGCCGCCACCCGGTGGCGCCCCTGGCGGTCCTACGCCGTCCTGCACCTGTGGGCGCTCGCCGTGCCAACTCTCTTCACCCGCCCGGCCACACCCCTTCCGCGCACGGCTCCACCCCCTCCCCGCCCGACACCTCCCGTGCCGCTACCGAACCTCTCCTGGAGTGCCTGATGACCACCCGGCTCGCGCGGTACGCCACCGTGTCCACACCTCCCGGCCCCTTCACCGCGATCGTCTCGACGGATGAGGCCGGACAGGACGTGGTGCTCGCCAGCGGCTGGACGGCGGACATCGCCGACCTGCTGCCGGTGGTGCACCGGACCCTGCGTCCCGCCGGCACCGAGCGGGTCGAGGACCTCGCCGTCCTCGACGCGGTGCAGAAGTACTTCGCCGGCGACGTCACCGCCATCGACGAGGTCCCCGTGCGTCAGCGTTCCGGCCCCTTCCTCCAGGAGGCGTGGGAGGTGCTGCGGACCGTTCCGGCCGGGCACCCCGACACCTATGCGGCGTTCGCCACGCGCTGCGGTCGGCCGGCCGCCGTCCGGGCGGCGGCGAATGCCTGCGCCCGCAACGCCGCGGCCCTGTTCGTCCCCTGTCACCGCGTGCTCGGTTCCTCCGGCGGGCTGGGTGGCTTCCGCTGGGGTACGCCGGTCAAGCGCTGGCTGCTCGACCACGAGGCGGAGTGCGCGCCCGTGGCCGCCTGAGCAGTCAGCCGGGCAGCGGGGCGGTGAGCTCCAGGTTGATGTCGTCGGGGTCCTGCACGGACAGGATCGCGATCCCGAAGCCCGCCAGATCGGTGATCTCGCCGTGTTCGACGCCGGCCGAGTCCAGACGGGCCGCGATCGCCTGCAGGTCCTCGGTCGATCCGACGGCGAGACTGAGGTGGTCGAGCCCCACCCTGGTGGACCGGAAGCGGTCTCCGGCTTCTGCTGCCGGACGCAGACCCAGCAACTGGTCGCCCAGGGAGAAGATGCAGCCGCCGTAGATGCGGAGCGGGTCCTCGAGCACCGCCGGGTCCCCCGCCTGATCACTGAAGTCGACGGCGGGCGCGGTCCCCAGCAGTCGGACGTAGAAGTCCCTGGAACGGTCGATGTCGGTCACCGTCAGCCGGACGTGATGGATCGCGCCGGGCCGGGCCAGCCGCTCAGAGGTGTCGGTCATCCGGCCACTGTGAGCCATGCGACCGGATCTCGGTCGCCCGCGGAGCGCCGGCTATCTGCCGGCGGCCGGGTGGTGGCCGATGGTCACGACGCCGCTCTCGTAGGCGAAGATCACCGCCTGCACGCGGTCGCGCAGTCCCAGCTTCATGAGAACCCGGCCGACATGCGTCTTGACCGTCGTCTCGGAGACCACCAGCAGGTCGGCGATCTCCGCGTTCGACAGTCCCCGGCCGAGCAGCCCGAGGATCTCCCGCTCGCGCGGGGTCAGCACGGTGACCGCCGTCAACGGCGGTCCGGAGGGCCGGTCGAGATAGAGCTCGATCATCCGGCGGGTGATGGACGGCGACAGCAGCGAACTGCCCGTGTGCACGGCGCGGATGCCGTCGACGAGCTGCTCCGGCGGCACGTCCTTCAGGACGAACCCCGAGGCTCCCGCGCGCAGGGCGTCGTAGACGTACTCGTCCATGTCGAAGGTGGTCAGCATGATCACCCTCGGCCCTGCGGAGTCCGCGCCGTCCAGGAGCCGGCGGGTGGCCTCGATGCCGTCCATGCCGGGCATCCGCACGTCCATGAGCACGACGTCCGGTGGGTTCGCGGCGATGCGCTCGACGGCCTCCACGCCGTCGCCCGCCTCGCCCGCCACCACGAGGTCGGGCTCGGCCTCGAGGATCATCCGGAAGCCGGTGCGCACGAGCACCTGGTCGTCCACGACGAACACGCGGATCCGCTCGGCGGCGGTCACGTCGTTCCCAGCGGCAGCTCGGCGCACAGCTCGAACCCGCCGCGGTCGACGGCGCCCGTCGAGAGGGTGCCGCCGTAGACGGCGACCCGTTCCCGCATCCCGAGCAGCCCCGTTCCGGGGGGCGACCCGTCCGGACCCTGGCCGTCGTCCCGCACGGAGAGGAGCAGGGTCCCGGCGCGGTAGCTGACCCGGACCACCGCCTGTGTCGCGCGCGCATGCCGGAGGGTGTTCGTGAGCGCCTCCTGGATCAGCCGGTAGGCGGTCAGGTCCAGCCCCGGCGGCAGGGGAACGGGCTCCCCGTCCTGCTCGAGGACGACGTCCAGCCCGGCCTGCCGGAAGTTCGCCACGAGCCGGTCGAGCTGGTCCAGCGTCGGCGGCGGTGCGAGGTTCGGGGTCTCGTCGCCCGACCGGAGCACGCCGACCATGCGCCGCATCTCCGTCAGCGCCTCGCGACCGGCCGCCTCGACCGTCTCCAGCGCGGCGCGTTCCTTGGCCTGGTCGGGGCGCATCAGCCGGCGGACGGCGGACGCCTGCACCGTCATCACGCTGACGCTGTGTCCGACGACGTCGTGCAGCTCGCGCGCGATGCGGTTCCTCTCCTCGGCGACGGCGACGAGGGCACGCTCCTCGCGCTCCCGGACGAGTCCCTGGGTGTACAGCCGGCGCGTGCGCAGGTACGCGCCGAGCAGCCAGGCGATGAGCCAGATCGAGAGCCACACGCTGCCCTGGACGTACTGGATCGGCGCCACGGTGACCGGATCGAAGGCCAGCCAGGTCGCCCCCAGGACCGCCAGCGCGGCCAGCCCCTGCAAGGCCCGCGGCCGGTCCTCGCGGTTGGCCACCGTGTAAGCCGCGACCGACGGGATCAGGGTGAGGCCCATCCCCTCCGGGGACCCGAAGACGGCGAACTCGAGTGCCAGGACGCCGCATACCAGCAGCACGCAGCGCAGCGGATGGATCCGCCGGATGAGGAGGGCTGCGGCCGCGAGGCCGTATCCGAGAGCCTCCGCCCAGTGCGGGCCCTGCCGATGGGTGGCCTGCGCGCCTGTCCACGCCTCGGCCTGCCCCGCCGCGAGGAGCACGAGGGCGAGGAGCGCGTCGAACGCGATCGACCGCCTGGTCATCCGCAGACCGTAGATCTCCGCGGGCGTCGCGTCGTCCTCCGCGCGGACGACCTCGTCGTCCTCCCTCCGGCGGAGGAAGAAATGGCCAGTCAGCACGACGCCGCGGGTACCGCGTCCGCCCTACGTTTCCGCCGTCCACACAGCGAATCGAAGAATCAGCAGGAGGAAGTCATGGAGATCTCACGACGTTCGGCGGGGCTGGGGCTCCTCGTCTACGGCATCGGCACCCCGGTCGCGTTCATGACCATCGGCTCCCCGGGCGGGAACTACGACGACGCCGTGGTCACCACCTACATGTCCAGCGGCCACTCGGTGACCGCGTTCGCGCTGGCCTACCTGGGGGCCTTCGCCGCGCTCGGTCTGCTGCCCTTCGCCGCGCGGATGCGCACGGAGCTCCGCTCGGGCGGGGACCTGTTCTGGGGGCTCGCGGTCGCCGCCACCGCAGCGGCCACCGTCGGCTGGTTCCTGGTCGGCGGCGTGGCCGTGGTCTTCGCCGAAGGCGGCTCCGCGCTGGCGACGCTGCCGCATCCGGTGGTCTACGCGCTGACCCAGCTGAGCAACCTCGTGGCCGTCTGTGCCAGCGCCTTCCTGATCGGCAGCGCCGCCCTGGTGCTGGCCGCGCGGGCAACCCTGCCCGGCTGGCTGCGGGTCGCCTCCGTCATCGGGGGCATCTGCGGACTCCTCGGCGCGTTCTTCTTCCCGATCTTCTTCTTCTGGCTGTGGGTGATCGCCCTCGGCGCCTGGACCGTCGCGACCGGAGCCCACGAGGTGCGGCCGGCACGGGTGCACCAGCCGGCCTGAGGAAGGACCGCGCACTCCCCATCACTGACCAGCACCGGCGGGCCCCTGAACGGGGCCCGCCGTTCTGTCGGACCCCTCGGGCACGCTCCGCCCATGGACGCTGCTTCCCTGCTCACCGGGCTCCTCCTCGGCGCGCTGCTGGCCACCGCAGTCACCCTCGGCGTGGTCAGCCTGACCACGCGGCGGCGGCCGGCGGACGCCGGTCTCGAGCCGGTGCACGAGTCGCTGGACCACCTGCACCGGCTGCTCGCCGGCATCGAGCGGGCCCGGGCGACCGCGCACGGCGAGCTGCGCGAGCAGATGGGCACCGTCGGCCAGGCCTCGGCGCAGCTCAAGCACGAGACGGCAGCACTGGTCACCGCACTCCGGACGCCGCACGTCCGTGGCCGCTGGGGTGAGGTGCAGCTGCGCCGGGTGGTCGAGGTGGCCGGCCTCCTGGAGCACTGCGACTTCGTCGAACAACCGTCCGGCACCAACGACGAAGGCGCCGGCGTCCGTCCCGATCTGGTGGTCACCCTCGCCGACGGGCGGCAGGTGGTCGTCGACGCCAAGGTGCCGTTCGCCGGTTACATCGAAGCGGTCCAGGCAACCGACCAGGCCGTCCGCGACCAGCGGATCCAGGTGCACGCCCGGCAGTTGCGCACCCATGTCGACGCACTCGCCGCCCGGCGCTATCCCACCGCGTTCCGCCCGGCGGCGCCCTTCACCGTGCTCTTCGTGCCGTCGGACGGTTTCCTCACCACCGCCCTGGAGGCCGAGCCCGGGCTGCTGGAGTACGGCTTCAGCCGCGACGTCGTCCTGGCCACCCCGAGCACTCTGCTGGCGCTGCTGCGCACCGTCGCCTACTCATGGCGGCAGGAGCGGCTGGCCCGCGACGCCGACCAGGTTCTCGAGGTGGGCCGGCGGCTGCACGCGCGGCTCGGCACCCTCTCCGGCCACCTCATCAGACTCGGTTCCGCACTCGGCACGACCATGACCCGTTACAACGAGACCGTCGGCTCCTACGAACGGTCGGTCCTCACGGCCGCACGCCGGTTCGACGACCTGGGCATCGCGGAGAGCCCCGTGCCCGAGCCCACCCCGCTGGAGGCGACCGTGCGCACGCTGCGGCCGGCCGAACCAGAGCGCGACGACGAGGAGACCCGGAACGGCACCACCGGATAGCCGCCGTCCGCCGACCGCACGGACCCGATCCGTCACGCGCGCCCCACTACTCCCGTTGCGTCCCTGCAGGTGTCGCCACGAGGGTGCGACTCGGCGTCGTCCTCCGCGCCAGACGGGGCCTCGGTCGCTACCGTGACCTTCGATAGGCGGCCGTTCGGCCGACTGCGGGGGGAACGGGACGGAGGTGCGCCATGGCCACGGCACACACAGCCGACGCATGGCAGCCGAGCGGAGGGCGACCCGAGCGGCCGTCCGCTGCGTCCCGGTCGGGGTCCGACCGCATGGACCCCGACCGCATCAGCCGTGACCGGATGGGGCCCGACCACATGAGCCGTGAGCGCATGAGCCCCGAGCGCCCCTCGCGACCGGTCCGCGCCGGCACGCCTCCCCAGGCGCGCGGTGCAGCCCCCCCGGTCAGAGGTGCAGCCCCCCCGGTCAGAGGTGCAGCTTCCCGCCGGGATCCGGGCTACCCGCGGATCTCCGAGGGACGCCGTCCGGGAGACCCGCGCGCCGCCGGCCGTGGCATCGACCGCGCCGACGAGCGACGGGCCGACGAGCGCCGTCCCTCGGCCCGCGCCGCCGAGGGCAGCCGGAACCGGTCTCAGCCCGTGGCGGCCGAGACCGGCGGTGGGCGCATCCGCGGCATGGTCGCCGTCCTCGGAGCCTTCCTGGTCACGCTGGCCGGCGCCGGCGCCGACTCCTTCGTCGGCATCGGGCTCGGCATGACCACGCTCATCTGCCTGGTCACCTCGACCGTGTTCGCCACGCTGCTGGTCCGTCGCCGCGACCTGCTCTCCGTCGTGGTGTCGCCGCCGCTCGTGTTCGTCGCGGTCGCCGCCGTCAACATCGGACTGGCGCCCTCGGCGCACTTCAACCTGCCCACGATCGCGACCCTGCTCGTGCGCGGCTTCCCCACGATGGCCATCGCCACCGGCGCGGCCATCGTGCTGGCACTGTTCCGGCTGGTCGCGCGCCGCTGACTTCCCCTCCCCGACGTCGTCGGGGAGTTCTCCGGCGGCCCTCCCCCGATCGCCGGCAGCTCAGCGGCCGCGGCGGCTCGAACGGACGGGCGCGGTCGGTGTCGACCCCGCCCGCACCGCCGACGCTCAGTCGGCGGCGCGCGCCTTCCGCAGCTCATGCGGAAGGGCGAACACCAGTCGCTCCTCCGCGGCCTTCACCGTCTCGACGTCGGCGTAGCCGCGCTCGGCCAGCCAGTCCAGCACCTCGCTGACCAGGATCTCCGGCACGGATGCGCCGCTGGTGACGCCGACAGTGGCGACCCCCGCCAGCCACGCGGGGTCGATCTCGGAGGCGAAGTCGACCAGATGGGAATCACGGGCGCCGGCCTCGAGCGCGACCTCCACCAGCCGCACGGAGTTCGACGAGTTGGTCGATCCCACGACGAGGACCAGGTCGCAGTCGGCGGCCATCTGCTTCACGGCCTGCTGGCGGTTCTGGGTGGCATAACAGATGTCGTCGCTGGGCGGCGCCTGCAGTCCGGGGAACCGGTTCTTCAGCTGGTCGACGGTGGCCAGCGTCTCGTCGACGGAGAGAGTGGTCTGCGACAGCCAGACCACCTTCTCGGGATCGCGGACCTGCACATTGGCGACGTCGTCGGCGCCGTCGACCAGCTGGATGTGGGACGGGGCCTCACCGGCGGTGCCCTCGACCTCCTCGTGCCCGCGGTGTCCGATCAGCAGGATGTCGAAGTCGTCGCGGGCGAACCGCTTGGCCTCCTGGTGCACCTTGGTGACCAGCGGGCAGGTGGCGTCGATGGTCCGGAGCTGCCGAGCGGCGGCCTCCTGGTGGACGGCCGGGGAAACACCATGGGCGCTGAAGACGACGACCGAGCCCTCGGGCACCTCGTCGGTCTCCTCGACGAAGATCGCGCCGCGCCGCTCCAGGGTGGCGACCACGTGCCGGTTGTGAACGATCTGCTTCCGGACGTAGACCGGCGCTCCGTAACGGTCGAGCGCCTTCTGCACCGTCACCACCGCCCGGTCAACGCCGGCGCAGTACCCGCGCGGGGCTGCCAGCAGGACCCTTTTGGGACCGTCAACGGGGGCCGCCGCCAGGACGTCTTCCGGTGAACGCCGCCGGCGCGGAACGGATGGCAT
>JAOPWH010000194.1 GCA_025965795.1 Blastococcus sp.
CATCTGCTCGACGTAGCGCTCGAGGTGGTCGCCCATGTCCGCGCCGGTGGGGAAGCTGCCCCGGGGCGCGGGGAAAGGCAGGCCGGGGAGCCCGTCGTACTTCGCCGGGGTGTTCAGCAGCAGCGAGTCGTACCGCTGCCGCCACTGGTCGCCGACGCGCTGGTGCTCGTCGAGAACCACGCAGTCGACGCCGGCCCGCGCGAGGAAGTACGCCGTCGCCAGCCCGGTCTGCCCGGCGCCGATGATCAGCGTTCCGAGACGCTCCGGCTCGTGGTCGGGGCGCGTCGTCGTGCTGTCGGTTCGCTCTGTCGTGGTCATGGGCCCGACGCTAGGAACGGCGGGGGTGGCACCGCGTCGGGCGAACGGTGCAGCTCAGGCAGCGGGGCATGGGCAGAACTGTGCAGGCGTCAGAGGAGCCCGTGGTCGTAGGCATAGGCGGTGGCCGCCGCCCGCGAGGGGACGTCGAGCTTCGCGTAGACGTTCGCGAGGTGCCGGGCCACCGTCTTCTCACTGAGGTACAGCCGCCCGGCGATCGCGCGGTTGGTGTGACCGGCGGCCACCAGCCGGACGACGTCGATCTCTCTCGGGGTGAGCCCACCCGGGCTCCTCCCGACCGGGGCCGGGTTCAGGCCGGCGTCCATCCGGGCGATGTCGGGAGCGGCACCCAGACCCTCGAAGCACTCGCGCGCCGCCTCGAACTCCAGGTCCGCCGAGTCGTGGTCGCCCAGCGCCTGCAGGCACCGGCCCACCAGCACGCGCACCTGCGCCCCCGGGTGGGGGAGACCGAGCTCGCCCCAGCGCTGCCCGGCCCGCCGGAGGACGTCGAGCGAGAGGTCGTACCGGTTCTCGGCGAGGAGGACGGCACCCTCCGCCTGATCCGCGAGTCCGCACAGCAGGGGAGACGGGAGCCCCTCGGCGATCCGCCGGAGCTCGTCGGCCGCCACCCGAGCCGACCCGACGTCCGCCAGAGCGAGCGCGGCGTCGACCGCGGCGGCGAGCAGCTCCGCCCGGTCCTCCGGGGGCCGCGGCTCGGCACACAGGCGTCGCAACGTCCGCTCGGCGACCTCGGGGCGTCCCTGGGCGGTCCGCAGCCGGGACAGTCCGGGCTCCGGCCGGACCCCCAGCGCGTTGGCCCGCCGGTAGGCGTCCTCCGCCTCCGCGTCGCGGCCCATCAGCCGGTACACCTCGCCGAGCTGGTACGCCGCCTGACCGGCCGCCGTGCCGCGCAGCAGGGGCAGCGCCGCGGCTGCCTCGGCGAGCGCACCGGCCCAGTTCCCGCCCAGCGCCGAGATCTGCGCCCGGTGGACCAGGCACGCACCTCGGTAGGGAACGAGGTCCGGGCGGTCGGCACACCAGCGGTCGAGGGCCTCGGTCCAGCTGCGGGCCCGGACGACGTCCCGGACGGCCATGCACGCCGCGACCGACAGGCAGTAGGAGAGGCCGACCACCGCCGGCGACGTCTCGTCGGAGGACACCGCGAGCATCACCTCGTCGAACACCCCGATGCCCTCGGCCCGCTCCCCGCCGGTCAGGAGGGCGAACCCGATGGTCAGCCGCGCCAGGACGACGCCGTCGCCGTCCCGGGCCGCCAGGCCCAGCCGCTCGCCGTCCCGCGCGGTGGCCAGGGCCTCGGCGGGACGCTGCTCGGCGAGCAGCAGGTGGGCGCGGTGGCCGAGCACCCATCCGGCCAGCGCGCCCCCGAGGTCGTGCTCCTCGACCAGTCGCGCCGCCCGGGCCGCCCAGGCCCGCGACCGCACCCCCTCGCCGGTGTTCTCCAGGACGAACGCGGCCTGCATCGCGCAGCGGGCGGCCGCGCGGACGTCCCCCGCATCGAGGAAGACGCCGTGCGCCCGCCCGAACGCGGTCGTCGCCCGCTCGTCGAGACCGATCAGGTAGGCCGCTTCGCCCAGCAGCACCAGGGCGTCGCCGTCCAGCGGCTCACCGTCGGCGAGCAGGTCGACGCACCGGCGCCAGGAGAACGCGGCGAACAGCTCCCGGGCCTCACCGAGGCGACCGTCCGGGTGCGCCATGCAGCGACGATAGGTGCGCGATCGCCGGCCGTCACGACCGCGCGGCGCGGCCGGGGCGAGAACCCACCTAGACTCGGGCGGCCACGGGGTGTGGCGCAGCTTGGTAGCGCACCTGCTTTGGGAGCAGGGGGCCGCAGGTTCAAATCCTGTCACCCCGACCGTGGGGCCCGGGCTTTCCTCCCGGCACGCCATCACCGCCCACGACGTCTCTAGACTCGTGGGCGATTCCGCGCCGTCCATGCCCGGCGGCGCTCGTCTGTCCGCAATCCGAGGAGCACTGCCGCTGTGAAGAGCACCATCGAGGAACTGGGCCCCACGCGGGTCCGGATGGCGATCGAGGTGCCCTGGGGGGACCTGGACCACGCCTTCGGTGAGGTCTACAAGGAGCTGGGCAAGCAGGTGCGCGTGCCCGGCTTCCGCCCGGGCAAGGTGCCCAACCGCGTGCTCGACCAGCGCATCGGACGCCCCGTCGTCCTGGAGCAGGTCGTTCAGCACGCCATCCCGGAGGTCTACTCCGAGGTGGTCCGCGAGAACCAGGTGCGCGTGCTCGGCCAGCCCGACATCGAGGTCACCCGGCTCGAGGACAACGACACCCTCGCCTTCACCGCCGAGGTCGACGTCGCCCCGCAGCTCGACCTGCCGGCGCTGGAGAACCTGGCCGTCACCGTCGACGACGTGGAGGTCACCGACGCGGAGATCGACGAGCAGATCTCGGTCATGCGCGAGCGGTTCGGCATGCTCACCGCCGTCGACCGTCCCGCCCAGGACGGCGACTTCGTCTCCATCGACCTCGAGGCGAAGCTGAACGGCGAGGTGCTGGAGGACGGCACCACCACCGGGATGTCCTACGAGGTCGGGTCCGGTCAGCTGATGGAGGGCCTGGACGACGCTGTCCGCGGCCTGTCCGCCGACGGCACCGCCACCTTCTCCACCGCGCTGCTGAACGGCCCGAACGCCGGCGAGAACGCCGACGTGACCCTGATCGTGCGCTCGGTCAAGGCCAAGGATCTGCCGGAGCTGGACGACGAGTTCGCCCAGACGGCCAGCGAGTTCGACACCCTGGCGGAGCTGCGAGAGGACGTCCGCACCCGACTGGCCCGCACGAAGGTG
>JAOPWH010000206.1 GCA_025965795.1 Blastococcus sp.
TGCAGCCGGCCGACGGCGCGGCGGACGTCACCGGCGCCGCCGTCGCCGAGCGAGCCCAGCGGCTGCTGATCTCGACCCTTCGGACCGCCACGACCACGGACACCGTGGTGGACACCCCCACGCTGACCCGCTTCCTCAGCCGCGCGGCCGACTCCCTCACCGTCGACGAGCAGACGACGCTGGGCGAACTGCGCGGCCTCGCGGCGTCCCTCGGCGACCTGTCGGGCGACGCCGTCGAACGGACGGTCCTGCCGATGGCCCGCTCCGGCTACGTGCCGGCAGGATCCGAGCAGTCGTACGTGCTCATCGACGGCGCGGCCACCCGCACCCTCTTCGACTCGATCATCCGCGAGACCCGGGTGCCGGCCGAGCTGCTGCCGGTTCCGGACGCGGTTCCGGGGGAGACGCCACCGGCCGAGGCAGCGCAACCGCCCCTGGAGGCGCCGACCGACGCCCTGACCGTGCCCCCCGCCGAGGTGACGGTCGACGTCCTCAACGCCACCGGCACGAGCGGGCTGGCCGCCACGGCGGCCGAGGCACTGAAGGGCCACGGCTTCGGGATCGGCGAGGTCGGCAACGACCCCACGCCGGTGACCACGAGCGTCGTCCGGCACGGACCGGACACCGCCGAGCAGGCGCGGACCGTGGCCGCCGCAGTCCCGGGAGCCGTTCCGCAGGCCGACGAGGCGCTCGCGGGCAGGGTGCAGCTGGTGCTCGGCCCCGGCTTCTCCCAGGTCGTGCCGGTCACGGTGCCGGCTCCCGAGGCCGCCGTCGATCCGGCGACGCCGGCCTCCGCCGCCGCGCCGAGCGCAGCGTCCGTCAGCTGCGGCTGAAAAAGCACCCGCTGCCCCCGCCACTCGCGCGGCGGCGGGACCCTGCAGCGGGGCCTCAGCCGAAGCGGCCGGAGATGTAGTCCTCGGTCGCCTTCTCGTCGGGGTTGCTGAAGATCTTCTCGGTCGAGTTGAACTCGATCAGCCGGCCCGGCTGTCCAGCGGCCGAGAGGTTGAAGAATCCGGTCTGCTCGCTGACGCGGGCTGCCTGCTGCATGTTGTGCGTCACGATGACGATGGTGAAGCGCTCCTTCATCTCCGTCATCAGGTCCTCGATGGCCAGCGTCGAGATGGGGTCCAGCGCCGAGGCCGGCTCGTCCATCAGGAGTACGTCGGGCTCCACTGCGATCGCGCGCGCGATGCAGAGCCGCTGCTGCTGGCCGCCCGACAGGCCCGAGGCGGGGCGGTTCAGCCGGTCCCGGACCTCGCGCCACAGGTTGGCGCCCTGCAGCGACCGCTCGACGAGCGCGTCCAGGTCACTCTTCTTCATCTTGCGGGCGTTCAGCCGGATCCCCGCGGCGACGTTGTCGTAGATGGACATCGTGGGGAACGGGTTGGGGCGCTGGAACACCATGCCGATCTGCCGGCGCACGTCCACCGGATCGACGTCCGGGCCGTAGAGGTCCTGGCCGTCCATGGAGACCTTGCCCTCGACCCGGGCGCCGGGGAGCACCTCGTGCATCCGGTTGATCGAGCGCAGGAAGGTCGACTTCCCGCAGCCGGAGGGCCCGATCAGCGCGGTGACGCTGCGCGGCTCGATGGAGACGGTCACATCGGCGACGGCGCGGAAGTCGCCGTAGTAGATGTTGAGGTCGGAGATGTCGATTCGCTTGGCCATGGGAGTTCCTCCTGGTCTTCCGGTCAGCGACCGGTGGTGGGAGCGAAGAAGCGGCTGATCAGGCGGGCGACGACGTTCAGCGCCATGACGAGGGCGATCAGGAGCAGCGCCGCCGTCCACGCCCGGTCGATCGCGAACTCGGGGGGAACCCCGGGCTGGGTGAGCTGGTAGAACGCGTACACCGGCAGGGTCGCCATGCGTCCGTCGAAGGGGTTCAGGTTCGTCGCGTTCGTGATGCCCACGGTGACGAGCAGCGGGGCGGTCTCGCCGATGACCCGCGCGACGGCGAGCGTCACGCCGGTGCCCAGTCCGGCGACCGCGGTCGGCAGGACGATCTTGACCACGGTGCGCCACTTCGGCACGCCGAGCGCGTAAGCCGCCTCCCGGAGCTCGTTCGGCACCAGCTTGAGCACCTCCTCGGCCGACCGGACGAACACCGGTGTCATCAGCACGGAGAGGGCCACGGCGCCGGCGATGCCGAGCCGCACCCCGGGGCCGAAGAAGATGGCGAAGAGGGCGTAGGCGAACAGGCCCGCGACGATGGACGGGATGCCGGTCATGACGTCGACGAGGAAGGTGATGACCTTCTTCAGCCGGCCGCTGCCGTACTCGACCAGGTAGATCGCGGTGAGCAGGCCGATCGGGACCGAGATGAGAGCGGTCAGCCCGGTGATGATCAGTGTGCCGAAGATGGCGTGGTAGGCGCCGCCACCCTCCCCGATGACCCCGACCAGGGAGGAGTTGAAGAACTCGCCGTCCAGCCGGCCGATGCCGCGGGACACGACCTCGTACACCAGGGACAGCAGGGGGACCATCGCCAGGGCGAAGGCGCCGACGACGACACAGGTGACGAGCCGGTCGGTGGCCGTGCGGCGGTTCTCGGTGACCCGGGAGAGCACGTAGAGCGCCAGAGTGCCGAGCACCCCGGTGAACAGCACGACCAGGGCGAGCGCGAGGCCGGCCGGGAGGCCGATGCCGGCGACGAGCACGAGTGCGGTCCCGAAGACCGCCCACGCCGCCCAGCGGGGGAGCCGGCCCTTCCGACGCGATCCGCCCGTCACCGGCGGCGGACTCAACAGGGTTCCGGTGGTCTGGCTCATCAGTTCGCCCCGGAGAAGTCGGCCCGGCGGTTGACCACGGCGCGGGCGATCACGTTCACGGCCAGGGTGACGAGGAACAGCGCCAGCCCGCTGGCGATCAGGGTGTTGACGTCGATCCCCGAGGACTCAGGGAACTGCAGGGCGATGTTCGCGGCGATCGTCGACGGGTTCGTGCTGCTGATCAGGTTGAACGTGACCGTGCCGGCCGAGACCGAGAGCACCAGGGCGATGGCCAGCGTCTCGCCGAGCGCCCGGCCCAGGCCGAGCATCGCGCCACCGATGATCCCGGACCTGCCGTAAGGGAGCACGGCCATCCGGATCATCTCCCAGCGGGTGGCGCCGAGCGCGAGTGCGGCCTCCCGGTGCAGCGTGGGCACCTGGGCGAACACCTCGCGGGAGATGGCTGTGATGATCGGCAGGACCATGACGGCGAGCACCAGTCCCGCGGTGAACATCGTCTTTCCCGTGACCGAGGCCGGTCCGGCGAAGAACGGCAGGAATCCCAGGTGCGCCTCCGTCCAGCGGTAGAACGGGACCAGCCGCGGAGCCAGCCAGACGATGCCCCAGAATCCGTACACGATGCTCGGGATGGCCGCGAGCAGGTCCACCACGTACGCCAGCCCGGTGGCCAGCCGCCGCGGGGCGTAGTGCGTGAGGAACAGCGCGATCGCCACGCCCAGGGGCGTGGCGACGACAAGCGCGATGGCGGCGGCCAGAACGGTGCCGAACAGCAGGGGACCCACGTAGGGCAGCACGCCCCGCCCGCCGGGAACCTCGCGGGCCGGGGCAACGAGCGCGGGCACGGCGTCGATCACGAGGAACGCCGCAACCCCCGCCAGCACCAGCAGGATGAGGACGCCGGCCCCCCGGGCGCTGCCGGCGAACAACCGGTCCCCGAGCCGGCGCACGGCCCGCGGCGGCTGTGTCTGAGGCGCGTTGGTGGTTGTCACCGCTGCTCCGTCCGGAAGTGTCGTGGCGATGGGGATGTCGTGGCGATGGGGATGTCGTGCCGATGGGGATGTCGTGCCGATGGGATGGCTGGGGCGACGATGCCGTGCCCGGCCCGGGGTGGCACGACGGCCCGGAGCGTCCGAAGACGCCCCGGGCCGACGGGCCGACCGGCCGGGTCAGCCGGCGGTGGTGATCGCGTTCACCGCGGTCATGGCCTGGTCGCGGAGGTTGTCGGAGATCGGGGCAGAACCGGCGGCGTCGGCGGCGGCCTGCTGGCCCTCACTGCTGACGACGTACTCCTCGAAGGCCTTCACCAGACCGGCGGTGTCCTTGTCGTCGTACTGGACGCAGCCGATGTGGTAGCTGACCAGGACGAGCGGGTACTCGTCGGTCGACGTCGTGGCGCGGTTGACGTCGTAGGCGAAGTCGAATTCCCCGCGGCCGGACTTGATCTTCGAGCCCTCGACGACCTTCGCGGCGGCCTCGCGGGACGGCGCGACGAACTCCGTGCCGACGCCGATCTTCGCGATCCCCAGATCTCCGGCCTGGCTCTCGTCGGCGTAGCCGATGGTGCCCTCGCCGCCCTTGACCGAGCTGATCAGGCCCGACGTCCCGTTGCCGGATTCCCCGGTCTTCAGGGGCCACACGCCGGCGGCCTCATCGGTCCACACGTCGCCGGCGACCTTGGACAGGTAGTCGGTGAAGTTCTTCGTGGTGCCCGAGTCGTCGGACCGGTGCACGGGAGTGATCGTGGTCGAGGGCAGCTTCGCGTCGGGGTTGTCGGCAGCGATCGCCTTGTCGTCCCACTTCGTGATCTTCCCGGCGAAGATGCCCGCGATGGTCGCGGGCTTCAGGTTCAGCTGGTCCACACCCGGCAGGTTGTAGACGACGGCGATGGCGGAGATGTAGTTGGGGAGCTCGAAGACGCCCGCGTCCCCGCAGCGCTCTTTCGCCTTGGTGAGCTCCTCGTCGTCCAGCGCGGAGTCGGAGCCGGCGAAGTCCACGCCGCCGGCGAGGAACTGCTCGCGCCCGCCGCCGGAGCCGACCGGGTCGTAGTTGACCGTGACGCCGGACTGGACGCCGGAGAAGCCCGCGGCCCAGCCCTGCATGGCGGCCTGCTGGGCGCTCGAGCCGGCTCCGTTGATCGTTCCGCTCAGCTTCGCGGCACCGCCGGCGGCGCCGCTGCTGTCCTTGCTGGTCTCGTTGCTGGCGCCGCACGCGGTGAGTGCGAGCGTGCCGGCCAGGGCCGCGGAAACGGCAGTGGCGCGGCTGAGGGTGCGAAGCGTCATGCGGCTGAAGTTAAGGAGCCCAGATGGACGGATCCGGGTGCCTCGGTGAACGCATGGTGAACGGGTACTGAGTCTTCGGACACAGGGACCCATCCGCGGTAAGGCCAACGGGTGAACGGTGGCGCGGCGGGCCCCGCGGCGGCCCTCAGCGAGGGTCGCGCGTCCAGGAGACGTCGACGGAGAAGCGCCGGAATCCACGGCCCTCGTACAGCCGCACCGCCGCCTCGTTGTCCTCCTCGACGTAGAGGAGCACTCGGGCGAGTCCGCGACCGCGCAGGTGCGCGAGTCCGAGATCGGTCAGGGCCTGCCCGAGCCGCATGCCCTGGGCGTCGGGATCGATGCCCAGCACGTAGACCTCGCCCACCGCCTCGTCGCCGACGTCCCCCGGCGGGTGCACCTTCGTCCAGTGCGAGCCGAGCAGGGAGCCGCCGTCGTCGGGGTCGCCTCGCCAGGCGAGCAGGAATCCCTCGGCGTCGAACCACGGTTCCTGCTCGCGCAGCGCGAGGTCCTCGGCGGTCCACGAGCCCTGCTCGGGGTGGTGCGCGAACGCCCGGGCGTTGACCCGGAGCCACGCCTGCTCGTCCCGCCCCGGCCGGAACGGGTGGACCCGCACCCCGTCGGGCAGGGGCGGCCGGGGGTCGGGGTCGGTCCCGGCCAGGTCGCGCCGCATCTGCAGCAGGACGCGGGCACGGGAGAAGGACCGCGAGGTCAGCAACTCACCGGACCCGGGAAGGTCGCCGTGCGCCCACACCGACAGCTCCCGCTCTCCGGTGAGCTCGAGGACGCGGTCCAGCAGGGCGGTGCCGAACCCCCGCCGCCGGGAGGCCGGATGCACGACCAGCTCCGCCGTGCCGTCGTCGAGCCGCGCGTAGCCCACGACCGAGTCGCCGTCCCGGACCACGACGTCCTCGCCCGGTCCGCCGTGCCGCAGGTGCAGCTCCGCCGCCTCGGACAGGGGGCGCACGCCGTCGGCGTCGGTGGCGGCCGCCAGCAGCGCGACGACGTCGTCGAGGTCGCGCCCGTCGAGGGAGCTGCTCAGCGCGGCCTCAGACCAGCTCGGAGTCGGCCGTGTCCGCGGCGGTCCGCGCGGCCGCAGCCGTCGCGTCGGCCACCTGCTGGTCGAGCTTGTAGCCGACGTTGCGCACAGTGCCGATCAGCGCCTCGTGCTCGGCGCCGAGCTTGGCCCGCAGCCGCCGCACGTGGACGTCGACGGTGCGCGTACCGCCGAAGTAGTCGTAGCCCCAGATCTCCTGGAGGAGCTGGGCGCGGGAGAACACCCGGCCCGGGTGCTGGGCCAGGTACTTGAGCAGCTCGAACTCCTTGTACGTGAGGTCGAGCGGACGGCCGCGCAGCTTGGCGGAGTAGCTGTGCTCGTCGATGACGAGCTCGCCGGCCTGGGTGACGCCTCCGTCGACGCCGTCGGCAGGCGTGTCGGCGGCGAGCCGCCGGGCGGCTGCCCACTTCAGCCGGGCGTCGACCTCGGCCGGGCCGGCGGTGTCGAGCAGGACGTCGTCGATCCCCCAGTCCGCCGAGAGCGCCACGAGCCCGCCCTCGGAGAGGACGGCGACCAGCGAGGCGGCCACGCCGGTGGAGGAGAGCAGGCCGCACAGCGTGCGGGCCCGGATGAGGTCGTGCCGTGCGTCGACCAGGACGACGTCACCGGAATCGCCGTCGAGCAGGCTGGACAGCTCCGGCGCCACCACCCGCACCTGATGGGCGAGCAGCCCCAGGGCGGGAAGAACCTCAGTGGTGGCCTGGCGCGCCGCCGTCATGAGTACGAGTCGCATGTCGTCTCCTCGAAGGACTCATCGACGGCGCTGTCGAGTTGAGAGGGCAGGATAGCCGACGTGGCCCCCGGGCAGCTCGACGTCCGCGGACGCGGCAGCTCAGGGCCTTCTGCGACGATCGACCCGTGAGCTCTTCGCCGCCCGGTGCCGTCGCGCTGCACTCCGCACTTCCGGCGCGGGCACACCACCTGCCGGCCGCCGGGATCGCGGTGGTGGCCGTGGCGCTGCTCGTCGGCCTCCCGGAGCTGCTCGGCGACCTCGGCCGGCTGGCCGCCGTGCTCGTGCTGCAGCTCGGGCTGGTGCTGGCCTGGGTGCTGATCACCGGCATCCAGGGCTTCGCCGGATCGCTGGCGGTGGGCGCGGCGGCCGCCGTCGCGGCCGACCTCTCGCTCGTCCTGCCCGAGCGGCCGTCCGCCGGCGGTGTGCTCGTGGTGTTCGGCCTGGGCTTCCTCGCCGTCGTGCTGCAGCAGATGTTCCGGCGCCCGCGCAGTGATCTCGTCGCCTCGCTGTCCGGGAGCCTGCTGCTCATCTGTGCGGTCGGCGCCCTGGCCGCGCTCCTGCTGCTGGGTCGGGCCGGCGCCGAGCCGGGGTGGGCGCGGGTCGCGGTGCTCGCAGTCGGCACCGCGCTCGTCCTGGGGCACCTCGTCGACCTGGCCCTGCCCTGGCCGCAGCTCGCCGACGGCGTGCCGCGGGGCCTGGCCGGCGT